>NZ_BAAAKZ010000005.1:0-1855 GCF_039528015.1 Leucobacter albus | reverse complement strand
GGCGCGGGCGCGGGCGCGGGCGCGGGCGCGGGCGCGGGCGCGGGCGCAACCGCAACGGGGCCGGCCCCCGCACCAACCGCATCGGCCGCGGCGGCCGCGTGGGCGATGCCGGTCGGCGCACCAGCGGTCAAGAGGGCCGCGACGGTAGTGGCCGCGAGCCACGAGGTGAGGCGGGAGGAAATCGGCATGGGCTATCACTCTGTTCAGGCATGAGATCTGCGGTCGATGAAGGGCACTGCTACTCGCAGCGGGCCCACCCGCGGGCGAGCCGAGACCACTCTGCCATTCATCTGATGAAGCCGAGGTTGCCATGGCTACCTTTCCCAAGGTTAGCCTAACCTGATCTTCATCTGATGTTTATTCTGCCATGCTCGGGGCGGGCGCGGTAGTGCACCGCAACCGGGGAGGTCGGTGCCCGAGGCGGCAGCGGGGCACCACGCACAGCTGAGCCGCGCGTCGGGCAGCGGGGGCTCCGCAGTTGAACCGTGCGACGCCACAGTTGAGCCGCGCGCAAGGCAGCGCCGACGCCACAGTTGAGCGCGCGGTGACGATGCCACCGGTGCCAGCTCCGAGCGCACGGCCTCCGCCGCGCGAAGGCCCAGCTTCGCTAAGCGCAGCCGCTTGCTAGCGCCTCAGGTTAACCTTGCCGAATGTAGACCGTCTCTGCGAGGTTCTCTGTCGCGGTCATGCCGCTGAGATCAGCAGCTCCAACCCACGCGGTAGTGGCCCCGGCGCCGACCGATAGGCCTTCAGCGGCGCCGCAGCCAAGCGTCCACCCCTCAGCGACCGGGTAGACCAGCAGGCAGACCCCCTCGCCCACATGCGTACCGAGATAGTACTCGGTGCCGGCGCTATCGGCGCCCACAAGGCGAAACGAGCCGGGCGAGACGTTCTTCGCATCGATTTCTGGCGGCGGCGAGTCGGCCGAGGTCGCATCCCGCGCGAGCACGGCGCGCACCCTGTCAGCGCCGCTGTCGGCGCACCCGGCCAGGCTGAGGGCGAGCACACACGCACCAAACATGGCCCCCACCGCACGCACTGTTTGTGTCGCGGGGTTGTGTCTCGCGGTCATTGCGCTTCTCCCTCGGTTGTCTCCGACCGTACCCGTCGCGAGTTACTTAGTCAAGCACAGACCCGGCACGCAGCGTGTGGTCAGCTGCGTTCAGGATCCCGCGCGCCACGCACCGGCGTGACCCGAATTCCGCGCCGCTTGAGGAGCGCGGTGAGCACCCCGTCACCACTCACGAGCTCGCCGCTGTGGCTGCCGTCGTAGACCGTGCCGCAGCCGCACGACGGGCTGCGCGCCTGCAACACAGCCTCGGTGATGCCGCGCTTCGCCGCGATGTCGGCAACGATCTCGGCTCCGCGCACGAACGGGGCAGACACGTCTTTACCGTGAATATCTATCACCGCGGCCGTGCCGTCGAGCACGTCGCCACCGTCTCCCCCGACGATCTCCGCCGGCGGCCTGGGCGTCGGGAGGTCTCCGAGCTGCTCCGCGCATGCCGGGATCGCCCGCCCCGCACGCACCGCCTCGACGATCGTCGGGTCGGGCCGCGCGTTGCCGTCGTAGCGGCACGGCATACCCGCGAGGCACGAGCTTACGAGCACGGGTCTAGCGTTCATGCGCACAGCATACCCGCGGCGGGCTCAGCCTCTCCGCTCGGCTTGCCGCTCTGGCAAGATCGGCCGGGCGCGATCGGCTCGGCCCCCGACAGGCGTGCCCGAACGGGCTCAATATGGCAGTTGTTGTCGCTTCCAGGGCAACATAGCGACAACAACTGCCATATTCATTGGGCGGCGGCGCGGCGCGGGCGGCGGCGCGGGCGGCGGCGGGCGCCGGGCGGCGGCGGCG
>NZ_BAAAKZ010000004.1:96180-105738 GCF_039528015.1 Leucobacter albus | reverse complement strand
GCTGCCGCGCTGCCGCGCTGCCGCGCTGCGCCGCCGCGCCGCCGCGCACGCTAGCGCCGCGCGCTACATATGACAGTTGTTGTCGCCATGGCTGCGGCGAAGCGACAACAACTGCCATATGCGGCCCGGTGCGTGTCTAGATTGGTTGGCGCGGGGTGGGGTTGCTTCCTGGCTAGCCGAACCGGTGCCGGGGTCTGGGCGCTTTCGAGGCCCTGTCAACGGGTCTCCTGTGCCTCGCTGAAGTGGCTGATCGCCGTCGCGGGGTCGACGAGTCGCTCGCGCTCCCGGGGGTTGTCGCGGTAGTAGCGAATGAACGCGGCGACGACGTTCGGGTCGGAGCCGAGCTCGATCGCCTTGATAGCGTAGCTTCGGCCGCTTTCTGTTTCGACCCTCACGCACGGTAGCTGCCGACTTTGAGCACCAGGGTGCTTGCGAACCGTATCGGCGATCACATCGTCGAGCTGCTGCCAAGACAGCATGACCGCAGCTTGACCGGTGACGAAGGATATTCCGTTCGGTCGAAGCTGTACGCCGAGAGGGCTGCGGTGAGCACGAACCACCTCCCGCCAAGCGAACCAGGTGGCGATCGAACACACGAAAGCGAGCACCCAGGCGAGCGGCGAGACCTCACGCAGGGCGTTGCCCGCGCCATCGAGCAGCCCGGTAGCGATGGACAGGAACGAAAAGATGGCGATCGCTGTCGCGAGAACGGCCGTTCCCCAAGCAACCGTGAGGGGCAAGACCCGGGCTTGGGAGAACCAGACGAAAGGCTCGTTGGCGATATACCTGACCCTGTTTGGGCGGGCATCAAGCACAAGGTGCAGGGCGGCTAATCCGAGGAGGAAGATCAGCAGGCTGAGTAGGCTGATCATCACTCCGAGATGAAACGACGACAGTGCGACGCCTCGTATCACGAGGCCCGTGCCAATGAGCCCCGCTGCAACCCCGGCAAGACCCAGGGCATTGAGCGCCGGCGAAACTGAGGCCGCGGGTACCGGCTCGCTAGCGGCGCCCAGCGCAGCAGCGCTCACGGCCACTCGAACGGTTCTCACCAAGACCTCGCCCTCACCCCCTCATCTGTTTCCCCGTGGCGCCCCCAGCGCCGCATCCCCCAGCCCCGAGCAATACATATGGCAGGTGTTGTCGCCATAGCTGCGGCGAAGCGACAACAACTGCCATATGCGGCCCGGTGCTTGCCTAGATAGGTTGTCGCGGGGTGGGGTCGCTCCCAGGCTAGCCGAACCCGCGCCGGGGCGGGCTTAGCGCAGCGTGAACCCGGTGCCGAGCGCGTCGGCCGGGTCGAGCATGAAGCGGTGCTCGCCGGTCTGGTACGCGGTGCCGGTGACGAGCGGAATGACGGTCTGGGTGCCGTCGGGGCGCGCGGCGCCCGGCTCCCAGCGCGCGGCGAACTCGGTGTCGACGATCGATCGGTGCTCGAGCGTCTCTGCGGAGCCGAGGTCGCCGCTATCGGCGAGCAGCGCGACGCGGGCGCCGGTGCCCGAGCCGCAGGGGGAGCGATCCACCTCGCCGTCGGCGAACACGGTGATGTTGCGCTGCGCCGGGCCGCCGTCGTGCCTGCCGAGGTCGTCCCAGAGAATCGTGCCGTACACGCCCGAGAGCCGCGGGTCGTCGGCGAACTGCGCCTCGGCGGAGTCGTTGAGTGCCCATTTGATCTCGCGGCCGAGCGCAATGAGGTCGGTGTACTGCGCCGGCTCGACGGCCAGGCCGAGATCTGCCGCCCGCACCGACGCGTAGATCGCCCCCGAGTAGCTGAGGTCTGCGGTGACCTCGCCGCGCGATGTCTGCACGGTGACGCCGCGCGCGATGGCGTGAGAGGCGACGTTGCGGAAGGTCGCGCCGACGAGCTTGCCGCCCGAACGCTCGACGAGCGCGGCGACGCGGCCCGACGGCACGTCGATCGTCACCTCGGTGACGCCGTCGGGGTCGCTCTCGACGAGCCCCGTGTCGGTCGCCCACACGCCGAGCGCGATGGTGCCGTGCCCGCACGCGGTCGAGAAGCCGTCTTTGTGCCAGAACAGCACCCCGAAGGCCGCGCCCTCGTCGTCTGGCGGGGTGATGAAGCCGCCATACATGTCGGCGTGGCCGCGCGGCTCGTTGCAGAGCAGCTGCCGCAGCGTGTCGGCGCCGGCCGCGTTCGCGATCGCGGCGACGCGGCGCTCGCCGACGGTCGAGCCGGGGAGCGCGGGCGCCCCCTCGTGCACAATGCGAAACGGCTCACCGCCAGTGTGGTAATCGGTCGTGTGGATCCAGCCGTGCTGGGAGGGAGACTGCGTCATTGCGGTGCGTCTTTCGGTGTGCAGAGATATTTTTTTTAGGGGGCGGATCAGGGGGCGAGGCCATACCCCGCCCCCTGATGCTCGCTGTTACTTTGTGGTGCTGCCGGGAATCACGAGGCTCGTTGTCGTCGTGAACTCTTCTTGAATCTCGGAGTTTTCGGTGTAGGTGAAGCGGCTGACGAGCATCGCGGCGATGAGCGCGATGACGAAGCCGGGGAGCAGCTCGTACAGGCCGGTGTCGAACGCCTTCCAGACGAACACGGTGACGGCACCCACGATCATGCCGGTGAGCGCGCCCCAGTTCGTGAGCTTTCGCCAGTACAGGCTGAGCAGCACGATCGGGCCGAAGGCCGCGCCGAAGCCGGCCCACGCGAAGCTCACGAGCCCGAGAATCGAGTCGTTCGGGCTGATAGCGAGCAGCGCCGCCACGATGGCGACGGCGAGCACGCCGACGCGGCCGAGAATCACCAGGGTCTTCTCTGCCGGCGGGGTCTTGCGCATGATGCGGTAGAGGTCTTCGACGAGCGCCGACGAGCACACGATGAGCTGGCTCGACAGGGTGCTCATAATCGCGGCGAGCACCGCGGCGAGCACGAGACCCGACACGAGCGGGTGCAGCAGCACCTGCGAGAGCAGCAGCACGATCGTCTCTGGGTCGCTCGGGGCGCCGCCGAACTTGTCGAAGTAGGCGATGCCGACGAGGCCCGCGGCGACCGCGCCGAAGAGCGAGAGGAACTGCCACGACGTCGCGATGCGCCTGGCCGACTTCGCCTCACCCGGGGTGCGCAGCGCCATGAAGCGCACGATGATGTGCGGCTGGCCGAAGTAGCCGAGGCCCCAGGCGAGCCCCGAGACGACGACGAGTACGACGGCGCCGGTAGTCATGGATCCGCCACCGAAGATTGACAGATTCGCCGCGCCGACCGTCTCGACGATGCTCACCGTCTCGCCGAACCCACCGATCGTGAAGATCGCGACGACCGGAACCACGATGAGCGCGACGACCATCATGAGGCCCTGCACGACGTCGGTGAGCGACGCTCCGAGGAAGCCGCCGAACAGCGTGTACCCGAGGGTGACGGCGGTGACGAGCAGCATGCCGACGAAGTAGTCGCCGCCGAAGGCGCTCTCGAAGAACTTGCCGCCGGCGACCATGCCCGAAGAGGCATAGAGCGTGAAGAACACGAGAATGATGACGCTCGACACCGAGCGCAGCAGGCGCGACCGGTCGCGGGTGCGGTTCTCGAAGAAGCTCGGCACCGTGATGGAGTTCTTCGACACCTCGGAGTACGCCCGCAGGCGCGGGGCGACCAGGCGCCAGTTGAGGTAGGAGCCGACGAGCAGGCCAACGGCGATCCACCCCTCGATGAGACCGGTCGCGAAGATCGCGCCGGGCAGGCCCATAATGAGCCACCCCGACATGTCGGAGGCGCCGGCAGAGAGCGCGGCGACCCACGGCGGCAGGCCGCGGCCCGCGAGCATATAGCCCTCGTGATCGCTCGTGCGCCGGAACGCGAGCCAGCCGATGAAGAGCATGACTGCGAAATAGATTCCGAGCGCGAGGTAGAGGAAGAATTGGTCAGACATCGGTGTCGCCTTTCCGTTGGGTGCGTTGGGGCGGTGCTGCTGTGGGGTGAAATCGGGGAGAGATCGGTGGGTGGTCTGAGGGGTTGCTACTACGGTAACCCCGAACGTGCGGAGGGGCCGGGACCCTTGCGGTTCCCGGCCCCTCCGGCCGAAGGCCTTAGATCAGGCCCTTCGACAGCGTGTTCGGTGTGCCGAACCGGTGCGCGGTGATCGAGACTGCCTGCTCGTGCATGAACGGCAGCATCTCAACGCGACCGGCCGCCACGACGTCGCCGCCGTAGACCGCGACGTCGGGCTTGCCGCCGGTTGCCGCGGTGATCGCCTGCAGCGCCTCGGCGCGGCTCGCGCCGGCGATGACGCGGATGCGTGCGCTCGCGTTCGGGCCGTCCTGCGCCGCGATGCGCCCGAGACGAGCGGCCCAGGCCGCGTCGTCTTCGAAGTGAATCTCGACGCCGGCCGCCTTGAACGCCTTCGCGATCGGCTCGGGCAGGGCCGCCGGGGTGCTCACCGACGGGCGGCTGCCCGCGGCGACGCCTGCCGCGACGGTACGCACGACGTGGTGGATCGGCGCGTCAGCCGCCGCCCGCACCGTGACGGGCACGGCGCGGTACCGGAGCAGGTTGCGCTCGACGCCAACGCCCGAGGCGTCGCGGGCGACGCCGAACTCCGACTCCCACGCTGCCGCGTCGGTGCCGAGGGCCGCGCGCAGCCACTCGAGGTCAGCGCCCGAAACACCGGCCTGCTGCGCGGCGGTGAGAATCGGGGCTGCCGCCGGGCGCGGCGCGGTGAGCGCTGCCTGCACGGGCGCGTCTTCCCACTCGCCGAGGCCGTAGAGGTAGCTCGGGCCGCCGGCCTTCGTGCCAGCGCCGATCGCCGACTTCTTCCAGCCACCGAACGACTGGCGGCGCACGATCGCGCCGGTGATGCCGCGGTTGACGTAGAGGTTGCCGGCCTGAATGCGGTCGAGCCACAGGGCCATCTCGTCGCGGTCGAGCGAGTGCAGGCCGCTGGTGAGGCCGTAGTCGATCTCGTTGACCATGTCGATCGCCTCGTCGAGGGTCGCCGCGGTCATGATGCCGAGAATCGGGCCGAAGTACTCGGTGAGGTGGTACTCGGAGCCGCGCTTCACGCCATCGCGCACGCCAGGGCTCCAGAGCTTGTTGCCGCCCTTCTTGTCGGCAGCGAGCGGGCTGTCGCTCTCGAGGGGCTTGGGCTCGATGAGCCACTTCTCGCCGGCGCTGAGGGTGGTGAGGCCGCGCAGCAGCTTGCCGTCGGGGGCGGTGATGATCGTGCCCATCTGGGTCTCGAGGTTCTCGGGGGTGCCGACCTTCAGTGAGCGGGCCGCGTCGAGCAGCTGCCCGCGGAAGCGCTTCGAGGTAGCGACCGAGCCGACGAGAATGACGAGCGACGCTGCCGAGCACTTCTGGCCCGCGTGGCCGAATGCCGACTGCACGACGTCTTTCGCCGCGAGGTCGAGGTCTGCGTTCGGCGTGACGATGATCGCGTTCTTGCCGCTGGTCTCTGCGAGGATCGGCAGATCTGCGCGGAGCTCACGGAAGTTCACTGCGGTCTCGTAGGCGCCGGTGAGAATCAGGCGGTCGATGCGGGGGTCGGAGACGAGCTTCGAGCCGAGCGCGCGGTCAGCGAACTGCACGAACTGCAGCACGTCGCGGGGCACGCCGGCCTCCCACAGCGCCTCGATCATTACAGCGCCCGAGCGCGCCGAGTTCGACGCGGGCTTGATGATCACGGCCGAGCCAGCAGCGAGGGCAGCGAGCGTGCCGCCGGCGGGGATGGCGACCGGGAAGTTCCACGGCGGGATCACGGCGGTGAGCTTCTGCGACTTGTACTTCGCGCCGTCAACCTGGCCGATGACCTGGCCGAGCATCGCGTAGTAGTTCGCGAAGTCGATCGCCTCAGAGACCTCGGGGTCGCCCTGGTCGAGCGTCTTGCCGCACTCTGAGCCCATGACCTCGAGCAGCTCGCCGCGGCGGGCCTCGAGCTTCTCACCGGCGCGGTAGAGAATGCGGGCGCGCTCGTCGGCGCCGAGCGCCTGCCAGCCGTCGGCAGCTGCGACGCCGCGGGCGACGATCGCCTCGAGGTCTTCGGCCGACTCCACGAGTGCCTCGGCGACGAGCGTGTCGCCGAGCTTCGAGGCGACCATGCGGTTCGCGATCTCGCGGCCCCACACGTGGTTGCCGGGCAGATCCGGATCGCTGTCGGGGGCGTTGTCGAACTCGCCCTTGCGGCCCATCTCGACGAGCGCCTCGACGCGTGCAGCGGCGCCGGCCTCGTCGTAGACGCGGCGATCCTGCACACGGTTCGACGGCGGCACGTTGTAGTTTGCGGGGTCGCCGTCTGCGGTGATGCCCTCGAGCTCGCCGAGCGACGCGAGGAAGCGGTTCTTCTCGCGCTCGAAGAGCTGCTGGTTGTCGTTCAGCTCGAACACGGCCGACATGAAGTTCTCCTGGCTCGCGCCCTCTTCGAGGCGGCGGATGAGGTAGGAGATGGCAACGTCGAACTCTTCGGGGTGCACGACGGGTACGTAGAGGAGCAGTCCGCCGACGTCGCGGCGCACTGCCTCAGCCTGGCCGGTCGCCATGCCGAGCAGCATCTCGACCTCGAGGCCCGACTCCGCGCCGCGGCCCTTTGCGAGCAGCCACGCGAGAGCGAGATCGAAGAGGTTGTGGCCAGCGACGCCGAGGCGCACGTTCTTCACGCGTTCGGGGGTGAGGGCGTAGTCGAGGACTGCCTTGTAGCTCGTGTCAGAATCCTGCTTCGAGCCCCAGGTCGCTGCCGGCCAGCCGTGGACGGCTGCGTCGACGAGCTCCATCGGCAGGTTTGCGCCCTTGACGAGGCGAACCTTGATCGCGGCGCCGCCGCGGGCGACGCGCTTCGCCGACCACTCCTGCAGGCGGATCATCGCGCCGAGTGCGTCGGGCAGGTAGGCCTGCAGCACGATGCCGGCTTCGAGGTCGAGGAACTCGGGGCGGTCGAGGATGCGGGTGAAGACCTCGAGGGTGAGGTCGAGATCCTTGTACTCCTCCATGTCGAGGTTGATGAACTTCTTCGGCGATGCTGCCGCGGCGCGCTCGAAGAGGGGCACGAGCTGCGACTCGATGTGCTCGATCGCCTCGTCGAATGCCCAGTGGTTGTGGGGGGCCACGGTCGAGGAGACCTTGATCGATACGTAGTCGACGTCGGGGCGGGAGAGCAGCTTATGCGTGCCGGCGAGGCGGCGCTCAGCTTCGCCCTGGCCGAGGATTGCCTCGCCGAGGAGGTTCACGTTCAGGCGAACGCCGTCGCGCTTAATCTTTGCGATGGCCGGGCCGAGCTTCGAGTCGGTCGCATCGATGATGAGGTGGCTCACCATCTGGCGCAGCACCTTGCGTGCGATCGGAACGACGACGCCTGGCATGGGCTTTGCGAACGCGCCGCCCAGGCCGATTGCGCCGCGCATCACGCCGGGGAGGAAGCCGGGGGTGAGGGGCACGAGCTCCTTGAGTTTCTTCGCTGCGACCCCGAGGTCTTCGGGGCGCACGACGCCGTCAACGAAGCCGACAGTAAAGTCGAGCCCGTTGGGGTCGCGCAGCACGCCTGCGAGGCGTGCTGCCGAGGCGTCAGCGGGAATGCTGGCGGCCTCGGTGATCCACTTACGTGCGAGCTCAACGGCCTCGGTAGCGAGGTCCTGGGGGCGTGGGGTTGCCTGAGACAACGGCGGTCCTTTCATACATGGGTGCGGGCGCGCGCGGGTGCGGGCGCCCTTAGCCCGATGAGCTAAGTGTGCTTCCTCGCAAGCTTGAAGTAAAGCGACGCTTTCTGAGGAATAATGTGAAGTAACACTTAATGAACGAACGGGGGCCAGCGTGCTCGAAATGAAACGCCTGCGGCTGCTCTGGGAGCTGTCTGCCCGCGGCACCGTCGTGCAGGTCGCCGAGGCCCTGAACTACAGCCCCTCGGCGGTCTCGCAGCAGCTCGCGCTGCTCGAAAAGGAGGTCGGAACGCCGCTGCTGCGCCGCGTCGGCCGCACCCTCGAGTTCACCGCCGCCGCTGATGCCCTCGTCGCCGAAACCGAGGAGCTGCTCGCCGGGCTCGAGCGCGCCGAAACGGCCGCCCACAAGGTGCGCGGCGAAGTCGCAGGTACCGTGCGCGTCGCGGTGTTTCAGACCGCTGTGCTCGCGATCATGCCGCAGGCGCTGCGCCGCCTGCGCACCGAGTACCCCAGCCTGCGCGTCGAGATGGTGCAGCACGAGCCAGAGACCGCGCTGCACGAGACCCGGGTGCGCGGCTTCGACCTTGTCGTCGCCGAGCAGTACCCGGGGCATGCCGCGGCCCAATTCGCGGGTCTCGACCATGAGCCGCTCACCTACGACGCGATCCAGCTCGCGCTGCCGCCGCGGCACGGCGATGCGGGCGCTGGCGCATCTGCTGGCGCCGATCCCGCCGCCGCCCCGTCCGCTGGCCCCTCCGCCGGCACCTCCGCCGGCACCGATTTCGACGTCGACTTCCACCGCGTTGAGCGCCTCGAAGACGCGGCCGCGCTGCCCTGGGTGATGGAGCCGCGCGGCGCCGCCTCGCGGCACTGGGCCGAGCAGGCGTGCCGCAGCGCCGGCTTCGAGCCAGACGTGCGCTACGAAACCGCCGACCTGCAGGCGCACGTCAGGCTCATCGAATCGGGCAACGCCGTCGCGCTCTTGCCCGGGCTCGTGCGCGCCGAGACGAGGCTGCGCATGATCGACCTGCCGGGCGACCCGCACCGCACCATCTTTACGGCCGCCCGCATCTCGAACGCGGAGTCGCCAGCTGTGCGCGCTGTACGAGAAACCCTGGCGATTGAGGCGACTTCCCTGGCAAAAACCGCAGAAACCACGCACACGGTTAAACCATAGGTATCTCGACGTATGCTTGTGCGGGTGAAGACGATTAGTTACAACCTGCGCAAGAATCGCGCCATCGGTGAACTCGCTACCCTCGTCGATATTCACGACGCTGAGCTGCTCTGCCTGCAAGAGGCCGACACCCTCAATCTGCCGTCGCGCATCGGTTCGCTGTCGCTCGTGCGAGCGACCGAACGCAACCGCCTCGGCCTGGCAATGTACGTGAACTCCGAGCGGTTCGAGGTGCGGTCGGCCGACGCCTTCCAGCTGAAGAAGTCGCTGCACGACCGGCTGCTCGCCCCGGCACACGAGCGGCTGCTCGCTGCGCGGATCCACGACCGTGAGACCGCTTCCGACTTCGTCGCCGCCTCGTTCCACGCGGCACCGCTGACCGCCCGCAACTCGCTGCGCCGCATTCAGATCAGCGCCGCGATCGATGAGCTCGCGGCGATCGGCCCCGGCCTGCCCTCCATCATGGTCGGCGACTACAACTACCCCGTGTTTCACAACCGGCTGACCGCGCACGTGCGGGCGTCTGGCTACGACACGAACTTCTCTGACAAGCGCACCTACAACCGGTACCTGCTGTTCCGCGGGCACTACGACTTCGTCACGTCGACCGGGTTCGAGATCAACCGCGTGCAGACCCTCGGCCGGGGCTCCTCAGACCACCTGCCGATCATGGTCACCGCGCAGCGCCACGAGGCGCTCGTGCCGCTCGCCGCGTAGGGCGGGCGCGGCCGGCCGGCCCGGCCCTGGCGCTGCCTGCCCGGCCCGGCCCGGCCCGGCCCGGCCCT
>NZ_BAAAKZ010000004.1:35824-96170 GCF_039528015.1 Leucobacter albus | reverse complement strand
CCGGCCCGGCCCTGGCGCTGCGTGCCCGGCCCGGCCCGGCCCGGCCCGGCCCTGCCTGCGCGCGCTGCGGCCCGCCCGGCCGGGCGCTGCCTGCGCTACCGGGCCCCGCGAACCCGGCACTTACCTCCGAGCCCACCCCCTTACCGGGCGCAATAAGGGTGTGCTTTCGGAGGCAGTGCGAGGGTTGGCGGGGCAGCTAGTTAGCCATTGCACATTGCGGCAATGACGCCGTTCAAATGCGCGACTGTGGCGGCTTCAGCTGCGTCTGGGTCTTCGAGGAGCAGCGCGTCGATAATCGCAAGATGCTCTGGCGCCGACTGCGCTGCGCGGCCGGGCCGGAAGCTCAAACGGAACTGGTGTCTGGCCCCTTGCGCCTGCAGGCGCTCGAGAATCTGCGCCGAGGTACTGTGGCCAGATAGCTCTCGGATGAACTGATCGAGCTTTTGGTGCTGCGCAGAGTACTCTGCGAGATCGCCAGTTTCGACGGCTTTGACGATGCCTTCCCGTAGCGAAGTGAGCCGCTCTCGGGCCACCGGTGTGATGCGTTGCGCCGCCTTTCTGGCACACAGTGATTCAAGTGCCGCCCGTGTTTCAACGATCTCGATCGCCTCTTCGATAGTGATTGCACGGACACGTACGCCGCGGTTGGGTAGGTGCTCGACGAGCCCCTCTGAAGTGAGTTTCAGGAGCGCATTTCTCACCACTGCACGTGAAACTCCAAGCTGCTCGCAGAGGTCGACTTCGACGAGGCGCTGGTGCGGCGAAAACTCTCCCTGCAAGATCGAATCTCGAATTGCCGAGGTGGCGTCATCGAGCGCGCTTGTCTGCTTCGGTGCAGTTTCGGTCGTCACGTGCAGTCCTTACTGTGCGGGGTCTCCGGGTATAGGTGCGGCGTATGTTCGAGCTTAGTGCCCGGCAGCGGTGGGGAGATACCTATTAAGCAAAATTGTAAACAATTTCTTGACCAATTTTGTGATCTATGTTTGGGTAGTGACGAAAGCCCGCTGCCGGCAGTGCAACCTCAGGTTGCGAGTCGGCGTGAGTTCGAGGAGGAACCACAGTTGTCACACACCACACCGTCACTACTTGTCGTCAGCGCCCACGCGGGTGATTTTGTTTGGCGCGCTGGCGGCGCTATCGCCGCAGCCGCAATGCGAGGCGAGCAGGTCACAGTCGTCTGCCTGTCTTACGGCGAGAGGGGTGAGTCAGCGAGCCAGTGGCTGCAGGGCAAGAGCCTAGAAGAAATTAAGGCTCTGCGTAGGTCGGAGGCCGAAGCTGCCGCAGCTGAGCTCGGTGCAGAGATTGAGTTCTTGGATCTTGGGGACTACCCGCTCGTCGAATCGCAGGGCGCGATCGCTCAGCTCGTCGATGTGTTCAGGCGCACGCAGCCAACGGTTGTGCTGACTCATGCGCTCGCGGATCCCTACAACGAAGACCACCCAGCCGCAGCACGGATGGCGCTTCGCGCCCGGGTTCTCGCGCAGGCTATCGGTGTGCAAAACTCAGACGGCTCTTTCCCTGCTCGGGACGAGATTATTGGTGCGCCCCCCGTGTTCTTCTTCGAGCCGCACCAGTCGGAGCAGTGCGATTTCAAGCCAAATCTGCTCCTTGACATTACCGAGGCTTTCGAGCGGAAGCGCCGCGCGATGGAGTGCATGCCCGCCCAGAAGCACATGTGGTCGTACTACACCGACCTTGCCGTGCGCAGAGGGGTGCAGGTGAGGAGAAACGCTGGCCCGAATCTCGGCCTGCCACACGAGACGAAGGGTGAAGCCTATGTTCGCTTCCTGCCGCAGGTGACTGGAGAGCTCTCGTGAGCCACGTGATCGTTACGGATATCGAGCGGGCGAGTTCGAGCGCGATCGAGGAGCTTGAGCAGCTTGGCGTCGCTACGGTGCATGAGGCAATGGGGCGGAGCGGCCTGGTCGGCCCCGGGGTCTTTCCGGTGCAGCAAGGCGCGCGCGTGGCCGGCAGCGCGGTCACTGTGCTGTGCTGGCCGGGTGACAACCTCATGATTCACGCGGCCGTTGAGCAGTGCGAGCCCGGCGACGTGCTGGTCGTGACTACTGTGTCTCCCTCTTTGGATGGGGCCTTTGGTGAGCTTTTTGCGACTGCCCTGCAGCGGCGTGGTGTTCGAGGAATCGTCACCTCGGGTGGCGTGAGAGACGTCGCCGAGCTTCGGGAGATGGGCTTTCACGCCTGGGCGGGTGCGCAGAATGCTCAGGGCACCGTCAAGGCGACCGGTGGCAGCGTCAATGTTCCGATCGTTCTCGGCGGGGTCACTGTCGACGCAGGTGACGTCATCATCGCCGACGATGACGGTGTCGTGTGCGTGCCCAGGGCACGAGTCGAGACGGTTCTCGAGAGCTCCCGAGCGCGCATCGCAAAAGAAGCCGTGGCGCGTGCGGCTTACGAAGCAGGCGCCCTCAGTCTCGACCACAACCAGTTGCGTCCGCTCCTCGAGGGGCTTGGAGTTACGTACACGCCTCAACAGGAGTTCAGGAGATGACTGATGAGGTCAGCGCCCAGGGGGTGCCGTGCATGTGGATGCGCGGCGGCACGTCGAAGGGTGCCTTTTTGCTTGCCTCCGATGTGCCTGAGGGCCAGGCCGGCCGCGCGGATCTGGCCAGACGAATGCTCGGGAGCCCCGACCCGCAACAGATTGACGGAATCGGTGGAGCGCACCCACTTACCAGCAAGATCGCAATTGTCTCGGCGAGTACCGAGTCTGGGGTTGATCTCGACTATGAGTTTCTTCAGGTTGGCGTCGAGACCGGTGAGGTAAGCCGAGCTCAGACGTGTGGGAATCTGCTTGCCGGCGTCGTTCCATTTGCAATCGAGCGAGGAATCCTTGCGCCCGGTGCCGAGCGCACGAATGCCGTTGTTCGACTCACCAACACTGGCAGCCTCGCAACGGTCGCGTTTGCGAGCGCCGGCGGAGTACTCAGCTATGGCGGAGACTACGAACTGGCGGGAGTTCCTGGTTCGGGGAATCCAATTGAAGTGGCTGTCCAGAGCGGCGGTAAGCTCTTGCCGACCGGAGTGCCCGCACAGGAAGTGCTCGGGGTCGCAGTCACGCTGATCGACAATGGAATGCCAGTGGTCGTATTGCGTGCGGCCGATCTCGGGATTTCTGGGGACGAGGCGCCTGGGGTGCTCGAGGAGATGGTCGCATTGCGCGACAGGGTTGAATCGATCAGGCGCGCGGCTGGGAAGCTTTTTGGTCTCGGGGATGTGACAGAGCTATCAGTGCCGAAGATGATGCTCGTCTCGCAGCCGCGAGCTGACGGGGACATCACGGTTCGTGCTTTCATTCCGCGCCGAGTGCACCGGGCGGTTGGCGTTCTCATGGCGGCAGGTGTAGCTGCCGCCAGCAAGATTCCGGGAGCTGTCGGTGCTGAGTGGGGAACAGACAGCGAAGAGGTCTCAATTGAACACCCCGCTGGAATCTTTAGATCGCGAGTGAAAGTCGAGCGCGACCCAGAGGGGGAGTGGCGCGGCAGCTCGATCTCAGTGCGCACGGCCCGAAAGTTGTTTGATGGGCGCGTTTTTCCCATGCCAGTGAGCCCGTAACACTTTCTGTCGGCTTCGTAACAATTGTGTTATCCAAATTGTTAACGAAATGCTTGCCGATATTGAATACATCAACTAGCGTCGATGAACATCACGCGTATCAGGAGTCAAAGATGACAATCGTTGCAATGCTCGGTCTCGGTGAGGCTGGAGCTATTTATGCCCGCGGACTTCGCGATGCCGGTTACGAGGTTGCTGGGTACGACCCGTTCACCACGATTGACGAGCCAGGAATTCGGCAAGAGAAGCAACTGAGTGCGGCTCTCGAAGGGGCAGAGCTTGTGGTGAGTCTCGTCGGCGCTCGAGCCGCGTCAGGCGTCGCGGGTGAAGCGTTTGCACGCCTGACGGCTGGCACCGTGTATGCCGACCTCAATACGGGCAGCCCCGCGCTCAAGGAGCAGCTCGAGCATGAAGCCTCCGCTCGAGGCGTTCTGCTTGCAGATGTCGCCGTGCTCGCGCCGGTTCCGCGCTCAGGTGTTCGTACACCGCTCATGGTGAGTGGGCCAGGTGCGGCGCGTTTTGGTGAGTTGATCCAAGCCGCCGGTACCCCGGTCGATGTAGTCGGCGGCAAGGCCGGCGAAGCTGCCGGTAGGAAGCTGCTGCGCAGCGTATTCATGAAGGGTCTTGCCGCAGTGGTAATTGAGAGCGTCGGGGCGGCTGCGCTTGCGGGCGCTGAGGCATGGTTACGTGACCAGATTGCTGCTGAACTCGCTGGTGATGCGCATGCACTGATTCAGCGGTTGATTGATGGCTCATCTCTGCACGCGGCCCGCAGAGCACACGAGGTGGCAGATGCCAAGGAATACCTCGAAGAGCTTGGCCAGCCCACATGGATGAGCGCCGCTACGATCCAGTGGTTCGATGAGTTGCTCGGCAGGGCAAATGCAGCGCACACAAGCGAAGGAGCTCGCGCATGACTATCAAGATTGAAAACCTCACCCTCAGCTACGGTGATTCGGTTGCAGTGCGCAACCTGAGCCTGGAAATTGAACAGGGCGAGGCCCTCGTTTTGCTCGGCCAGTCAGGCTGCGGGAAGACGAGCACGATGCGTTGCATCGCTGGCCTGGAGACGCCTGACGAAGGGCGGATCTCGGTTGACGGTGAAGTGCTGTTCGACGCGGATCGAGGGGTCAACCGCCCCTCGCACAAACGCAACATCGGCATGGTGTTCCAGTCTTATGCGATCTGGCCGCACATGACAGTGTTCGAAAACGTTGCGTTCCCGCTGCGCATGAAAAAGCTCCCAAAAGCGGAGGTCGCTCGTCGCGTCGAGGAGGCAATCACTGTCGTGGGGCTCGACGGCTTTGCTGAACGCGGCGCGAGCATGCTCTCAGGAGGGCAGATGCAGCGTGTCGCTCTCGCCCGCTCGATCGTCATGGAGCCATCGGTGATGCTCCTCGACGAGCCGCTGTCGAATCTCGACGCGCGGCTCCGTCATCGCCTGCGCACCGATCTTCGCGAGCTACAACACCGCCTCGGTCTCACCGCGGTCTATGTCACCCACGACCAAGAGGAGGCGCTCGCGCTCGCCGACCATATCGCAATGATGCAGTTCGGCAGGATCGTACAGATCGGTCGCCCAGACGAGATCTATGGCCGGCCGCTCAGCGCGTCCATTGCCGACTTCCTCGGCGTCGCAAACATCATCCCGGTGCGCCCGCTTGACGCGCGCAGTGTCGGCTTTGAAGGCACTGACATCGGAATCCAGGTCGAGCCCTACGACGATCGTGCTGGTGAATTGCGTGCCTGCATTCGGGCGGAGGACATCCTGCTCGGGGACGATGCTCCGGCCGAATCCGCGAACACGCTCGAGGGCGAGATCGTCGCGCGCGAGTTTCTCGGCGCGACGGCGACCTTCCGAGTGCGGATCGCACCGGGCGTCGAACTCGACGTATTCGGCACGAAACAGCAGGCCAACCGCACCCGCGAGGGTGAGCGAGTGCGTGTGCACCTTCCAGTCGAGGCGATCCAAGTTCTTCCGACAGAGGCTCCTGAGCTCGCGGAGCACGTACGGGAGGGCGCAGCGTGACCACTCACACCTCACCACCGGATGCCACGGGAGTGATCACGACGCCGCGTGGATCGAAACGGCGCCCCGCCTCCTCGGCACAGGCCCAGCCACGCAAGGTTGCCGGCATCGTTGCCCTCTATGGCGTACTCGGGATTCTTATCCTTCTTCCTGTCGCGCTTGTTGTGCTCTCGGCGTTCACCTCTGAGACGCCGCGCCCCGGAAATATCTCGCTGTCGAACTTCACGCTGTCGAACTTTGGGACTGTGTTCGGGCCTGGAGCAATGCGGGCCGCGGGGAACTCGTTGCTTGTTGGCCTTGGGGGCTCAGCTGTCGCTCTCCTGTGTGGCGGGTTTCTTGCTTTTGTCACCGCCCGAACGAACGCGCCCGCGCGAAAGTTCCTGTACTTTGCGGGACTCGTCCCGATGTTTCTTCCGAGCTTTGTCGGCGCACTCGCCTGGGGGCTGCTCGGCGGCCCCAATGCAGGGCTGCTCAACATTCTTGCCCGAGACCTCGGGTTTGCGCCGTTCATGAATATCTACACCCTTCCCGGGCTCATTGTGTTGTTGGGCATCTATTACGCCCCGTACGCCTTCCTGCTGATTCACGCCTCATTCAGCCTGATGAACCCAGATCTCGAGGAGTCGGCTCGAGTGCACGGTGCGACCCCCGGGCAGGTGCTGCGTCGCGTGACTTTCCCACTTGCAACGCCCGCTATTCTTGGCGCCGCGATCCTCATCTTCACTTTGACCGTAGAGAACTTTCCGGTGGCGCAGATGATTGGTTCGGCTGGCGGGCTTGATACGCTCCCGACCTATATCTTCAGGCTCATGAACTCCGCGCCGTCGCGCGGCAACGAAGCTGCTGCTGTGGCGATCGCGCTGGTGCTTGTTGTGCTCATCGTCACCGCCTTGCAGCGTCGGGTGATCTCGAAGCGCACGTTCACCACAGTGTCGGGCAAGGGGCTGAAACCGGCGAAGGTCGACCTTGGGTGGTTCCGTGTACCGGCCCTCATCCTTGGGGTCCTGTACTTCGTCATTACCGCGGTGCTGCCGATCGGTGCGCTGCTCTTCGTGGCGATGCACGACTCACCGTATGTCGCGAGTGTGATCGGATCGATCCAGGCGGGCAATCTGAACTTCAACGCCTTCGCAGAGGTGTTGACAAATCCGACAGCACACAAAGCAACGATGAACTCGCTTGTGGTGTCAATCTCGGCCGCGGTGATCGGCACCGTGATCGCGTTCATCGTCTCCTACGTTGTCAACCGCACGCGGGTCCCGGGCCGCGCCGGTCTTGGATACATCAGTATGATTCCGCTCGCGGTGCCGGCCATTGTGCTGGGCCTCGGCCTCCTGTGGACGTGGCTGCTCATCCCGCTCCCCGTGTACGGCACGCTTGTCGTGATGGTGATCGCGTTCACCGCAGCGCAAATGCCGCAGGGATTTCAAGGGGCGAGCGCTGGCATATTGCAGATTCACCAGGATCTCGAAGACAGCGCCGTCATGCACGGTGCGAACCGGATCCGGGCTATCTGGCGTGTCACGGTGCCCCTGCTGCGTGTGCCGCTCACGTCAACATTTCTGCTGCTCCTCATGCTCTCGATGCGTGAACTGACGGTGCCGCTGTTCCTGTTCACCACAGACACGCGGCTGCTCTCAATCGTCATCTTCGACAACTACGAGAACGGCATCCTCCAGAGCAGCGCTGCAACGAGCGTGCTGTACTGCGTACTCATCTTCCTGCTTGCCTGGCTCGCGCGTCGATTCGGCGAAGAACGACAAAGAACTTCATGACCCACTCCGCACACCAAGTCAACGAACCACATTTCAGAGAGGAAATGCAATGAAAACACGGATCATCAGGGGGATAGCGGTTGCCGCAACTCTTGGGCTGCTCCTCGCAGGTTGCTCCGCCGGTGACACAGGCGAAGACTCCCAGGCGCCGGCGGCTGGTGAGGACTTCGTAGTAGATGGCGAACTCATCGCATCTGCTGAGGTCTTTGAGGCCGCAAAGCAGGAGGGCACCCTCGTCTTCTACACCGGCGCAAGCGAGGTCTCGGAGAAGGAAGTCACCGATGCATTCACGGCGCTGACCGATATCCCGGTAGAGATCGTGCGCCTCGCACCGAATAAGCTGCAGGAGCGAATTCTCAGCGAGAACGCCGCGGGCAAACTCGGTGCTGATATCGTGCGTATCTCGGGCGAGGACCTTATTGTGGCGCTTGCGGAAGATGGGGTCTTCCAAAAGACCGAGCTGACCGATGATATTGCTGGATCCCTTATTGCTGGTGCCACTTTTGACGACGGCCTCTATTACAACAGCTTCGACAGGGTCTACAGCTTCGGCTACAACGATCAGGTGATTGCCGAGGCTGACGCGCCGAAGAACTGGGCAGATCTTACGTCGGCCGACTATCGGAGCCAGGTTGGGCTTGTGCAGGTCGGTGCGGGCGGCAGCACAGCCGCGCTCACACGCTTCCAGTTCGATGAGCTCGGTGAGAAATGGATGAAGGATCTCGCCGCGAATGATCCGCGTGTGTTCGATTCCTCTGCAAACCTCACAGACGCTCTCGCCCGCGGCGAGATCGGTGTGGGCATGGTTCCGATCGGGACGGCGTACTCCGCGATTCTCTCCGGGGCACCGATCACTATCGCTATGCCCGAAGAGGGTGCTGCTGCCTACCCGTTCTACCTTGGGCAGACGAAGTCGACCGCGAGGTCGAACGCTGCGACGGTATTTGTGAACTGGCTGCTCTCAGCGAATGGGCAGTCACTCGCAGCTTCCATTGGGGACTACCCGGTGAATGAGCAGGCTCCGAACCCGACAATCGGGGACGTGGAATTGCCAGCGCTGGACTCCAACTTCCTGTATCGCTCAACCCTTGAGGAGTCGCTAGCGAACCTCGAGGCAGATGCGAAGCTCTGGATGCAGATCTTCGACTACACGGGATAGCCCGACTCGCTAGGTACAAGCTCAGCGGGCCGCGGGTGGAGCGGAATGCTCCATCTACGGCCCGCTTGACGTTTGCAGAGGAGAAGACGCGGTGAGACCCTCATCTCGAACAGGTGGCGAATCCGCCCACGTCCTGTTGCTCGTGCACGCTGCGCTGGTGCAAGTCATGAGCTATGGGCTGCGCGCCGCAATTGCCTACGAACTGCTCGCGCTTGGCAAAGATGGAGCGTGGCTCGGGTACTCGGCAGCTGCATTTGCGTTACCACCTCTCATGCTCGCTCTTCCTTCCGGGCGGCTTGTAAGGCGATTCGGCGAACGCACATCGATGGTGATCGGTGGAGCCGCATTCCTTGTTGCCGTTCTGATCGTGCTCTGCGCCGGCACGAGCCCGGCGGGCCTGATCGCCGCTTCGGCAATGATCGGCTGCGGGGTACTGTTCTCTGTTGTCGGAGAGCAGAGTTGGGTGATGAGCGTAGTGCCCGGGGGTCGACTTGATTTTGCCTTCGGAATATACACGCTCGCGACCTCCACCGGTCAGATGCTCGGTCCCCTCTTACTGCTGATCCGACCTCTCTCACCCGCGGCCGGTGCGCAGCCCGCCGCCACCGCACTGGCCGAGATTGCGTGGCTCTGTTTCGCGCTCGCTTCGGTTGCGCTCCTGCTTTCGTGCGTCATCTCTCCGAGCGGGGCTGGGGGAGCGGCGGCTCCTACTGGCGGAGTGCTGCAGCTGCTGCGCAGCCCCGGTGTACCAGCAGCACTCTACGCGAGCTCCATCGTGCTGACCTCCCTCGACATCGCGATAATGTATCTGCCGTTGCTCGCTGAGAGCCGGGGCATCTCGGCTGGTTGGGTGAGCGCGATGCTTGTCGCGCGTGGTGCTGCGACGATGCTCTCTCGGGTAACGCTTGCCGCGATGACGCGAACGTTTGGGCGTCGGGCGGTGCTCATTGGCGGTGGGGGAGTCGCAGGGCTCGCGCTCATTAGTCTGAGCCTGCCACTGCCCCCTCTCTGGGCTCTCGTATCTTTTGCGCTCTATGGGCTCGCTGCTGGGACGGTGCAGCCGCTCACGATGTCGTGGATGACACTCATTACGACACTTGATCAGCGCAGTATTGCGGCGTCGCTTCGACTGCTCGGGAATCGAATCGGCCAGACTGGGGTGCCGCTCGTCGCCGCGAGCCTCTCGTCATTCGGAGGCGCAGCAGCCGTGTTCGGTGCCGTGGGAACCGGACTGTTGGCGGCTGCTGTCTTGTCACGGGCCGCGCCGAACGACACCCAGTAGGCTACAGCCCCAGGTACTCCGGGATGGCCGCTACCGAGTCGAGCACCGCGGTCGGGCCCTCGGCCTCGAGGCTTGCGCGGTCGAGCTTGCCTGTGAGCACGCCGATCGAGATCGCGGCGCCCGAGTTCAGGCCCGAGCGCACGTCGACGGCGGTGTCGCCGGCGACGAGCACCTCGGCGACGTTCGCCACGCCCGTCGCCTCCATGACCCGGTGGATCATGTACGGAGCCGGGCGCCCCGCGGCCACGTCGTCGCCGCACGACAGCGCGTCAACGCGCACGGCGTCCACCTGGCTGGCGTCCACAGCGTCCGGCGCGCCAGCTTCCCCAACGGCCCACCCGAGCCCGCGCAGAATGCTCTCCGCGACGTCGCGCGAGAACCCGGTCGTGAGCGCCACCTTGATGCCGGCCGCCTGCAGCGCGGCGATCGCCTCGGGCACCCCGTCGATCGGGGTCGGTGGCTCGGCGGTGTAGTACTCGTCGAGCAGCGCGCGGAAGCGGGCGAACGTCGCGCTCACGAGGTCCTCTGAGACAGTGCCGCCGCCGAGCTCGATGAGGGCGGTGATGGCCTCGCGCTTCTCGACGCCCATCCAGGTCTGCAGGTTCTCGGGGGTGACGGTGACGCCCGTCTCAGTGACGGCATTCGAGAGCGCCCGGTAGACGGCGCCGCCGTCGTTGATGGTGGTGCCTGCCATGTCGAATGCGGCGAGGGCGACAGCGGGAGAGATGGCGGGGGAGGTCATGCGTAGTCCTTCATAGGTGTTGCGGCGTTCGCTGATTCGCGAATGAGCCTGGTGCGGTGAGCTGCGGTGTTTTCGATTGCGAATGTGGTCATTGATGGGAGGTGTCGGTCGTCGGCGTACTCGATGACAGTGCCGTCTTCCGTGGTCGAGGTACGGCGGGCCCGCAGCAGGGGGAACCCGGGCGAGACCCGCAGCCACTCGGCGTCGAGTGGGTGCGCGGCGACGGCGTCGATGACGTGGCGCGCACGGGCGGGAACGACGCCGATGCGCGCGAGCTCCTGGTAGATGCTGCCGCCGTCGAAGTCTGCGGCGAGCATGTGGCAGCCGATTTCGTATGCGAATGACGTGCGCTCGAACAGCGCGGGCTCGCCGTCGAGCGTTCGCAGCCGCACGATCTCGACGACGGTGTCCTCTGGCTTTACGCCGAGCTCGCGCGCGACGGTCTCGGTCGCCGGCCGCTTCACTGCCTCCACGACGTGCTGGCCGGGGGTGAACCCCGAGAGCCTGGCCCACTCGGTGAACGAGAGGAAGGTGCCGAACGACTGCGACGGCACGCCGCGCTGCACGCGGGGCGGTGCTCCCCGCCCGCCGGTGATGACGCCCTCGGCGCGCAGCGCTGCGAGCGCCTGGCGCACCGGGCCGCGCGAGGTGCCGAACTCGGCGACGAGCGACTTCTCGCTCGGCACGCGCTGCCCGGTCTGCCATTGCCCGGAGCGAATGCGCTGTGCCATCTCTTCATAGAGCTGGATGTGCAGCGGCTGGTTCTCGGTCATGTTGGTCAGCGTACAACTTGTCGATACCGATTTCGGGGCGGATCGGTGCCGCCAAGGTGAACGATTGGTGAGCGTTTTCTGGCCCGCTGGTGCGCCGGTGAACGTTCGACGAACAGGCTCGCGAAAAGTTGTCATGACTACTTTTGAACCCGCATTCTCGAAGCATGACTTCGCATATCGCAATCGTCGGCGCCGGGATCGTGGGCCTCTCCCACGCGGTAGCCGCCCTCGACGCCGGATACCGCGTCACCGTCATCGAGGAAGGCTCGGCGGCGCAGCTCGCGAGCATCCGCAACTTCGGCCACGTCTGCACGTCGGTGCAGGCGGGAGAGGTGGGCGAGCTCGCCCGCGAGGCGAACCCGATCTGGCGTTCGCTCGCCGAGCGCGCGGGGGTCGAGGCGCGGGTGTCTGGCACGCTCGCGGTCGCCCGTTCGGCGGCCGAGGAAGCCGTGCTCGTCGAGCTTGCCGGCCGCACTGCCGCGAACGAGCGCGAGCTGCTCACCGCGCAGCAGGTGGCGCGTGAGCTGCGGCTTGCAGAGCCGGGCGCGATCCGTGCGGGCCTCATGCTTGCGGGCGACCTCACCGCGAACCCGCGTACGGTCGTGGCCGACCTTGCGGCGTGGGTCGACGCGCACGAGCGCGGCGAGATGCGGTTCAGCACTTCGGTGCGGGGCATCCGCGAGGGCCAGCACCTCACGGTCGAAACGAATCGCGGCGACATCGCGGCGGATCGCGTCATCGTCGCAACCGGCCACCTCGTCGGCAGGTTGTTCCCCGAACTGGCCGAAGACGTGCGCGAGTGCGTGCTGCAGATGGCGAGGGTGCGCGCCCCGCACGACATGGGCCTCGGCCCGGCCGTGCTGAGCGGCACCTCGATGCTGCGCTACGGCGCGTTCGCCGGGCCCGCGCAGGAGGCGTTGCGGGCTGAGACGGCGCGGATCCGCCCCGATCTGCTCGACATCGGCGCGAACGTGATGTTCACTCAGCAACCCGACGGCACCCTGCTCGTCGGCGACTCGCACGACTACTTCGACACCGCCCCGCCCTTCCTCGACGAACGCTGGTCGGAGCTGCTGCTCGCAGACGCGGCTGCCCTGCTCGGGGCCCCAAGGCTCGAGGTGCTCGAGCGCTGGCAGGGTATCTACGCCTCGAGCTCCGAGCGCGAGCTGCTGCGCGAGCAGCCCATTCCCGGGGTGCACGTCGTCACCGTGACCACCGGCATCGGCATGACGATCGGCCCCGCGCTCGGCGCGCGCACCATCGCCGCGCTGTAACCCACATTCTTCCTGACCGCAGTACCCATTCCAACCCGCTTCACAACACCATCACCACAAGGAGCATCGTGAAGAAGAACACCCTCCTCGCCGCCTCGGCGATCGCCCTCGTCGGGCTCGGCCTCACCGGCTGCTCGCCGGCCGCAGACGAGTCTGGTGCAACCGCAGACGCCGCGAGCGTGACCTGCCCCGACGGCAAGATCCGCTTCGGCATTCTGCCCTACGAAGACCCGGAGCGCCTCGAGCCCGCCTACCAGACGCTCGCGGCCGCGCTGTCAGAGAAGCTCGACTGTGAGGTCGAGGTGCTCATCACCGAAGACTACGCGGCAGAGGTGCTCGCGATGGAGAACGACCAGCTTGAGATCGCGCAGTTCGGGCCCCTCGGCTTCGTGTTCGCGAACGAGCGCGCCGACGCGACCGCTATGGTCTCGTTCGGCGATTCCGAGGGCAAGCCCACCACCTACACCGGTGGCATCTGGGTGCCGAAGGATTCGCCGGTGCAGACGATCGAAGACCTCAAGGGCAAGACCCTTGCACTCGGCAGCCCAGGCTCGACCTCGGGCGACGCCCTCCCGATGTCGGCGCTCGCTGACGCCGGCATCGTCGACGACGTGACCGCTGACTACGCCGGCGGCCACCCCGAGGCGCTGCTCGCGCTCGTGAACGGCACCGTCGACGCCGCGCAGATCAACTCGCAGACGCTCGCGACCGCGACCGCGGAGGGCACGTTCGACGAGTCGCAGTTCCGCCAGGTGTGGGAGTCGGAGGAGATCCCGAACGACCCGATCACCGTGCGCGGCAACATGCCGCAGGAGTTCAAGGACGCGGTCTCCGAGGCGCTGCTCAGCCTCGACGCGGCAGACGTCGAGAAGGTCTCGGGCTTCCTCGGGGTTGACCCGGCCGGCCCGCTGATCCCGGTCACGAACGAGACCTACAAGCCGCTGTTCGACCTCGCCGAGACCATGGGTCTCACCGAAAAGGACGTGTAACCCGCATGACGATCACCGCGCACAGCCAGACCGCCCACGCAACCCGAAGCACTGAGCCCGAGGTGCTCCTCGACGTGCAGGCCATCTCGAAGAGCTTCGGCGGCCGCGTCGTGCTCCAAGACATGAGCATGCGCGTGCACGCGGGCGAGGTCGTCGCGTTTCTCGGGGCGAACGGCTCCGGGAAATCGACGACGCTGCGCGCGGTGAACGGCATCATTGAGGCGGACTCCGGCGACATCGAAATCGCTGGGGTTCGCCTCACCGAGGCGAGTGCGGCGAGGCGGGCAGAGGCCCGTCGATCCGCCGCAACCGTCTTCCAGAAAATCCACCTCGTGCCCCGGCGCACCGCCCTCCAAAATGTGTGCGCTGGCGGGTTCGCTCGGCTCCCAGCCTGGCGCTCGATCCCGCCGCTGTTCGGCGCCGAGCTCAAGGAGGAGGCGATGGCCTGCCTCGACCGCGTCGGCCTCGCCGACCGTGCCCACGACCGTGCCGACAGCCTCTCGGGCGGCCAGCAGCAGCGCGTCGCCATCGCTCGTGCGCTGTGCCAGCGGCCGCGTATGATCCTCGCAGACGAGCCGGTCTCGGCGCTCGATCCGCGCGCCGCCGACGACGTGATGCGGCTGCTTCGTCAGCTCGCCGTCGAGGAGGGCCTCGGCGTCGCCGCCGTGCTGCACCAACCGCACCTCGCCCGCGCCTACGCCGACCGCGTTATCGGTCTGCGTGACGGCCACCTCGTGTTTGACAAGCCCGTCGCAGAGCTCGACGACACCGAGCTCGCAGCCCTCTACCTCTAGGACACCCAGTGACTCACAGCTCAGCCGCCACCCGCCTCGAGGTGCCCCGCGACCCCAAGACCGTGTACCGCGCGGGGTCGTGGTCGGTCATTGTGGTGGTGCTTATCGTACTCCACGTGCTCGCGTTCGAAGCGACGGAGTTTCGGCCCGAGGCGCTCGTCACGGGCGCGAAGGGCATGTCGAACTTCATCTCCGAGGCCTTTCCGCCAGACCTCAGCGCCGAGGTGCTGCAGAAGGGCATCTCGGCCGCGCTGACGACCCTGTGGATCGGCCTGCTCGGCACCACCGTTTCTGTGCCGTTCGCGCTGCTACTCGCGGTGTTCGCGGCCCGCACGACGACACCGAACCAGGGCGTCTACCAGGTCGCGCGCGGCATCCTCTCGTTCTTCCGCGCGGTGCCAGACATCGTATTCGCGCTGATCTTCGTGACCGCGGTCGGCCTCGGCCCCTTCGCCGGTGTGCTCGCGCTCATCTGCCACAACACAGGCGTCATGGGCAAGCTCTGGGCAGAGGCGATGGAAGACGTTGACCAGGGGCCGGAGCAGGCGCTGCGCACCGCGGGCGCCTCGCGCTGGCAGGTTGTCGCGAACGCGACGATCCCGAATGTGCTGCCCCAACTCACGGGGCTGCTGCTCTACCGCTTCGACGTCAATGTTCGCTCGTCGCTCGTGCTCGGCCTCGTCGGCGCAGGCGGCATCGGGCTGCTCATCAACAAGGCGATCAAGACGTTCCAGTTCGACGAGATGCTGACCTATCTCATCATCATTCTCATCGTGATCATCGCGGTGGATCTCGCCTCGGCCTGGATCCGCAAGCGGCTGCAGTAGGGCGGGTTGGGGCTCGCCCGCCCCGGCCCGCTCCCGCCTCGCGCATATGGCAGTTCTGGTCGCCTGAACGAACGTTTGGCGACCAGAACCGTCATATGCGCGCTGCTCGTTACTCTTCGGGCCGCTCCTCGCCGGCGTGCCGGGAGCAGCGGGCGGCCGGGCCGTCTGCGGGCAGCTTGTCTGCAGACGCGTTGAACCGGTGCAGCCCGGAGCGAAGCGCCTCGAGCTCGGCGGGGCTCCAGTCGGCGAGGCGCTCGCGATACGCGTTCGCCCAGCGCTCGCGCACGCCGTCAAGCAGCTCGCTCGCATGCTCGCTCACGGTGAGCAGCTGCACTCGCCGATCCTCTGCCGACTCCGTCGCGACGATCAGGCCGAGGTCGCGCAGCTTGGCGACGTGCCGGCTCACGAGCGACTTGTCCATGTCGAGCCAGTGCCCGACTCCGGTCGCGGTGATCGGGCCCCGGCGAAATACGATCTGCAGCACGAGCATGCTCACCCCGCTGAGCTCCTGGCTCACCTCGTTCGCGTAGCGAGTCCACCGCGTGCGCGAGAACGCGAATGCCTCGGTGAACTCGGTGATGATGCCTGCGACGATCTCCTCTTCGTGTGCTGCAGAAGACATAGCCTGTCCTATCGTTGGGCCGAGCGGTCGGTGCCGGGGCGGTTGTGCGGCAGCACGATCGGGCCGGTGGTATCGATAAGAACCCTATCGACTGCGCGGGTAGCGCCAGCACCGACTGCAGATTCTTCACTGCTGTTTGCAAGGTTTGCGGCGTCGCCCCTCGCCGGCTCCGCGCCGCCGAGGTCGGCCTCGGCTGCCTTCAGGTCGGCGATCCGCTCCGCGTTGCTCTTCGTGTCAAGCGGAATGTTCGGCAGCAAGATGATCGCGATGAGCGCGACGATCGCGACCGGGGCTGCCGCAAGGAAGACGTTGCCGATCGCGTGGCCGTACGCCGACTCGACGACATCGCGAATCGGGGCGGTGAGATCTGCGATCTTGGGCAGCTTGCCGTCGGCGAGCGCCTCGGCCCCCGCGAGGTCTTTCGGCGCGAGCTTCGCGAGCCCCTCCTTGACGTAGTCGGCAACCTGATGGCCGAGCATCGCGCCCATCACTGAGATGCCGGCGGTGCCGCCGACGGTGCGGAAGAAGGTGACAGACGAACTCGCGACGCCCATCTCGAGCGGCGACACAGTGTTCTGCGTGACGAGCACGAGGTTCTGCATCGTCATGCCAACGCCCGCGCCGAGCACGGCCATCGAGATGCCGACGTACCAGTAGTTCGTGTCGTAGCGCAGCTGGCCCATGAGCACCATGCCGACGAGCAGCGCGACGGCGCCGGCCACCATGTAGCGCTTCCACTTGCCGGTGCGCGTGATGATCTGGCCGACGATCGTCGACGAGATGAGCACGCCGGCCATCATCGGCAGCGAGAGCAGGCTCGACTCGATCACCGAGCGGCCGCGCGCGAGCTGCATGTACTGGCCGAGAAACACCATCGTGCCCATCATGGCGAGGCCAACGGCGATCGAAGCGATCGATGCCATGGTGAACGTGCGGTTCTTGAACAGCGTCATGGGAATCAGGGGCTCGTCGACCCTGAGCTCAACGAACACGGCAACAATGAGCGCGACGATGCCACCGCCGACCATCAGCGCCGACTGCCACGACCACCAGTCGAAGTTCGTGCCGGCGAGGGTCACCCAGATGAGCAGGCTCGAGAAGCCGAGCGAGATCAGGGCCGCGCCCCAGTAGTCGATCTTGATCTTGCGCTTGGTCGTCGGCAGGTGGAGGGTGCGCTGCAGCATGACGATCGCGACGATTGCGATCGGGGCGGCAACGTAGAAGTTCCAGCGCCAGCCGACCGTGTCGGTGAGCAGGCCGCCGAGCAGCGGGCCGCCGACGGTCGCCACGGCCATGATCGCGCCGAGGATGCCCATGTACTTGCCGCGCTCGCGCGGGCTCACGATCTCGGCGAGTACGATCTGCGCGAGCGCGCCGAGGCCGCCGACGCCGATGCCCTGGAAGACGCGGCACACGATGAGCCACGTTGGATCTTGCGCGAAACCGGCGAGCGCCGAGGCGAGGATGAAGATGATGAGCGAGACCTGCAGCAGCATCTTCTTGCTCGTGAGGTCGGCGAGCTTGCCCCAGATGGGCGTTGCGATGGCGCTCGCCAGCATCGTCGCCGTGACGACCCAGGTGAAGGCCGCCTGGGTGCCGCCAATGTCGGCGATGATAATCGGCATCGAGGTGCCAACGACGTTCATCGCAAGCATCGATACGAAGTTCGCGAGGAACAGGCCTGCGAGTGCCAGGTTTTTTGCGCGGCCCGTGAGAATCTCGGGTTTGTCTTCCACTGCGGGCGCGGCGGGTGCGGCGGGTGCTGCGGGGGTGGTGCGGCTCATGCGGCTGAGGGGGTCCTCTCAATAGTTGATGACGGTCAACTATATAGCGATGGTTGATACAAGTCAACTAACGCTCGGGCTGGGTGCGGCATTCCCTGGTGCTGGCCGGCCAGTGGGGTCGCGCTGCGTCAGTCGATTGACACCCCTGGTCTACCCCTGCTGAGCCCCTGAGCAAACCCTGATTCGCCCCTGATGAGCCCCTGAAACCGGGGGTTTCTCACAGCGTGGCGACTGTACGCTGTGGAACGTGACCAGGCCGGAAGACGACGCCGAGAAAGCCGCGCGACTAGGTAAGCCCATCGCGCGATTCATGGCGCGCTGGCGAGCCGCAATTCGAAAGCGGCCATGGCTCGACGCGCTGTACCGGGTACTCATCACTGTGCTTGGAACGCTCATCGTGGTGGTGGGGCTGATTCTCGTTCCACTGCCCGGGCCCGGTTGGCTGATCGTGTTTATTGGCCTGACAGTGCTCGGCTCTGAGTACCACTGGGCCAGGCGGGTGCTCGGGTGGCTCAGGCGCGCGCTTGCCCGCTTCTGGGAGCGCTGGAACGCCTGGCGGGCGAGCCGCGCAGCCCGCCGCGCGGCTCGCTGACCCGGCCGCTGCGCAGCGCGCCGTGCCGGTCACCGAAATGCAAGCGGGCGGCCCGGGCAATGCCCGAACCGCCCACGCGCAGTGCGCTAAGAGCTACTTCACCATCGGTGCGTTGAACAGGAACGGATCGGTGCCGCCCGAACGGTAGGTCTCGCTCACCTTGGCTGCGGCCATGATGTGGAGAATCAGGCCACCGATGTGCGCCACGGTGAGCACCAGGCCGCCGATGAACGGGATAGCAACCAGAATCCAACCGAAGACGAGCAGCGCGGTGCGCAGCAACGAGAAGTTGAGGTTGGCGGCGTGCAGCGCGCGCACCTGCGGCGACGACTTCGGGCCGTCGACGAGGAAGAAGATCAGCGCGGGCACCCAGAAGAAGAATACCGACAACCAGTAGCTCGTCGTGAGGTTCGACAGCGGGTTCGCCTGGCCGGGCTGGGGCTGGTAGTAGCCCTGCGGAGCGCCGTAGGGCGGCTGCTGGGGAGCACCGTAACCCGGCTGCTGCGGAGCACCGTAACCAGGCTGCTGGGGAGCACCATAACCCGGCTGCTGCGGAGCGCCAAATGCAGGCTGCTGCGGCGTACCGTAACCCGGCTGCTGAGGAGCGCCGAGGGGCGGCTGATCGTAGCCGGCGGGCTGCTGCGGCGCTCCAAACTGCGGTGCGGGCTGCTGCGGCGCGATAGGCGCCTCGGTGCCCGCGGGGTACTCGGTGCCCGGTGCAACTGGCTGCGAAGCGTCGGCCGGGGCCGCGGGAGTTGCCGGGGCCGCGGGAGTTGCCGGGGCCTCAGGGGTTGCCGATGCCGGCGTCTCCGCTGCGGCGGGCGTGGCCGCCGCAGGGGCGCCTGGGGTGTTTTCCGAAGGGTTGGTGCCCTCTGGCGGAAGCGTGGTCATCGGAGTGTTCTCCTTTATTGTGCGTGTCTCGCGCGCGGTGTATGGGCGAACCCTCGTGACGCGCACTTCGAGACTACCGCGAAGCCTCAGCCTCGCCTAGAAGAAATCGGGGCTCGGTGACGACGCTGGCAGAATCGAAACGTCGGCGTGCCGGTCAAACCGGTACCCGGTGCCGCGCACGGTGCGCACGATGTCTTGGTAGTGAGCGAGCTTCACCCGGAGCCTGCGAATGTGCACGTCGATCGTGCGCGCGCTCGGAATCTCTTCGCCCTCGGCGTCTGCCCAGAGGGTCTCGATGATCTCTTCGCGGGCCACGGTGCGGCCCTCGCGCAGCACGAGGAACTGCAGCAGCTCAAACTCGCGGAACGTGAGGTTCGCCGGCACGCTGTCGAGCAGCACGCGCTTGCGCGAGAGGTCGAGCACGACGCCGCTGGCCGCGCGGTCAGCGTCATCCTGAGGCTTGCGGTGCGCGTGAGCGGCGGCAGGGTCGCCGAGCGCGAGGCGCACAACGTCGACGTCGCGGCCGCCCGTGCCCTCGGGGGCGAGCGCTACTGCCGCGTAAGTCTCGGCGTTCGGGGCGAGCTGCGCGACGAGGCGCTTGATCTCGTTCACGACGGCGCCGATTGTCGGGTCGGTGGAGTTGAGCTTGTCTTCGGAGAGGCCGACGTAGAGGGCGAAGCCGCGCACCTCGCTGTCGGAGGGTCGCTGACGGGTCGTGGCCTGGGCGGGGGTGGTGGCGATCGTTGCCATGATGATGAAGTCCTTTAGTGGGCTCCGGTGCGGAGCGGTGCTGCGAATGGGTGCGGCGGGCCGGGGTGGGCGAAGACTAGCGATCAGTGGATCGCGAGAGCCCGAGAGCGCCCGGCGCCAGAAACGAAGAAACGTGTGTGGCAGTTAGTTGCACATTCGGCAGCACATACCGTCGCGACCGGCCATCATCATGCCGGTAGTCCCAAAGTTCACCTCGGAGGCGGACTGGGTGCGAGCGAAAGTATGCATAACGCTAAGTTAAGCGAGGGCTTGCCTTTCTGTCAAGTAACTTCGTCGGGATTGTGCGTGGGGGAGAGCGGTTGTTCTAGCGCCCACGTTGACCCGGTGTGTAAACGACGCGCCTCCAGCGTTCGTTTCACGTGGGGGTAGCGAATAACGGCCCACACGGCAGCAGCGGCAGCGAGGGCGCCGATCGCAACGAGAACTGGGGTCGAAACTCCGGTCGACACGAGTAGGTAGCACTGGTAGAGAGAGATTGCCGAACCGAGCGTAACGAGTACCCAGTGCGTGCGGAGCCCGAGCTTGAACGGTGCTGCGCGGTGCATTTCGGGCCGCAACGCTCTCAGGCGTAGGGATGACACCAGTACGAAGACGAAGATGAGTTGAGCTGCTCCAGACACTGCGCTCGCGAGCTCGCCAAGTGGCACGCCCGCGAGTACGGGTGCGAGCCCGAGCAAAAGGAGAATGGTGAGCAGCCAGTGTGGGGTGCCAAACCTCCCGCTTACTGCACCGAGCCACTTGGGGAACCAGCCGTCGTCGATAGCGGCGAGCAGGCTCTTAGTTCCCGTGAGCATCTGTGAGTTCATCGTGCTGACGACCGCAACCATTGCCCCGCCGATGATGAAAAACACCCAGGCACCCGTGGGGAGAAACTCGCGCCCGACGATGCTGAGCGGTTGGTCGGCAACCTCAGAGATCGGGAGCACCCCCGCAGAGACCAGCGCAATCAAGATGTACATGCCCCCGGCAAGGGCTGTTCCTCCGATAAGTGAGATCGGAATAGCCCGCCCGGGGTTCTTCATTTCGCCACCTAGCTCAACGACTACCGTCGCCCCACCCGTCGCAAACGTGAGCAGCGCGGCGGCCTCGAGGAGATTGCCAAACCCGTCGGGGAGCACCGGTGGGTAGTTGACCCAGTCGACGCTTTGCAGGCCAACCGCAATGAATGTCGCGAACGCTGCGAGCATGATGAGGCTCAAGACAAGCCCCACGCGAGAGCCAATCACTGCCCCAGCTGTGTTTGCCAGAAAGAAGGCAACAATAATGACGACGGCGACGACCGTTTCGTGGAATGCTGGGTTCAAACTCTGCATGTATTGGCCAGCCGAGAGGCCGTACAGGCCGATGCTTGATTGGGCAAGGAAATTCACGAAGAGGGCTACGTACCCGGCACCTGGGTGGATGAGCCGTGAGGAGTATGTGTAGACGCCGCCCACCGCGGGCATTGCGGAGCCAATTGCGGCATAGGGAATCGACACAATAATGATCGTGGTGACGGCGATCGCGAAGGCGACGCTCACCCCGCCGCCGGTGAGGGCAATCGCGACGCCCGTGAGCGAGACAATGCCGCCCCCTACAATCTGGTTGAAGGCGACGCCAATCGCGCCGGGCGTGCTGATGGTTCGTTTAAGGTTGCTTTGATTGAGCTGCTCTGCGGTAGACATCGTTGTCTTCCCTCCGTGTTGCATCGGCAAAGTGGGTAGTGCAATCGGATAGTGCAATCGGCCAGGGCCGGTCAGCGTGCGGAACAACGGCGGCCCATCTTGGCTGGGAATTGAAAGTATCAACGCAGAGACAACCATTGCAACTCCTATTTGAAGTCGTTTACGATGTCGGGAGAAGCCGATCCTGGAACGGGAAGGTGCGAATGAACGTTACGCAGAGCATCGACGGTGAGCGCCTCATCGCCGTATTCACCGCGGTGGTCGAGCAGCTCGGGCGCGCGCTGCCGAGAAGCTACGAGCTCGTGCTGCACGACCTCAGCAAGCTCCCGAATTCGATCGTCGCCATCAGCGGCGAGGTGACCCCCAGGCTCGTCGGCGGGCCCGCGACCGACCTGCTGCTGAAACAGGCAGCGACCGGAAAGTTCGAGAGCAAGCTCGACTACGACACCCACGCGGCCGACGGGCGCAAGCTGCGCTCCTCGACGATGATCATCGAAGACGTGAGCAGCCGGCCGGTCGCGGCGCTGTGCATCAATGCCGATCTATCGGTGTGGGAGGAGCTGCAGGCAGTCACGCAGCAGCTCGTGCTCATGAACGCGTCTCCGGGGCTCGCGGAGGCGGCTCCCGCGGCTCCGCCGCCCCCGAGCCGGGGTGAGCGGGGGCAAGAGACCTTTGTGCGCGACGTTGACGAGCTCGCCGCGATTCTCATCGACGAGGCGATTCGGGGCATCGGGGTGCCCGCGGAGCTCATGCAAAAACAACACAAGGTTGAAGTGGTGCGCGATCTGAAGGCCCGTGGGCTCTTTCTGTTGAAAGACGCCGTGCAGCTCATCGCGACTGAGCTCAGCGTGACGCGCTTCACGATTTACAACTATCTCAACCAAATCGCCGAGGAAGAAGAGCCCGCAGGGCAAGATCCGGCCCCATCGGAAGGAACGTCACATGAGTAACCAATCATTTGCAGAGCGTGCCGATGCGATCACCGCCGCGGATTTGCGCGCGATCGGCGGCACCAAGTGGGCAGACCCCCAGGTCACCGGGGTTTTCGTTGCCGAGATGGATTTCGGCGTGGCCCCCGTCATCAAAGCCGCTCTTCACGAGGCGATCGACGAGGGCGCATTCGGGTACACCCCGCAGAAATACGTGAACGCGCTCAAGGTCGCTACGGCCGCGAGGCTGCGCAGCCACCACGGCTGGAAGATTGACTCCGACCAGGTGTTTCCCGTCGCCGACGTCATCACGGCGCTCGAGGCCGCGATCCGCCACTTCACCGCACCGGGCGCAAAGATCATCGTGCCGACCCCCTCGTACATGCCGTTTCTCAGCGTGCCGCCGATGCTCGGTCGCGAGGTCATCGAAGTGCCCATGATCGAGGTCGACGGGGTGTGGCGGTTCGACCTCGACGGCCTGCAGGCGGCCTTCGACGAGGGCGGCAGCTGCCTGATTCTTTGCAACCCCAACAACCCGCTCGGGCGGGTGTTCAGCCGAGAGGAGCTCACCGAGATCAGCGAGCTCGTGGAGCACAACGGCGGCCGCGTGTTCTCCGACGAGATCTGGGCGCCGCTCGTGTTCGAGGGCTCCGAGCTCGTGCCGTACGCGACGCTCAACGAAGTGGCCGCCGGGCACACCATCACGGCGACCGCCGCCTCGAAGGCATGGAACCTCCCCGGCCTCAAGTGCGCCCAGCTCGTGGTTTCAAACGATCGCGACCAGCAGACGATGGATGAGATCGGTCGGGTCGTCGGTCGCGGCACCGCGACGCCCGGCCTCATCGCGAGCACCGCCGCATACAACGACGGCGATGAGTGGCTCGGCGAGGCGCTCAGTTACCTGCAGGGCAATCGCGACGAGCTCGCCGCGCTCGTCGCCGAGCACCTGCCCGGGGTGCGCATGACGGTGCCCGAGTCGACGTACATCGCGTGGCTCGATTTCCGTGACACGGGGCTCGACAACCCCGCCGAGTTCTTCCTAGAGCGCGCCGGCATCGCGATGACCGACGGCGCGGCGTGCGGGGTGGCCGGCCGCGGGTGCGCGCGGTTTGTGTTCGCGATGCCGCGCCCGCTGATGCGCGATGCGATTGCGCGCATGGGTGAGGCGCTGCGGGTGCGGTAGCCGCCGGCGGTGCGGGATCCGCGGGTTCCGCTGGCGGTGCGGGATCCGCGGGTTCCGCTGGCGGTGCTGCATCGGCGGGCGGCGAGCGTGCGCGGTAGCCGACGGCGGTGCGGGATCCGCGGGTGTCGGGGATCCGCCGACTGTCGCGGATCCGCCCCCTGCGCCCGGCCGCGCTTTCCCCGCGCGCCCGGGCCCCGCAACCCTGGAAGAATAGCCGGGTGAGTGAAACATCCGTTCCCGAGCCCGCAGGCCCCTCTGAGGCGCACCCCGAGCGCACCACCGCGGGGGTCGGGCCGTGGCCTGGCGGCCGCGACGAGTGGCCGAGCGAGGCGCACTACGACCCGGAGCTGCTCGAACACGGCGACAGCCGCAACGTCATTGACCGCTACCGCTACTGGAGCATGGAGGCGATCGTCGCCGACCTCGACGAGCACCGCCACCCCTTCCACGTCGCTATCGAAAACTGGCAGCACGACATGAATATCGGCTCGATCGTGCGCAGCGCGAACGCGTTCGCCGCCGACACCGTGCAGATCGTCGGGCGACGCCGGTGGAACAAGCGCGGTGCGATGGTGACCGACCGGTACCAGCACGTCGAGCACCGGGAAGACATCGCGGGCCTCGTCGAGTGGGCGGCGGCCGAGGGCATTCCGATCATCGCGATCGACAACGTGCCCGGCTGCGTGCCGATGGAGACCTTCGACTGGCCCGAGCGCTGCGTCATGCTGTTCGGGCAAGAGGGGCCGGGCCTCTCGGCCGAGGCGATCGCGGCCGCGGCGGCGGTCGTTGAGATCACGCAGTACGGGTCGACGCGCTCGATCAACGCGTCGGCGGCGGCCGCGGTCACGATGTACTCGTGGGTGACGCGGCACTCGCCGCTCGTGCCGCGGGTGGGCTGAGCGCTGCGGTAGCGGGGTGGATCGGCGCTCGCTAGGTTCGAGAGCGCCGGTGGCGGCAGTGGCTGTGCAGATCGCCTGCGGTTGTGCAGATGGGGTGCGGGCCCGGGGGTGCGGAGCCCGTGCTGGGATTTTGCGGTAGCGGGGTGGATCGGCGCTCGCTAGGTTCGAGAACGCCGGTGGCGGCAGTGGCTGTGCAGATCGCCTGCGGTTGTGCAGATGGGGTGCGGGCCCGGGCGCTAGAAGAGCCTGCCGGCGACCGCGGCCTCCGGCTCCTCGAGCGCGAGCAGCACGCGCTTGCGCTCGAGCCCGCCAGCGTAGCCGGTGAGCGACCCATCTGCGCCGAGCACCCGGTGGCACGGCACGATGATGCTTACCGGGTTGTGCCCAACGGCCTGGCCGACGCGCTGCGCGAGGGCGCGATTGCCGAGCGCCTCAGCGAGCGCCCCGTACGTCGAGGTCTCGCCGAACGGAATCTTGCCGAGCATGCTCCACACCTGCCGCGAGAACTCGTCGCCGCGGGGCGCAACCGGCACATCGAACTCGGTGCGCTCGCCCGCGAGGTACTCGCGTAGCTGCCTGGCCGCCTGCGTGATCACAGGGTCTTCGGGCTCGTGGCCGAGTGCCTCGCCGATCTCATCGGCCTCTGGAGGGTAGCGGTGGTCGGGGAAGTAGACCCCGACGAGCGCGTCGCCCGAAGCGACAAGCAGCAGCTCGCCGAGCGACGTCTGAACGAGGCCGTGGCGCGTATGCATGCCGCCAAGTGTAACGGGCTGAGAAAAGAAGTGGAGGGGCCGACGGGAATCGAACCCGCGTTCTCAGCTTGGGAAGCTGATGTCTTACCATTAGACGACGGCCCCGAGGGGCGCTACCGGGAGAAACTCCCGCACCACACGAGCGTAGCAGAACACAGCGTGCCGCTCCGAACCGGAAGCGGCACGCCGCGACTTTTAGCCCTCGGGCTCGGCCTCTGGCGCCGCCTGGCAGACCGCGAGCTCGCCGAGGCGGGCGCCCTGATCTTCGGCCGACCACGGCAGCTCAGCGCCCGTGAGTGCAGCGAGTTGGAACGCCAGCGCCTGCGCGAACGTCGCGCCAGCAGACGAGTTGTTCAGCGCGACGACGACCGTGAGACCGGTCTCCGGGTCGGAGTAGGCCGCGGTGAGCGAACCTGTCATGGCGCCGCTGCGGCCCGCGAGCGGCCCAACCTTCTCGACGCCGAAGCCCATCTGCGTGCCAGCGGTGTCGGGCTCGGTCGTCGGCTCGCCCGCCTCGTCGCGCTCGGGGTTGTTCGCGGGGCGGAACTCAGCGACAGCCTTCGCGCCCTGCTCGCCGCCGAAGCCGCCCGAGAGGTACTTCGCGTAAAAATCTTTGAGGTCGGTGACCGTGGTGAGCGTCGCTCCCGCGCCCCGAATCATCGACGGCGACAGCGCCTGCACTTCGGTGACACCGGCATCGCACACGGGGGCGCCACCCGAGCTCGGGTAGGTCAGGGGCTTGAGGCTACCCGCGGGGAGCTCGGTGTCGCTGAAGCTCTTTGGGTAGCTTGTCGCGGTCATGCCCGCTGGCTCGAACACCTGGCGCCGCAGCAGTTCGTCACTGTTCTCGCGCGAGTTCAGCCGAATCGCGCGATCGAGAACGATGGCGTTCGTGTCAGAGAGGTAGACGTTCTTGCCAGGCCACGGCAGCGGCGAGCTCGCGAGGCCGTTGGCGATGAGCTCTTGCTCAGGCCACGGTCGCGTCGGGTTGTTCGCGAACCGGTCGGCGAACGCGGCCTTGTAATCGTCGAGACCAGACGTCTGATCGCAGAGCTGCGCATACGTGACATCGGTGATGCCTGGCTGGCGTGCGAGGTCTTTCTCGACCTTGCGCCCGAGCGCGAGCTGATCTTTGCCGACCATGTCGAGCAGCAGTGCGCACACGACCGGCTGCGCAGCCTGAGCCCCGCGGAAGGTCGTCGCCGCGGTCACGCCGTCGCCGTAGCCGCGCACATAGGCGGCATCGTCGCCCTGCCAGACGCCGACGACGGCCTCGGTCGATCCGCTCAGCGCGAGAGCGTTCGCAACCGCGTCGTCAACCGCTGATGCGAGCTCTTGCGTCACCGTGTTCTGGTCTGAGTTGCCCGACCCGGCGTTGCTCCCGGTGCAGGCTGTGAGGGTGAGCCCCACCACCGCGAGCATGCCAATCGCCGCCAGGGGGCCAACTCGTTTGACTCTGGAAAACACGAAACCGCCAATCTCGACCCGCAGGCGCGCGGGAGCACGAATCACTCGATGATACTCCGTGCCGCTTCCGGTGTGGCTGTGCCCGGCCGACTCCCAGTGTCATTACGGGCGTGAGGAGCATAGAATGAAAGATGTGATGAATTTTGATGCCGCAGTGATTTCTGCCGTTACGGGCCACATGAATGACGACCATCGCGATGACAGCCTGCTGATCGCGAAGGCATTCGGGTACCCCGAGGCGACTGCGAGCACCATGCTCGGCCTCGATGCGCAGGCTGGTCTCTGGCGGGTCACCGACGCCTCGGGCGAGCACGAGCTGCGCGTGGAGTGGCCCGGCGCGCCGATCACGGAGCGCCCCCAGGTGCGCCGCCAGGTGGTCGAGCTCTACAACGCTGCGTGCGAGAAGCTCGGCGTGCCCGCACGCGACGAGCACGCGCCCGCCGAGCAGGCCGCGCACGGCGGCCACGGTGAGCACGGTCACGGCAACCCGCACGGCGCGCACCCGCACGGCCCGCACCCGCACGGTGCACCAGCAGCGCCCGCCGAGGGCGACGGCCCGAAGCCGTTCTCGCGCGTGGTGCGCGAGAGCTCGTGGTCTGACCACTCGAGCAGCGAGGGCGCGAACTTCATGGAAGACATCATGCGCGGTGTCGCCTCGAAGCAGGATTACATCGACCTCGTCGCCCAGCACTACTTCATGTACGAGGCCCTCGAGGAGGCGTCGCAGCTGCTCGCTGCCGACCCCGCGTACGCTGACCTTCACCCCGCGGCGCTCGTGCGCCTCGGCACGCTCGAGGTCGACCTCGAACACCTGCTCGGGGCGAACTGGCGCGAGGAGATTCGCCCGGTGCCGGCGAGCGCTGAGTACGCCGCGCGGATCCGCGAGGTTGCAGCCGAGGGCTGGCTCCCGGGCGTGGTCGCTCACCACTACACCCGCTACCTCGGAGACCTGTCGGGTGGGCAGATCATCGCGAAGCGCGTTGCGCGGCAGCACGGCTTTGAGAGCGCAGGCATTGAGTTCTACAACTTTGCGTCGCTCGGCGACCTGAAGGCGTTCAAGGAGACGTACCGCGACGGGCTCGACCGCATCGGCGAGACCCTCGGCGAAGACGAGCAGCAGCGCATGATCGAAGAGGTGCGCACCGCGTACTCCTTCAACACGGCCGTGTTCGTCGACCTCGCAGCCCAGAAGGCCGCAGCGGCGTAGGTCGCCTGCGGCGCGAGCGGCCCGAGCCGGGTGCGCTAGCCGCGGGTGTGTGCCCACACGACGGCCTGCAGCCGGTCGCGCACGCCGAGCTTTTGCAGCACGTTTGAGACGTGCGTCTTGACCGTCGCCTCGCCGAGGAAGAGCGCCTGCGCGATCTCGGCGTTCGTGTGGCCGCCCGCGAGCTGCAGCAGCACCGCGCGCTCGCGCGGGGTGAGGCCCGCGGCGTCCATGGCGAGTTCGAGGGCCGCTGACTCGGTCAGCGAGGCGGCCTCATCGGCCCCCGTCGCAGCCGCAGGCGTTCGCTCCGGCGCTGGTGCCGTGCCGTTGGCATGCGCCGCGCCGAGGCCCGGCGCCCGCCGAACGCGGCTGAGCACCGCACCCGTAACCTCGGGCCCGAGCAGCGACCCGCCCCCCGCGATCACGCGCACGGCATCGATGAGTTGTTCGGCGCGCGAGGTCTTCAGCAGAAACCCGCTGACTCCCGCAGCGAGCGCGTCGAACAGGTACTCGTCGTGCCCGAACGTGGTGAGAATGAGCACGGCGGGGGCATGAGCGGCCGCCACTGGGGCGGCTGCTCGGGTGGAATCCGGGGGCAGGTGAGACATCTGGGGCCCGAGGATCCGCCGCGAAGCCTCGATGCCGTTCATCTCGGGCATCTCAACATCCATACAAATGACGTCGGGGGCGAGGCTCGCCGCGAGTGCGACCGCCTCGGCGCCATTCGCGGCCTCGCCCACCACCTCGATGTCGGGCTCTGACTCGAGAATGATGCGAAAACCTGAGCGCACCAGCGCCTGATCGTCGGCGATGAGCACGCGGATAGTGGCCTGGGTAGCGGTAGTCACGCGGTTGCCTCTGTCCAATCGGTGAGCGGCACGCGTGCGCGCACCATGAACCCTTCACGCTCGCGGCGGCCCGCCGACACGGTACCGCCGACCGCACCCATGCGCTCGCGCATGCCGCGCAGCCCGAGCCCACCGTCGCCGCTCTCGGGGCTCGCCGCGCGCTCGCCGGTCGACGTGAGCCTGCGAGCGATGCCGGTGTCGCTCACCTCGAGCTCTACGGCATCGCCCATGAAACGGATCCTCACGGAAGCCTCGGCGCCGCGCCCCGCGTGCTTGCGCACGTTGGTGAGCGCCTCTTGGGCGACGCGATACAGCGACACGTCGACCATGAGCGGGAGCGGCCGGGACTGCCCGGCGACGATGAGTGTCGTTGGCACGCCTGCCCCCTGCGACTCGGCGACGAGCAGCGGCAGGTGCGCGATGCCGACGGTGGTCGAACCGCCCTCGGTCTCGGGGGTGCGCAGCGTGTGCACGAGCCGCCTGAGCTCGGTGACCGTCGCGTGTGCGCTGTCTTCGACAACCGCGAGCGCCTGCGCGGCTCGGTCTGGGTCTCGCTCGAGGCTGCGCCGCGCCGCCGCCGCCTGAATGCCCATCACCGACACGTGGTGGGCGACCACATCGTGCAGCTCGCGGGCGACGGAGATGCGGTCGAGGGCCACCGCCTGGGCGGCGCTCGTCTGCCGCTCGAGCTCGAGCTCCCTGCCCTGTGCGACGAGTTTCGCCTGCGTGCGGGCGGCCACCCATGCGCGCTGCCCAAACCAGATCGCGCCGCCGAAATACAACAGGTTGGTGATGATCTGGATCACCGCGTAGGTGGCGAACGCCGAGAAGATACCCGAGCGCGGGGCGCCGAAAAAGTCGTCGGTCGACGACGACGCGATGATGAGCGAGATCACGAGCCAGGTGAGCATCGCGACGGTGATGGCGATGAGACTCCACACGGCGAACGTGCGCCTCGGCTCCCACGCGGTCACCGTGTACATCGCGATGAACAGCGAGATGTTGATGATGAGCACCTCGGGAACCGCGAATTCGCCGCACACGAAAAACCCGATCGCGATGACGATCGCGACGGGAACGGGGGCGATGCGCCTGGCCGCGAGTGGCAGGGTGCAGAGTGCGAGGCCCAGGATCCACACCCAGAGCGCGGGTGGGTCCCCGAACATGCCCATGCGCGCGTAGAGCAGCGACGTGGTGGTCGCGCTGACCGCGAGGGTGAGCGCGAGCAATACGTCGAGGCGCAGCGCCGCGCGGCCGGGGCGGGGCCGCGCCCACTGTGCGCCGACGGGAACCGAATGCGGAATGGCCCAGCTGCGCAGCGTGCCCCGCCAACCGCCGCGAGCGGGCCGGGGCGGTGTCGGTGTCGGTGTTGGTGTCGGTGCTGCGGCGTCTGCCGGTGTTCCGCCAGCTGGTGTTGCCGTGAGCGTCGAGCCCGGCTGGGCGCGCTCGGGGCTCGGCGCGGGCTGTTCACTCATGCTCTAAGCGTAGGCGTTCGCGCGCGGGGCCGCCTCCGTCTGGCGGGGGAAGCGCCGGGCGGTCGCACCGCGGTAGCGCCGGGCGATCGCACCGGGCGGTCGCACCGCGGCTGCGCCTGCGTGGTGCCTTCGCTGTGCCTGCGCCGTGCCTGCGCCGTGCCTGCACCGTGCCTGCGCCGTGCCGCCAGATTCAGTCGGATGGGGGAGGCGCCTCGCCGATCCGCCCCCATAGCCTTGAAGCAACGAAAGGGGCAAGATGATTGAGATCTCGGGAATCTCCCGCAGCTTCGGTGATCGCCTGGTGCTCGACGACGTGAGCTTCGGCGTCGAGGGCGGCAGAATGACGGGGTTCGTCGGGGCGAACGGCGCGGGCAAGACGACGACGATGCGGATCCTGCTCGGCGTGCTCTCGGCCGACCGCGGCGCGGTGAGCCTCGACGGCACCGAACTCACCGCGGCCGACCGCGCGCGGTTCGGCTACATGCCTGAGGAGCGTGGGCTCTACCCCAAGATGGCGGTGCTCGACCAGCTCGTCTACCTCGGCCGGCTGCACGGCATGTCGACCGGCGCGGCGCGCACGTCGGCGAACGAACTGCTCGTGCGGCTTGGCCTCGCCGAGCGCGCCGGAGATACGCTCGAGAGCCTCTCGCTCGGCAACCAGCAGCGCGCCCAGATCGCCGCGGCGCTCGTGCACGAGCCGATCGCGCTCGTGCTCGACGAACCGTTCTCCGGGCTCGACCCGATGGCCGTCGAGGTTGTGCTCGGGGTGCTGCAAGACTTCGCGGCGAATGGGGCGCCCGTGCTCTTCTCGTCGCACCAGCTCGACATCGTTGAACGGCTGTGCGACGACGTCGTCGTGATCGGCGGCGGCAAGATTCGCGCGCAGGGCTCCCGCGAGGGGCTGCGCGCCGAGCACGCCGGTCGGGTCTTCGAGCTCGACCTCGCGGGTGCCGCGGCAGACGCGGGCTGGGTGCGCGAGCAGCCAGGCGTGTCGGTCACTCACCTCGACGGCGGCTTCGCCAGGTTCGAAGCCGACAGCGAAGCGGCCGCGCAGGCGGTGCTCGCGCTCGCCGTGCAGCAGGAATCGACCGCCGTGCGCAGCTTCGCCCCGGTCACCCCTTCCCTCGCCCAGATTTTCCAGGAGGTCATTCGATGAGCGACACACAGATTCGGCCCGCGGGTGTGGGTGGTGCTGGCGGGGCCGCTGGCGGTGCGGCTGGCGGTGCGGCGCAGCGGCAGCTTTCTGCCCCGCAGGGTGCGTGGATCGTCGCCGAGCGCGAGATCATGACGCGGCTGCGCAGCAAGGCGTTCGTCATCTCGACCGCGATTCTGCTGCTCGTGGTGCTCGCCGGCGTGGTGATCGGCGGGCTCGTGTCGCAGAGCGGCGGGTTCGGCGGGCCGACGAAGGTCGCGACCGTCGCGGGCGACGTCGCCGGTGACGGCACCGGCGCGGGGGCGCAGCTGGGTGCGCTCGGCGAGGCGTTCGAGGTGACCGAGGTGGCGGATCGCGCGGCCGCCGAACAGCTCGTGCGCGACGGCGACGTTGACGCGGCAATCGTGGCTGGAGGCGACACCGCGGTGGGCCTCACCGTGATCGCGAACGACAGCCCTCCTGGCGACGTGATTCAGGCGCTCTCGGCCGCACCGGCTATCGAACTGCTCGACCCGAGCGAGACGAGCTTCATGCTCGGCTACCTCATCGCTATGGGGTTCGGCATGGTGTTCTACATGACGGCGATGACGTTTGGCATGACTATCGCGCAGAGCGTCGTCGAGGAGAAGCAGACCCGCATCGTTGAGATCTTGCTCGCCACGATCTCGGCCCGCACGCTGCTCGCCGGCAAGATTCTCGGCAACAGCATTCTCGCGCTCAGCACCGTTGTCGCTGCGCTCGCGCTTGCCTCTGTCGGCATGCTCGCGACCGGGCAAGATATTCTGCTCGGGGAGCTGGGCACAGCACTCATCTGGTTCGGCATTTTGTTCGCGTTCGGGTTCGTGTTGGTCGCGGGGCTGTACGCCGCGAGCGCCGCGCTCGTGTCGCGGCAGGAAGACATCGGCTCGGTGTCGAGCCCCGTGATGATGCTCGTGATGATTCCCTTCTTCTTGATCATCATCTTCTTCGACAACCCGCAGGTGCTCGCCATCATGAGTTACGTGCCGTTCTCGGCGCCGACCGCGATGCCGATGCGGCTGTACTTCGGCGACGCCGCGTGGTGGGAGCCGATCGTGTCGCTCGCGGTGCTGCTCGTGTCGATCGTGGTCGCGCTGTGGATCGGATCGCGTATCTACGAGAACTCCATCATGCGCACCGGTGCCCGCGTGAAGCTCAGTGAGGCTATTAAGGGGTAACCCTTTGGCGCGGCTTCGTTGCTGCTGTGTGAGGCCCTCGGATCTGTGATTCGGGGGCCTTGCTGTGTGTGCTGTGTGCGCTTCGGAGGCTTCGGAGACTTCGGGGACTTCGGGGACTTCGGGGACTTCGGGGGTTGGGGCTTGGGGCTTGGGCCGGGGTCTGCGGTAGCGGGGGTGATCTGCGGTGGATCGGGCCGAGGGCGCGGGTTCGGGGATTTCTTGCGCTGATCGCCTATCTACGGCAGGGCCGGGTGCGCGAGCCTTCGGGCGGTGGGGAGCCGGTTGCCGCGGGCGTGGCTGGGATCGTGGCTGTGGGTGCGGGGGCTCCCGCGATGCTCGGGGCTGCGGTGTGCAGGTGGTCGGGGCGGTTGGGTTGCGGGTGCGGTTGTCGGGGGCCTTGCTGCGTGTGGGGATTGACAAAGTCGCAATAGGCTCGTAGGTTCATTAGTGAAGTAATGAACCAGAGAGGTGGATAGGATGCAGACAGGGAAATCTTGCCCGCGAATGACGAGGTGATGTGTGTTCGAGGACTCAAAGCCGATCTTTCAGCAGATCGCTGAGGGAATCGTCGACGACATTCTGCGCGGTCGCTACGCGGAGGGTGAGCAGGTGCCCTCGACCAACGAACTCGCTGCCTACCTGCGAATTAACCCGGCAACGGCCGGCAAGGGCCTCGGCCTGCTCGTTGACCAGGGCATCCTCGTGAAGCGCCGCGGCATCGGCATGTTCGTCGCAGACGGGGCGGCCGCCCGCGTCGCTGCCGAACGCCGCGAACGCTTCGCCACAGACTTTTTGGCGCCGCTGCTCGCCGAGGCCCGCAACATTGGGCTCGACAGGGAGGCGCTGATTCGCCTCATTGCGGAGTCAGCACCCGCGGATCCGCCACGAACCGACTGACCGCCGGCCGCGCGCCCGGCCAGCCACAACAGGATTGAGAATCACATGACCTACGCGATAGAAGCCCGCGGGCTCACGCGAACCTACGGCGCGACCCACGCCCTCGACGACGTGACCGTGAACATTCGGGAGAACACCATCACGGGCCTACTCGGCCGCAACGGCGCGGGCAAGACGACCTTCATGTCGCTCGCGACGGCGCAGGATCGTCCGAGCTCGGGCGAAGTGCTCGTGCACGGCGAGCAGCCGTTCGAGCACGACAGGGTTCTCGAGAAACTCTGCTTTATCCGCGACAATCAGCGCTACCCCGATGACTACAAGCTCATCCACGCGCTGCGCGCAGCCCGAATCTTCTACCCCAACTGGAGTCAGGAGCTCGCCGACGAGCTCGTCGGGCTGTTTCGCATTCCGAAAAAGACCGTCGTGAAGAAGTACTCGCGCGGGCAGCTCTCGGCGCTCGGCATCGTGCTTGGGCTCGCGTCGCGTGCGCCCGTCACCTTTTTCGACGAGCCCTACCTTGGTCTCGACGCGACAGCGCGCGGCTACTTCTATGACGTGCTGCTGCGCGACTACCAGGAGGTGCCGCGCACGATCGTGCTGTCGACGCACCTCATCGACGAGATGGATCGGCTGCTCGAACGCGTCGTGATTCTCGAGCAGGGGCGCGTGGTGCACGACGCAGACGTCGACGAGCTTCGGAGCGCGGCCCACTCGGTCGCGGGGCCCGCAGGCGCGGTCGATGACTACGTTTCCGGTCGCACCGTGCTGAGCACTCACCGCGTCGGCGGGCTCGCCACGAAAGTTATCGAGGGCGGTGTCACCGCGGAGGATCGCGAAGCTGCGCTCGCCGCAGGCCTCGAACTCGGCCCGGTGACCCTCCAGGGGCTCGTCTCTGCCTATGGGGTTGACCGTGATGAAAGCCCCGCCAGCGTAGTCAGGGGCGCGGCTCGCGAGGAAAGGGCAGGCGCATGAACCGCATCTTCAAGGTGACAAGGCTGCACCTCAACAAACCGCAACTGATGTTCAGCGCGCCAGCGCAGATCGTCGGCGCTGTGCTTATCATGACCGCGCTCATCGCAATCGTGCTGCAGCGCGCGGGCCTCGACCCGTCGCAGCCCGACTTCGTCGAGGGCGCGCGCATGAACTCGGGCATGATTTGGGCGCTGCCCGGCTTTCTCATCTACTACGGCGTGCAGGCCGTGGCAACGACGTATCCGTTCGCGCTCGCGCTTGGTGCCTCCAGGCGCGCGTACGTGCTGGGCACCGCGATCGCGAACGCCATTCTCGCCGCCTTCCTCACCGCACTCATGCTGGTGCTGCTCGGGCTCGAGCTCGCGACGAACCACTGGTTCGCAAATATCTACGCGCTCGACGTCTACCTGCTCGGTGCCGGCGACCCGCTCGTGCTCGCGCCGACAGTGTTTCTCATCGCGTTCGTGTCGATGAGCATCGGCGGGTACTTCGGTGCCGTGTGGGTGCGGTTCGGAAGCAAGGGGCCGACGATCTCGGCGATCGGCCTCGGGCTGGTGCTCGTGGTGCTGCTGCTCGTCTTCGTGCCGCAGGCTGGGGAGATCTTGGCCGCGGTGACCCGGCCGGTGCTTGCCGCGGTGGCCGTTGGGGTTGCACTGCTTGCGCTGCTTGGGACCTGGCTGGCGATGCGGCGGGCCTCGGTGCGGTAGGGGTGCTTGGTGCTTGGTGCCGGTGCTTGGCTGGATTTTTCTGCGGTAGATCGGTGAACTGCGGTTCGTAGGTCGAAAGCTTGAGGTTTTGGCCTGGGGAGTGCGGATCTGGTCTGATTGGGCAGGTGCAGGTGCAGGTGCAGGTGCAGGTGCAGGTGCTGGTGCTGGGGTGAGGCGCCTCGGGTGAGGCACTGAGCCTCGGTTAAGGGGTGGCAGCACGAGGCGACAACGGTGCGTGCAACAATGGGGCTGTGTACTTGACGCTGAGCACCACCACCGAACCTGTCGAAGACCTCACGTACCTGCTGCACAAACACCCCGGTCGAGCGCACACGCGCAAGCTGTCGGTGGGGGCGACGAGCGTATTCTGCACCGAGCTGAGCGATGTGCGCTGCACCGTTGCGCTGCTGCTCGAGGTCGACCCGATCGGGCTGCTGCGCGGGCAGGGAGCGGCGCTCGAGAGTTTCACGCTCGGCCAGTACGTGAACGACAGGCCCTACGTTGCGTCGTCGCTGCTGACGGGAGCGGTTCGCGGCGTGTATGGCACGGCGCTCGCCGGTACCTGCGACGCGCGGCCCGAGCGAGTGAACGTGCCGCTCGACCTCGAGGTGCACCTGCCGACCGTGGCCTGCGCCGACGGCCAGCAGCTCATCGAGCGACTCTTCGCCCCGCTCGGGTGGCGGGTCGAAGCGGGGGCGCTGCCGCTCGACCCCGAGGTGCCGGAGTGGGGCGACGCGAACATCTTCGACGTGCGACTGACAGGTACCGCCGTGCTGCAGCACGCACTGCAGCACCTCACGGTGTTGCTCCCCGTGCTCGACAACGCGAAGCACTACTGGGCAGACCAGACTGAGCCAGAAAAGCTGCTGCGGCACGGCGGGGGCTGGCTCGGTGACCACCCCGAGCGCGAGCTCATTCTGCGGCGCTTTCTGCGGCACCAGCGAGACCTCATCGAGGCCACGGAGGAGGCTGCGAGGGAAGCCGCGAAGGGAGCCGCGGAGGAGGCTGCGAAGGGAGCCGGGGAGGAAGCCCCGGGGCGTGCGGAGGCAGGTGCGCGTACAGGTCCAGGCCCGGCCGCCGGCTCCGGCCTCGGCTCAGACTCCGAAACCGGCCCCGGCTCAGACCCTGGCTCCGGCCCCGGCTCAGGCCCCGCGCCAGCGCCCGCGGTTCGCGCACCCTCCCTCGCCACGCAGCGGCGCGACGCCGTGCACGCGCAACTCACGAAGCTCGGAGCCGCGAGCGTGCTCGACATGGGCTGCGGCCAGGGCGCGCTGCTTGCCCCGCTCGCCCGCGATCCGCGCATCACCAGGCTCGTCGGCGCCGACGTCTCGGCGCGCGCCCTCGACCAAGCGGCACGCAGGCTCGGGCTTGAGAGCGCGCCCGACGCCCTGCGCAACAAAGTGGGGCTCATTCAGGCCTCGCTCACCTACCGCGACGACCGCCTCGCAGGCTTCGACGCGATCGTACTCATGGAGGTTATCGAGCACCTTGACCTCGAACGGCTCCCCGTCGCCGAGCGCACGGTGTTCGCCGACGCGCGGCCGAAGCACGTGCTGGTGACGACGCCGAACGTCGAATACAACGCCGCCTACCCCGGGCTCGCCGCCGGCGAACTACGCAACCACGATCACCGCTTCGAGTGGACCCGCGCTGAGTTCTCGGCGTGGGCCGAACGCGTCGCGTCGGCCCACGGCTACTCGGTAGAGTTCGCGGGCATCGGGCCCGAAGACACGGCGCTCGGCGCGGCCACGCAGCTCGCGGTCTTCAGTCGCGAAGCGGGCGCGGGGGCTGGCGGCGAGGCGCGATCCACCGCGATGCCGCAGGGAGGGGCAGCATGACCGAAATCTCCGTTCCCGAGGTCGCCCTCGTGCTGCTCGTTGGGGCGTCTGGCTCGGGCAAGAGCAGTTTCGCGCGCGAGCACTTCGGGCGTTACGAGACGGTGTCGAGCGACGAGTGCCGTGGCATCGTGTCGAACGACCCCAACAACCAGGCGGCGACGCAGCCCGCGTTCGAGCTGCTCCACACGATCGCGGCGAAGCGCCTCGCGGCGGGGCTGCTCACCGTCATCGACGCGACGAACGTGCAGCCCGACGCGCGCGCCTCGCTCATCGCGCTCGCGAAAGACCACGACGTGCTCCCCGTCGCGATCGTGTTCGACCTCGCCGAGGCGGTGCTCACCGAGCGCGACGCCGCCCGCGCCGACACCCCGCGCGGCGCCAAGGTGATTCGCCGGCAGCAGGGCCAGTTGCGCCGCTCGATGCGCGGCCTCAGGCGGGAGGGGTTGCGCGGCGTGCACGTGCTCAGCACGCCAGAAGAGGTCGCATCAGTGCGGATCACCAGACGCAAACTCCTCACCGACTTCCGCGACGACCACGGCCCGTTTGACGTGATTGGCGACGTACACGGCTGCCTTGCCGAGCTCGAGGAACTGCTCGGCGCACTCGGCTACGCGATCGTGCGTGATGACGCGGGGCGGGCGGTCGACGCGACCCACCCCGAGGGGCGCCGCGCGCTGTTTCTCGGCGACCTCGTCGACCGCGGCCCAGACTCGGCCGGCGTGCTCAGGCTCGCGATGGGCATGCACAAGGCTGGCCATGCGCTCGCGGTGCCCGGCAACCACGAGGAAAAGCTCGTCGCCGCCCTCGATGGCAAACGAAAAACGCTCACCCACGGGCTCGCAGAGACCATGCTTGAGCTCGCGGGCGAGAGCGACGAGTTTCGGCGCGAGGTGCGCGACTGGGCGCACGGGCTCGTCTCGCACCTCGTGCTCGACGACGGGGCGCTTGTCGTCGCCCACGCCGGGCTGAAAGAGGCGTACCACGGGCGCAGCTCGGGTCGCGTGCGGGCCTTCGCGCTCTACGGCGATACGACGGGCGAGGTCGACGAATACGGGCTGCCGGTGCGGCTCGACTGGGCCGCGGACTACCGCGGCAAGGCCATCGTGCTGCACGGGCACACCCCCGTCGAAAAGGCCGAGTGGTTCAACAACGTGATGTGCCTCGACACCGGCTGCGTGTTCGGCGGCAAGCTCTCTGCGTTGCGCTACCCCGAGCGCGAGCTCGTGCAGGTTGCTGCGCTGCGGCGGTATGCCGAGTCGATCAGGCCGCTTGCGGCGCCGCGGGGGAGTGTGGCGGATCGCGCTGGTGCTGGTGCTCCTGGTGCTGGTGCTCCTGGTGCGGGCTCTGCTGGTGCGGGCTCTGGCCTTGAGGGTGCTGCGACCCCGCGTGCTGCGGCCCCGCGCGCCGCCGGCGAACTGCGCGCGAGCGACGTGCTTGGCAAGCGAGTCATCGAGACCTCACTCCACGGCCGCGTCGGCATTCGTGCGGAGCAGGCGGCCGGCGGGTTCGAAACGCTCAGCCGGTTCGCGGTCGCGCCCGCGTGGTTGCCGTACCTGCCGCCGACCATGGCGCCCTCGCCGACGAGCGCGGAGCCCGGGTATCTCGAGCACCCGCGCGAGGCCTTCCGGGTGTTCGAGGCCGCCGGAATTGAGCGGGTCGTCTGCGAAGAGAAGCACATGGGCTCGCGCGCGGTCGTGCTGCTCTGCCGCGACGCCGACGTTGCGGCGCGGTACTTCGGGGGCGAGGGCGCGGCGGGCGGATCGGGTGGTGAGGGCGGCGAAGGTGGCTCGGTCGGGGCCACCGGCATGGTCTACACCCGCACCGGGCGCGCCTTCTTTGACGGCCCGACGACCGAGCAGTTTCTCGCGGGGCTTCGCGCGGCCGTCGACGCTGCCGGGCTGTGGAGCGAGCTAGACACTGACTGGGTGCTCTTCGATGGGGAACTGTTGCCCTGGTCGCTAAAGGCAGGGGATCTGCTGAAGCAGGTCTATGCGCCGGCTGGGGCCGCTGCGCGGTCTGGCCTCGGGGCAGCTGTGTCGGGGCTTTCGGCCGCGGCCGCCCGCGGGGTCGACGTCGCCGCGCTCCAGCAGCGAGCGGCCGAAAGGCTCGCCGACGCCGACGCGTTCACACGCGCCTACCGCCACTACGTCTGGCCGACCGCGGGGCTCGACGGGGTGAGTTTTGCACCGTTCCAGGTGCTCGCAACGCGGGGGCGTGCCCGCTACGGCGATCCGCACCCCTGGCACTTGCAGATCGCCGACCGCCTCGCCGACGCGGCTCCCCAGCTCGTGCGCCGCACGCGGGCGCTCACCGTCGAACCCGCGCAGCCCGCGAGCGTCGAAGCCGGCGTGCGCTGGTGGGAGGAGCTCACCGCGGCGGGCGGCGAGGGCATGGTGGTGAAGCCCGAGCAGTCGGTCGTGCGCGGCAAGAACGGGCTTGTTCAGCCGGGGCTCAAGGTGCGCGGTCGGGAGTACCTGCGCATCATCTATGGGCCCGAATACCTCTCGCCGAAGAACCTCACGCGCCTCCGGGAGCGCGACCTCGGGCGCAAACGCTCGCTCGCTGCGCGCGAGTTCGCGCTCGGGGCCGAGGCGCTCGATCGCTTCGTTGGGGGCGAGCCGCTGTGGCGGGTGCACGAGGCGGTCGCGGCGGTGCTGGCGCTCGAATCTGACCCGGTGGATCCGCGGCTGTAGGGGTCGGGGCCGCGCTTGGGGTTGCGCTGCTGTGGTCGGGGCTTGCTGCGCTGCGGTCGGGGCTTGCTGCGCTGTGGTCGGGGCTTGCTGCGCTGCGGTCGATCGGGGATCTGCAGTAGAACGGGAGTAAGCCCGCGGATCGGGCCTGGGTTGTGCTGTTTGCCTCTTCAGTGCAGACGGGAGGACCTCGGGGCTTGGCGCCTGTGATTGCGCTGAGCAACAACAGTCAGAACGCACTGCACTAGCGGTGAGAAGTGAGCTCGGCAGCCTTCCGGAGGGTCGGTGAGCTTTGCGGTTTCAAGGTGTCGGCTCGGTGGCCCGAGCGAGGTCTGTGGCTTGGTCTGGGCCTTGGCTTGGGTCGGGGCCTGGGGCTACGCCTAGAAGGTGTGACTTCGTGCTGCAAGCTGGCACCTGGGGGAGTACCGTGGGGGCAGGAGGCATCATGCGAGATATCGAAGTGCAGCTGGCGAGCGGCGAAACCCGCAGGTTCGGGGAGCTGGCACCCGGCGCCGCCCTGGTGGTCAATGTTGCCTCGAAGTGCGGGTTTACGCCGCAGTATGCTGGCCTCGAAGCACTGCACCAGGAGTTCGGGCCGCAGGGGCTCGCGGTGATCGGGATGCCGTGCAACCAGTTCTTGATGCAGGAGCCAGGCAGCGACGACGAGATCGCCGAGTTCTGCTCGCTGAACTACGGGGTATCGTTCCCGCTCCTCACAAAAGGCAAAGTGAACGGGCGAGGCGCCGCGCCGCTGTTCAAGGAGCTGCGTCACGGGAAAGACCCGGCCGGCGGGGCGGGCCTCGTGCGCTGGAATTTCGAGAAGTTCGTCGTGAGCCGCGACCCCGAGGGCGGTGGCGCTCCCCGCGTCTGGCGGTTTCGGTCGTCGACAGAGCCGGGCGACCCCGCGATTCGCGCGGCAATAGAGGCGGCGCTCGCCGACTGACACTGACGGTTGCCGCCAGCGCCCTTCGGCCTAGAGCTCCCGGCCCGGCGGTGTGGGGTCACCGCAGCCAGCCCTGCACTTGCCTACGAGAACACCCTGTTGTGTTGGGAGGTAAGTGGGTGGGCTCGGTGGCAAAGTTGGGGTTCGTAGGTGAGCGGACCCGTTGGGCAGGCCGGGTGAGTGGGCCCGAGGGGCATGCAAGCCTGGGTGGCCCGATGGGCTCACCGCCGTCAACCCTGCACTTGCCTCCGAGAGCACCCTGTTGTGTCTGGAGGTAAGGGGGTGGTCTCGGAGGCAACGTGAGGGTTCGCGGGCTGGAGGGCGGGCCGGGCGGCCGGTGGGCCGGCGGGCGCGGGCCGCTGGCGGGCGGGGCGGGCGGGCAGTGGGCGGGTGGGCGCGGGCTTGAGGGCGGGGCGGGCGGCCGGCGGGCGCGGGCCGCTGGCGGGCGGGCGCGAGCCCGGTGCCAGCCCAACCCAGCCCAGCCCAGCCCAGCACCAGCCCACCCAGCCCCATCCCTAGATCCGCGCAATCTCCTGCCGCGGGCGCACCGCGAGGTCGGTGAGCTGCACGTCAGCCGGGGCGTCGACGACGAAGCGCACGGCCCCGGCGACCGACTCCGGCCTGATGTAGCGGGCAGCTTCGTACGACGCCGGTGGAATGTTGCGGCGCAGCATCTCGGTGTCGGTTTGACCCGGTGCGAGCGTGACGACGCGCACGCGGTGCGGCTCCTCGTCGATGCGCAGCACGTCGGCGAGGCCGCGCAGCGCGTGCTTCGTCGCCGTGTACACGGCGCTGCCGGGAGCCGGGCGGGTGCCAGCGCCCGAACCGATGAAGATGACGGTGCCCTCGGCTGCGCGCAGCAGTGGCAAGGCGAGCCTGGTGAGCTCGGCAGGCGCGGTGACGTTGACGGCAAAGGAGTCTGCCCAGTCGTCGACGGTGGCTGATTCGACGCTTAGGGATCCGCCCCGCGCGGCAGCGTGCACGATCACGTCGAGCCGCGCGAGCTCGGCGACGCGGCTCGCGAGCGCGGCGCTGTCGGTGACATCGACGGCCCAGGTCGTCGCGCCGGTCTCGTGCGCGAGCGCCCGCAACTTGGCCCCGTTGCGGCCGACCGCGATCACGTCGTGACTCCCGGCGAGGTCGCGGGCGATCGCGGCCCCCATGCCTCCGGTCGCGCCGGTAATGAGGGCCGTGGGGCGGGAGTTAGGCACGGAGTGCTCCTTCGAGGGTCGGGGTTGCGGAGGGGGAGGGGGCTGGTGCCGGGTTCGGCGCGGCGGCGGCCAGCCGAGCGGCTGACGCGCGCCGAGCGGCGGCGAGGGCGCTGAGCGCGACCCTGTCGGTCTCGCGCAGCATCGGTGGGTCGGTGCCGGGCATCGGGCTGATGACGGTGCCGTGGAGGGTGTCGTCGACGGGGATCCCGGCGTAATGCACAGCATCGTCAACTTGCCCAGTTTCGCCGATAATTCTGCCGGTTGCCTGATCGATGTCGATGCCGCCGGTCGTGACCGGCTCGCCCGTGCGCGAGGCGACCGAGAAGACGCGCGCCCGGCCGGCGCTGAGCAGCGACAGGGTGAACGGATCGATGCTCGCCCTCGCGTCGTGGAAATGCATCCAAGCGTCGATGAGGGCGCGCGCGGTCACCTCGGAGCCAGCGACGGCAGGTGAGGATGCGACGAACCCGCTGCCCCCAACCGAAACGCTGGCCTCGGGGCCGATGAAGCGCACGATGCCAGCGGCGGTGAGCGCCAGCAACTCGTTGTTGCGGAAGGCGGGCGGGCCCGAGCCGACCATGCCGCCCAGCGCGGTGAGCAGGGCAGCGCCGTTCGCCCGCGACTCCGCGTCGAAGCCCCCGAGGGTGCCGATCTGCTGGGCGACCCCGCGAGCCGAGCTCACCGACCACAGCCCCGCCTTCACGGGGCTCCGGTCGCCGAGGTCTACCTCGCGCAGGTCTGCGGCGACGCGGCGCTGCACCCACTCGTCGAACTCGTGTGGCGAGGAGAAGGAACCTGCTGCCGGGCGCAGCTCACCGGCGAGGTCGAAGCGCTCGGCTGGGTCGGCGATGAACGGCGCGACGGCGGCCGCGACGGCGTCGACCGTGGCCTCGAGGGCGCCGGGGTCGCCCGGCGTCGGTGGGGTGCCGGGCGTCGGTAGGGTGCCGGGTGTCGTGGAGGTAGCGGGCGGGCCGGAGATAATCGGGGCGATCGCGGCGCGCACCGCGGCCTCGATGTCGGCGAGGGTTGCGGCGGTATCGTGCTCGGTCAGCCCGAGCGCCTCTGGGCGCACCCGCCCGAGCGTCTCTGGGCCCACCCGCCCGAGTGCCTCTGGGCGCACCCGCCCGAGCGTCTCGGCGTGCGCGAGGAACGCGTCGCCGACGATGCGAGGCCAGAGCTTCGTGTCGAAGTTGATGGGGCGCGGGGCCGCCGCCCAGTCGACTTCGCGCAGCAGGCGTTGGGCTGCGCGCGGGGGCAGCGAGCCGTAGCGCGACTTCGCGCGAAACGGCACACCGCGCCGGGACGTCACGTGCAGCACGGGTTCGCGCCCCGAGGGGGCGTAGCGCAGCCCGCCCGGCGCGGTAGCGTCGGCGACATAGCGCCCGCCGCGGCCAAGGGTCAGCAGCGTTGCGGTGTCGAAAAAGCCCATGCCGAGGCCTCGCACGATCACGGGTTCGCCCGGGCGGATCCCGCCGAGCTCCTGCTCAACCGGGCTCCCCTGGCGCACCCAGGTGAGGTCGGCTCGGCCCGCGGCCTGAGCCGCGAGCGCGGCATCGGCCGAGGTCGGCGAGCGGGGGAGCCAGCCGGTGGCGGCGATGACCGCGTCGACGGTGAGCGTGGTTGTGGCGCCGCTGCCCTCGCGGCGGAGCGTGATGCGCTCGCCGCCGCGCTCGCTGGCCCCGGCGCGCTCAATAGCAACTGCGCGGGCCCGGTGGTGCGTCACGGTGACCCACTCCGGCAGCTCGGCAATGGCGCGCTTGAAGAACCACGACAGGTACTCGCCGTAGAGCGCGCGGCTGGGGTGCGACTCGGGTCGCAGGGACGCGAGCTCTTCGCGGTAGTCGCTGGCGAGCCCTGCGCGAGCGGGGTAGGCGGCGAACGTCGCGGCTCGCGGGCGTGGGATCGCCGAGCCCGCTGGCCCGACCGCAGTTTCGCGGGCCAGCACGCACCACTCGTAGAGCGTCGGCCCCTCGACGACGTCGCCGGTGACGGTGCTGCCCGGTTCGGTGAAGAGCGTCACGGCGTCGGCGAGCGTGTTCATGCAGAGCTCGCGCGGCTGGTCGGTGCGCCAGATGCGGCCGGGCCCCGGCTGTGCGTCGTCGATGAGATGCAGCTCGAGCGCCGGGGCGCGGTGGATCGGGTCGGGTTCAGCGCTCGGCCCGCCGCCCGGCAGCGCCGAGAGGTGGGCGCCGAGTCGCTCGACGAGTGAGGCGCCGCGCGGGCCGAGGCCGATGATGGCGAGTCTCGCGGGCGAGGAAGCCGCGACGCCGTGCGCGGGCGAGGGCTCGGCAGGGTGGGGCGCCGCGGGAGGAGGCGCTGCGGGGAGGGGCATGAATACGAATCCAAATGTGTTGCGATAATTATGTGTCCCATAACCCTATCTTGGGTTGTGGGGAGCGCGTCGCTGCGCTCTCGCGGCGTTACGCAATGTGACGCAGCCTGCGGGGGCCGCGTTGCGCGGGCTCGCCGCCGTGTGCAAGGATAACTTCTCGTAATGCCTCGCAGAAGAAAACAATATGTTTCGCGAGTTCCTGCCACCGAACCACGGAGACCGAATTTATGTCACGCATACGTCGCACGGCCCTCACCGCGCTGTCACTGGCCGCAACGACCGCGCTGCTCGCGGGCTGCGCGGGCGCAGCCCCAGGCGGCGAGGCCCCAGCGGGCGAACCGGTGACGGGCGGCACGCTGAGCTACCTCGAGCCGCAGACGTGGACGACGCTCTACCCACCGGCCGGCGGCTTCTACCCGAACGGCGCGATCGTGAACAACATCACCGACCGGCTGCTGTACCAAGACCCAGAAACGCTCGAACTCGAGCCGTGGATCGCGACCGGGCTCCCCGAGGTCAACGCAGACGCGACCGAGTACACGTTCACCATTCGCGACGACGTCACCTACTCCGACGGCTCGAAGCTCACCGCCGAGAACGTCGTGAAGAACATCGACCTCTACGGCAAGGGCGACGCCGCCCGCGCGCTCACGCCCTCCGAGGCGATCAACAACTACGACCGAGGCGAGGTCGTCGATGCGACCACCGTGAAGTTCTTCTTCACCGCGCCGTCGCCGGGCTTCGCGCAGGCGGTGTCAACGATCAACTCGGGCCTCGTTTCTGATGCGACCCTCGATCTCGACAGCGAGGGCTTTGGGCCAGGCAGCGCGACCCAGGTCATCGGCAGTGGCCCCTTCGTCATCGAGGGTGAGAAGCTCGGCACCGAGACCCAGCTCGCGGTGCGCGAAGACTACGACTGGGCCCCCGAGGGCGCCGAGCACGACGGGCGCGCCTACCTCGACGGCGTGACGCTCACCGTCGCTTCCGAGAACAGCGTGCGCGTCGGCACGGTCGTCGCGAAGCAGGCCGACATTGCCCGTCAAATCCCGGCTCCCGACGAGCCGCAGTTCGCGGCTGACGGCCTCGGCATTCTCGCCGCCTCAACGAACGGGGTGACGAACAGCCTGAACTTCCGCTTCACGAACCCGCTGCTCAGCGACATTCGCGTGCGCCAGGCGATCATCGCGGGCATCGACCGCGAGAAGATCGTCGAGACGCTGTTCACCGACAGCTACCCGCTCGCAACCGGGGCACTCGCGACGACCGCGGCCGGCTACGTCGACACCTCCGAGAACTACACCTACGACCCGAAGCAGGCGGCGAAGCTCCTCGCCGACGCGGGGTGGAAGGCCGGCAGCGACGGCGTGCTCGAGCAGGGCGGCACGAAGCTGAGCCTCACCTTCAACGAGGCAATGCCGCAGCCCCGCTCGAAAGAGGTCGTCACCCTGATCCAAGAGCAGCTCGGCGAGCTCGGCATCGAGGTGAACCTGTTCTCGGGCGACTACGCCGCGCAGACCGCCGCGAGCCTCGACCCCGACACCATTCAGGTCTACCACTCGATGGTCGGTCGCGCAGACTACGACGTGCTGAAGTCGCAGTTCTTCTCGACGAACCGCAACACGCTGCTGAACTACGACACCGAGACTCAGCAGAGCGCAGACCCCAAGCTCGAAGAGCTGCTCGCCCAGGTCGCCTCGGCGCCCAGCCCCGAGGAGCGCGCGGCGGCATCGGAGGCGGCTCAGCGCCATCTCGCCGAGCAGGCATATATCTTGCCGCTGTTCGAGGAGCCGCAGGTCTACGGCCTGACGACCGCGGTGCAGGGGTTCGCGACCGAGAGCGTCGGCCGCCCGAACTTCTACAGCACCTGGGTCACCCGCTAGCGGCACAGGCGCCCGGGCCCGTTGGCGGCCGCACGCGCTGCGGCCGCCAACCGCCACCCGGCCGACACGAAGCCACCCGCCGAGAAAGGAGAGTCCGATGCCCTACGTCGCCAGACGCCTGCTGCAGGCGCTCGCCGTGCTCGTGCTCGCGTACACGGTCGCGTACGTGCTGCTGTCTGCCCTGCCGGGCGACGCGGTGCTCGCCCGCTACGGCAGCCCCGAGCTCGGGCTGTCGCCCGAGCAGCTCGACGCGATTCGCGAGAGTTACGGGGCGGATCGCCCACCGCTCGAACGCTACGTCGACTCACTGCTCGCGTTTCTGCGTGGCGACTTCGGCTACTCGGTGAACAGCGGGGCCGCGGTGTCGACGCTGCTCGCGACCGCGCTGCCGTCGAGCCTCACGCTCGCGCTGGCGAGCCTTGTCGTCGCTGTCGTGCTCGCCGTCACCATCGCCTTCACCGCCAGTTACGGCGGCTGGGGGTGGCTGCGCCGCTTCTTTCGGGGGCTGCCGCCGCTGTTCGTGTCGTTGCCGGTGTTCTGGATTGGCATCATGCTCATTCAGGTGTTCTCATTCAAGCTCGGGCTGGTGCCCGCGATCGGGGCGACGGGGTTGCAGGGCCTGATTCTGCCGATGCTCACGATCGCTATTCCGATCGCGGCGCCGCTCGCGCAGGTGCTGCTGCGCTCGATCGACGAGGTGCGCACGCAGCCGTTCGTGACGGTCGTGCGCGCCAGGGGAGCGAGCACCACGTGGCTGCTGTGGCGCAACGTCGCCCGCAACGCGCTGCTGCCGACGCTCACGATGGCCGGGGTGCTGTTCGGCGAACTCGTTGGCGGCGCCGTCGTCTCTGAGACGGTGTTTGCCCGGGCAGGCATCGGCCAGCTCACCGCGCAGTCGGTGGCGACGCGCGACACCCCCGTGCTGCTCGTGATCGTCGTGCTCGCGGCGTTCACCTTCGTCATCATCAACCTCGTGGTCGACCTGCTCTACCCGGTGCTCGACCCGCGGCTGCGCGCGAAGACAGCGGCCGCGCCGAAACTCCAGGGAGCCACCCGATGAGCACCATCACGCCGGCCGCATGGGATGCGGGCGCGACCCACGACACCGCCACGATCGAGCTCCCCGCGCCCGAGCAGGCCGAACCAGCCCAGCGCGACCAGCCCCAGCGCGACCAGCCCCAGCGCGACCAGCCCCAGCCCAAACGCCCCCAGCCCGAACAGCCGCAGCAGGGCCAGCCAACGGGCCGGGGCGGCCGGCCGCGCGCGGCACGATCCACCGCGAGACGACCGAAATCGCGGTTTCTCAGCGCAGGGTTTCTCGTGCCGGTCGCAGCCATTCTCATCGGCCTCGCCTGGGCGATAGCCCCGGGCCTCTTCGCCACCGGCAGCCCGACCGAGACCGTGGGGCCAGCCCTGCAGGCGCCGAGCGCCCAGTTCTGGTTCGGCACCGACGCGACCGGGCGAGACCTCTACACCCGCGTGATTTTTGGCGCCTCGGAGTCGATCGTCGGCGCGCTCGTCGCGGTGCTCGTCGGCTTCGCTGCAGGCACGACGATCGGGGTGCTCGCCGGGGCCGTCGGCGGCGTTCTCGACGAGGCCCTCATGCGGCTCGTCGATGTGCTGCTCGCTATTCCCGCGCTGCTCCTGTCGCTGAGCATCGTGATCTTGCTCGGCTTTGGCACGACGAACGCGGCGATCGCGGTCGGCGTCACCTCGATTGCGGTGTTCGCGAGGCTCGCGAGGTCGCAGGTCGTGAGTGTGCGCGTGAGCGAATACGTCGAGGCAGCCTACGGCTCGGGCGGCACGTTCTGGTCGGTGCTGTGGCGGCACATTCTGCCGAACTCGCTCACCCCTGTCGTTGCGCTCGCCGCGCTGCAGCTCGGGTCTGCGATCTTGCAGATCTCGACCCTCGGCTTCCTCGGCTACGGTGCGCCGCCGCCCACCCCCGAGTGGGGTCTGCTCATCGCCGAGGGCCGCAACTACGTCGCCACCGCCTGGTGGCTCACCGTGCTCCCGGGGCTCGTGGTCGTCGCGATCGTGCTCGCGACGAACCGGCTGAGCCACTTCATTCGAGGAGGAGACCCAGCATGACCGACACACCGCTGCTCAGCGTGCGCGACCTGCGCGTCACCTACGACACCCCAGCCGGCGAGGTGCAGGCGGTGCGCGGGGTCTCCCTCGACGTTGCGCCAGGCAAGGTCACGGCGCTCGTTGGCGAGTCGGGCTCGGGCAAGACCACGGTCGCCCAGTCGGTGATCGGCCTGCTCGCAGGCAACGGCGCCGTCACCGGCGGCGAGATCACGCTCGCGAGCGCCGCGCACGGCACCGACACGCTCACCGGGCTGTCTGAGCGGGCATGGCGCGGCATTCGCGGGCGCCGGGTAGGGCTCATTCCGCAAGACCCGGGCAACTCCCTGAACCCCGTCACCCGCATCGGCGCGAGCGTCGGCGAGGCGCTGCGCATTCACGGCTGGCGCGACCGGCGGGCCGTGAACGCCCGCGTGCTCGAGCTCCTCGACCGGGTCGGCATCGACGACCCCGAGCGGCGCGCGCGCCAGTTTCCGCACGAGCTCTCGGGCGGTATGCGCCAGCGCGTGCTCATCGCCGCGGCGCTCGCGCTCGAACCCGAGCTCGTGATCGCCGACGAGCCGACGAGCGCGCTCGACGTGACGATTCAGCGCACCGTACTCGACCTGCTCGACAGGCTGCGCAGCGAGACCGGCATGGGCGTGCTGTTCATCACCCACGATCTCGCGGTCGCGGCAGATCGCTCGGACTCCATCGTCGTGATGCGTGCCGGCGAGGTGCAAGAGGCCGGCCCGTCGCGCAAGGTGCTCGCGGGCCCGAGCTCGGCCTACACGAGGCAGCTGCTCGCCGACGCGCCGTCGCTCGCGCCCGCCGTTGTGCGGGAGCGCGCGGTGGTTGTGCGCGAGGCGGGCCCCGCAGCCGCGCCCCTCGTCGTCGTGTCGGGGCTCAGGCAGGAGTTTCAGACCCCGGGCCGTGGAGAGGCGTTCGTCGCCGTCGACGACGTGTCGTTCACGGTGCCGCGCGGCACCACGCACGCGCTCGTCGGCGAATCGGGCTCCGGGAAGACGACGACGGGCCGCGCGATCGCGGGCTTTCAGACGCCGACCGCAGGCCGCATCGTGGTAGGCGAGACCGAGCTCACGGCAGCCGCAGGCAGATTCGGCCGTGGTGGCCGCCGCGGGCCCGGCCGTGAGTTTCGACGGCACACGCAGCTCGTCTACCAAAACCCATACGGTTCGCTCGACCCGCGCCATTCGGTCGGCGCGACGCTCGCCGAGCCGCTGCGCAACTTCGGCATCGGGCGCCAGGCAGACCGCGGGCAGCGCATCGCCCGCGCTCTCGACCTCGTCGCGCTGCAGCCGGCCATCGCCGAGCGCAGGCCGCACGAGCTCTCTGGCGGGCAGCGGCAGCGCGTCGCGATCGCCCGCGCGCTCATCGTCGAGCCCGAGCTCGTCGTGCTCGATGAGGCGGTGTCGGCGCTCGACGTGACGGTGCAGGCCCAGATTCTGCGACTGCTCGCCGAGCTGCAGCGCGAGCTCGGGCTCACCTACGTGTTCATCTCGCACGATCTTGCGGTTGTGCGCCAGATCGCCGACACCGTTTCGGTGCTCAAGCGCGGCAGGCAGGTGGAGCACGGGTCGACTCGGCAGATCTTCGAGCACCCCGCAGACCCATACACGCGGGCACTGCTCGACGCCATCCCTGGCGGGGCGATCGGGCCTCAGACAGTCTCGGGCCGCGCGCGCACAGCCGCCACCCGCTCCGTGCCAGCGCCGCACGACCTCGCCCTCCAATCGATCGAGCCGCTCGCGCGCGAGACCGCGCCGGCGGTCGGCATTCAGCCCACCCAGTAAGGATTCGCCATGACCACCACCCCGACCGCCGCCCCAATCGCAGCGGCAACAACAGCGCCACCGGCCGCCCCGGCCGCCTCATCGTCCGACCTCATCGACCTGCTCGCGGGCATCACGCCGGGCAGCGCCCTCGCGGGGCTGCGCGAGCGGCGCGCCCAGGCACGCGAGCACGCCCAGCTGAGCTTCAATGCCCTGCTCGAGCCAGAGCACCCCGGCACCTTCACGCTCGCCGAGCGCTACGCGGTGGCGCTCTTCGTCGCGCAGCTGCACGGGTTCGCCGAGGCCGAGGAGTTCTACGCAGACGTGCTCGGCGACGAGGCACCCGCGCTCGTGTCGCTGCTCTCGGGGCCAGACGGGGTCGCGGCCGCAGCGATCGCGGCCGGGCCGCGGGGGGCCTACCGCGAGCCCGGGCTTTTCGCCGAGAGCACCGCCGCCGCGCAGTGGCAGCCAGACGCTGCCGACGCGGCGGCGGTCGGTGAGCGGCTCGCAGCGGCGCTCGCGCACGCCCACCTGCTCGTGACGCGGCCGCGCGAGGCGACTCCCGCCGCCCTGCGCTCGCTCGCCGGGGCCGGCTGGTCTGCCGACGACATCGTGTCGCTGTCTCAGCTCGTTTCGTTCCTCGCGTTTCAGCTGCGCACCGCGTGGGGCCTGCGGGCCATTGCCGGGCAGTTCCCGGGGCGGCCGGCGCCGTTGGCCGGGGGCGCCGGGGGTGGCGGATCCACAACGGCTATCGGATCCGCCCCCGCGCAGCGCCCCCGCCCCACCAACCCGGCGCCCGTCACTGACTACCCCGAGCTGCGCCGCCCCGAGCACTTCACCCAGCAGGGGCTCGGCTGGGTGCCGTGGCTCGAACCGGTCGCGAAGGCCGATCTCACCGCCGAGCAGCTTGACGCGCTCATCGAGCCGACCCGCGCGAACATGCCCTACTTTAGGCTGCTCGCCCGCGACCCGGCGGCACTGAAGGCGCGCACCCTCACCGACCTCGACATTTTCTTCAACGTCACCGACGGCGTCGGCCGGGCCGAGCGCGAGCTCGCAGCGACCGCCGCCTCACGGCACAACGGCTGCGTGTTCTGCGCGTCGGTGCACTCGGCCGCGGCGACCCGCGAGTCTGGCCGCACGGGCGACGTGCAGCGGCTGCTCGACGACGGCGTCGGAGCCGACCTCGGCGACGCCACCTGGAACGCCATTGTCAGCGCCTCGGTGTCGCTCACGAACACCCCGCTGAGCTTCGGCGGCGACGACGTCGCCCGGCTGCGCGAGGCTGGGCTCGACGACGCCGAGGTGCTCGACATCGTGAACGGCGCAGCCTTCTTCAACTGGGCAAACCGGCTGATGCTGTCGCTCGGTGAGCCCGAAGTGCCTGCCGGGCGGGTGCGCGCCTGAGCGCTCGCGCTCAGCGCTCCCGCTCAGCGCTCGCGCTCCGCGTTCCCGCTCCGCGCTCCCGCTCCGCGCTCTCGCTCAGCGCTCCCGCTCGTCGGAGCACACGTTATTCACCGGAGCACACGAAAATCAGCGCAAACTTCGTGTGCTCCGGTGAATAACGTGTGCTTCGGTGGAAGGCACGGCCCCACCGCGCAGCGCCGCGGGCCCGCCCCACTACCCAGCCGACGCCGCGGCCTGCTTCGGCTGCCGGTCTGAGAAGAAGCGCACCACGTTCGGGTCGACGATCACGTCGCGGGGCTGCAGCGGCCGCGCGAGGTAGAGCCCGTCGAGCGAGCGCACGCGGCTGAGCGCGACGTAGGTCTGGCCGGCGCTGAAGGCCCGCGGCCCGAGGTCGATCGCGGCTGCGTCGTAAGTGTGTCCTTGAGATTTGTGAATGGTGACGGCCCAGGCGAGGCGCAGCGGGAACTGCTCGAACTCCGCGACGACCTCCTTCTCGAGTTTCTTGGTGTCGGCGTCGTAGCGGTAGCGGAACCGCTCCCACGTCGCTGGCTCCACCTCATACTCTTCGTCGCCGACGTCGACCCACACGGTGCCCTCGATCTTCGAGACCGTGCCGATCGTGCCGTTCACCCAGCGCCCGTCGGGGTCATTGCGCAGAAACATCACCTGCGCGCCAGCCTTCAGCTCAAGCACCTCGTCTGCGGGGTAGGTGTTCTCGCGGAACTCCCCGGTGATCTCGGCTGCGGCCTTCAGCCCCGACCCCTTGATCTCGGCGAGGCGCTCGGCGTTGATGCGGTTCACCGTCGCGTTCGTTGTCGCCAGCGTGATGACGTCGCGCGGCGCCGGCCTGGCGCCCGCGGAGTTCAGCTCGTTCGCCTGCGTCTCGTCGACGACGCCGTAGCGCACGGCTCCGAGTATCTGCTTGAACCGGTCGTCGCTCTGGCGGTGCACCTCGGTGAGCTCGATGACGTCGAGCGGCGTCTCTTGCCACACCTTCGAGTCGAAAAACCAGAGCGACCGGTAGGTGTCGTCGAAGTACGCCCGCTCGTGCGGGTCGCGCGGCGGCACGGGCGGCAGCTGAAACGGGTCGCCGAACATGATGATCTGGGCGCCGCCGAACGGGTCGTGCCACTTGCCGCGGGCCTGGCGCAGCGAGCGGTCGATCGCGTCCATGAGATCGGCAGACACCATCGAAATTTCGTCGATGATGAGGGTGTCGATCGAGGCGAGCATCTTCTTGAGCTCGGTGGGCTGGTCGAGCTCGTGGTCGGCGATCACGCCGGTTGGCAGGCGCAGCAGCGAGTGGATCGTCTGCCCACCGACGTTCAGTGCCGCGACGCCGGTCGGGGCGCACACCGCGATGATCTTCGAGGTGTGCCACGAGAGGTGGTTGAGAATCGTCGATTTGCCGGTGCCAGCGCGCCCCGTCACGAAGATATGTTCGCGCGTGTGCTCGATGCGCTCGTAGACGTTGAGCTGCTGGGGGCTGAGTTCGGGGCGAGGCACTCGAATAGGCTACCCCGCAATGCGATACTAGTGCGGTGCCCTCGCGCGCGGGCCGGTCTCGAGCCCCGAATTTTTCACGGAAGGCGGCAAGCTCGTGCCCCAACTCACCACGTCTCGGCGAAACCTTGCGCTCTTCGCGCTTGCTCTCGGCGGTTTCGCAATCGGCACGACCGAGTTTGCGACGATGGGGGTGCTCCCCGAGATCGCGATGGATTTGCTGCCGGGCTACGAGGCGGATCCGCAACGCGTGATCGCGCAGGCTGGCAACATCATCACCCTTTACGCGCTGGGCGTGGTTGTCGGTGCTCCCGTGTTCGCCGTGCTCGGCGCGCGCATGTCGCAAACGAAGCTCGCCATCTGGTTGCTGGTCTTGCTGATCGTTGGCACGGTCGGCTCGGCCGCGGTGCCTGGGTTCGCGACGGTGTCGGTGTTCCGTTTTATTTCTGGCCTGCCGCACGGCGCCTACTTTGGCGTCGCCTCGCTGCTCGCAGCGCGCCTCATGGGCCCTGGCAGCATGGGCAAGGGCATCGCGCTCGCGATGAGCGGCCTGACGGTCGCGAACGTGATCGGGGTGCCGCTGTCGACGGTGCTCGGCCAGCAGTTTGGGTGGCGCTGGGTGTACGGGCTCGTCGCCGTCTTGTTCGTTGCGACGCTGCTGCTCGTCGCGCTCTTCGTGCCGCGCTTTCCCGGCAACCCGGAGCGGAGCCCGCTGCGTGAACTCACCGCGCTCGGCAGTGCGCGGGTGTGGATCATGGTGGGCGTGCTCTCCATTGGCTTCGGGGGCTTCTTCGCCGTCTACTCCTATATAGCGGAGGTCACGACCCGCGAGGCTGGCCTCGGTGCCGGCATGGTGCCCTGGGTGATTGCGACGATGGGCATCGGCATGGTGCTCGGCAACATCATCGGCGGTGTGCTCACCGACCGCTTCCCGATCGGCAATGCGATCTGGGGCTTTGTGCTGTTCATCTCGTCGTTCGTGCTGTACGCCCTGTTCGCGGGGCACCCCGCCTGGTTGTTCGTGTTCGCGTTTCTCGTGAGCCTCGCCTCGTCGATCGTGCTGCCGACGCTGCAGGCCAGGCTCATTCGCATGTCGAGCGAGGCCGCGCTGCTCGGCGCGGCACTCAACCACGCCGCGGGTAACGTCGCGAACAGCCTGGGCGCGTGGCTTGGTGGCCTCGTGATTGCCGGAGGCTTCGGCTACCTCGCGCCGGGGTGGCTCGGCGCGGTGCTCGCTGGCGCCGGGCTCGTGCTGCTGCTCGTGAGCCTCGCCGTGCAGCGCCGCGACGGCGGCAAGAGCCTCGACACCGCAGGCATTCCGGTCGGCTGACGCCGGCAGCCGAACTCCGCTGGTAAGGAGCGTGACCATGAACGACGACAAGTACAACGGGCGACGGTTGTTCTTTCTGGCTTATGTCGCTGATATTGTCGGCACCGGGCCCTTGGACTGGGACGATGAGTCATACGGGGAGTAGATCTCAAGGCACCTCTCGCTGCTCAAGCCCGGGAGATGGTCGGCGTATATTCTTTGGCCGGCGCCTCCCGGGGTGGGCCATCTCGATCTTGTTCGTGACGATGTGCAGCCGGTCACGTTCATGCAGGCTGCGGGTACGGCTGAGTGTATGACGATCGAGTGGAAGACGAACCGTGATGGTGTGTTTCGTCAGTATGTGCTTGGTCGTGGTGGTGAGCGTTCTGGTGAGCCGAACGTTGACATTGTGTACCCAGATGGGTCGACGCGTACGAGGGTGTTTGCTGATGAGGCGTTTGCTCATGATGAGGCGACGCGAGTGTTCACGTATTACACGGAGCATGATTGCCCGCCGCCTGAGTACGTTTTGCGAGATCTCGAGCTCGAGCTGGGGCCTGATGGCAAGGGCGTTTCGAAGTGATTGCGCTCGATACCCGGGCCGTTGCCGCGACGGCCGTGCTGAATAGCGCCGAGAACGCAGTTCGCAATCTCTGGAACTAGGCGGTCATCGACTCCGCGGCCTCGGGCTTTCGCACGAATACGAGCGTCATGATGAGACCGATAGCGACGACGATAATCAGGCCGAGGATCCCGAAATGCGTGGCGCCAAACCAGCCAATGAACGCGGCCCACAACCACGGCGAGAGAAAACTCATCACCCGCCCCGTCGTCGCGTAGAGGCCAAACACCTCGCCCTGCATGTTCGCCGGAGCCAGGTGGGTGAGCAACGATCGGCTCGAGGCCTGCGCCGGGCCGACGGCGGCCGAGAGAATGAGGCCACCGACCCAGAAAATCGCCTTGCCCTCCTCGCGGAAGAAGAATATGAACAGGCCGCTCGCAACGAGCGCAATGAGCGACATGACGATGATCGCGCGCGGCCCGAACCTGTCATCGAGCCGGCCAGCGATGATCGTCGAAACCCCGGCCACAAGGTTCAGCGCGACACCGAAGATCATCACCTCGGTCGCCGAGAAGCCGAACGACACCGCCGCGAGAATGCCGCCGAACGCGAAGATGCCAGCGAGCCCATCGCGGTAGACGGCGCTCGAGACCAGAAACCAGAATGTTTGCCGGTCGTTGCGAAACAGCGAACCGAGGTCGCGAACGAGCACTCGATAGCTGCGGAAGAACCCGACACGGGGGCGATCGGTGCGGGCCGGCGGCTCGGGAACCCACAGCACGAACGGGAGTGAGAACACGACCGTCCACACCGCGGCGCCCACAGCGATGAGGCGGTAGGCGAGGCCGTCAGAGACGTCCATGCCGAACCAGTTGAGTTCGGTGAGCGCGACCACGATGATGAGCGCGACGATTCCGCCGATGTACCCGAGCCCCCAGCCAAGGCCGCTCACCCGGCCCACGGTCTGCTTCGTCGAGACGTCGAAGAGCATGGCGTTGTAGCTCACACCGGCGATCTCGCTCGCGACCGAGCCGAGCGCAACCGCCGCGGCCCCGAACCAGAAGAACTGCGGGTCAGAGTACACAAAGAACAGTGCGAACTGGATGAGCGCGAGCACCGCGGTGCCGATGACGACCCAGCGCTTCTTGTTGCCGCGGGCGTCGGCCTGCTGGCCGAGCACGGGCGCGAGCAACAAGATGAAGATGCCGGCTGCGAACGTCACCCAGCCGTAGTTCGCCGACAGCTCTGCGAGGCCAGTGCAGTAGGCGGTACCGGCGTCGGCGGCCTGCGAGCAGGCGAGGCTGCCGTCTGCGTTCTGCGCAGCGACGTCGTCGGGGAGAAACGCGTCAGACACCAGGTAGAGCGACACCCACACGAAGGTGAGAATCACGGAATTGAACGGTTGCGTCGCCCAGTCCCAGAGCGCCCAAGAGGCGACTGTCCGCTTCGTTGCGGGGACTCGGTTCGGTGCGGGGGCTGTCTCGCTCACAGCCCCAGGCTACTGCGTGCCGGCGGCCGCCGGCGGGATTGCTGGGGTAACCGTGATGTGAACACTGGGTTGCGGCCGGTGGGTTGCTGGGTGCTGGGTGTGGGTGGCGGGTTGCGTGTTGCGTGTTTGGTGCTGGAATGTGGGGCGTCGCTCGTGCGCCGCGGGTTTGTGCGGTGTAACTCGTGCGCTGTGGTTCGTGCTGCCGCCGATGCTTCCACCGTGCACCGAACCTCGAAGTCCATGTCAGTTTGCCCCTGAAAGGCCGCGGTTTTGGCCATCTAAGTGGGGCAAACTGACATGGACTTGTGGAGGTGGGGCCTCCGGGTGTTAGCCGCGGGCGCGCAACAACGCTCGGCGGGCAAGCAGCAGCGCGCCGCCGAGCAAGGCGAGTGCTGAGGCCGCTACCGAGGCGACGAGGCCCGAGCCACCGGTCTGGGCAAGCGTGGCTTCGCCGTGACCCTTCTGGCCTTGGTTGCCGCTCGCAGGTGTGCCGTCGCCGGTGTTGCCAGTGCCGCTTGAGTTGCCTGCGCCCGAGCCCGAGCCCGAGCCCGAGCCCGAGCCCGAGCCCCCGCTGCCTGAGCCGCCCGTTCCGTTCCCGCCGCCGTCACCATTGCCGCCGCCGTCACCCTCACCCGCACCCCCGGTGCCGGGCTCCGCGTGGTCGGTTGGGGTGTGCACGATGTCGACCCACTTGCTGGCGTCTGCCTGGTCGATGACCCGGTAGGTGAATTCGGTGGCGGTGAGTACGGTGATGGGCACGGTGCGTTCGAAGAGTACGGCGCCCGCGTCGTTCTTTGCGGCGATCCAGCGGCTGGAGCCGTCTGCTGCGACGGTCCAGTCGCCCTGCATCTTGGGCTGGTCGTCGGGGGTGTACATGCGGAAGGTGCCTGCGGTGTTGTAGTAGGCCCAGCCGACGTAGTTGGCTGCGCGGGCGTCGTCGAGGGCGACGGGGTTGCCGTCTTGGTCGATGGCTGAGGTGGTCTGCCAGGCGGTCGACGCCAGCACAGCCGAGTAGTCGATGACGCCGGGGTCGGTGTTGCCGCCCTCACCCGTGCCCCCGGTGCCGGGCTCCGCGTGGTCGGTCGGGGTGTGCACGATGTCGACCCACTTGGTGGGGTCTGCCTGGTCGATGACGCGGTAGGTGAATTCGTCTGCGGTGAGCACGGTGATGGGTACGGTGCGTTCGAAGAGTATGGCGCCCGCGTCGTTCTTTGCGGCGATCCAGCGGCTGGAGCCGTCTGCTGCGACGGTCCAGTCGCCCTGCATCTTGGGCTGGTCGTCGGGGGTGTACATGCGGAAGGTGCCTGCGGTGTTGTAGTAGGCCCAGCCGACGTAGTTGGCTGCGCGGGCGTCGTCGAGGGCGACGGGGTTGCCGTCTTGGTCGATGGCTGAGGTGGTCTGCCAGGCGGTCGCCGCCAGCACAGCCGCGGGCGTCGAATCGGTGCCGGCCACCGTAGAAGCGGCGGCCGCCGATGCGGCAGCCGCCGCCGGTGCCTCAGCGGGCCCGGCCGCGAGCGCCGGCGAGGCCGAAGCGAAGCAGACGGCCGCGGCGATCATTGTCGAGGTGAGAATCGTCGTGCGCGCCGGGCGGCGTGAGGTGCGAGTCATGTGCGCTGCTTTCGTTCGTGGGTCAGAGTCGCGGCCGGGCAGGCGGGTGCCTGCGGCCGTGACTCAACGCTACGAACGCTCGCGCGTCGCCACATCAATCGATCGGTTGAGCGTGAACTACAGCCTGATGATTCCCCGCTTGAGCGCGATAGCGATCGCGGCTTGGCGGTTCGACGCATCGAGCTTCGTGAACGCGTGGTGCAGGTGGGTCTTCACCGTCGCCTCGCTGAGCAGCAGCTCAAGCGCGAGCTCGCGGTTCGACAGGCCGGTGGCCGCGAGCGTGAGCACCTCGAGCTCGCGCGCGGTCAGCGTCTCTTCGTCGAACCGGCCGCGGTCGTGCAGCCGCGCGGCGATGGGGGCGGCGAAGGCGGGCTGGCCGGCGGCCGCTGCGCGCACGGCGCGAAACAGCTGCTCCGGCGCGCTGTCTTTCACGAGGTACCCGGCGGCGCCCGCCTCCATCGCGCGCACCACATCGGCGTCTGAGTCGTAGGCGCTGAACACGATGACCCTCAGCCCGGGCGCGTGCCGCACGAGCTCGACGAGCGTCGCGATGCCGTCGGGGGCGTCTGCGCCGAGGTCGAGGTCGACGAGGGCAACGCCTGGCGCGCGCCCTTCGCCGGTGGCGGCGGTGAGCGCGGCGACGGCGTCGTCGAGCCCGCCAGCCTCGGCGATTACCTCGAGGTCTAGTTGCGTGTCGAGCAGTGCGCGAAGGCCGTGGCGCAGCGTCGGGTGGTCGTCGACGAGCAATAGGTGGATCACGCGGGCTCCTTCCCAAAGTTCTCTCCGGTGGTCGCATCGATGCCCCCGGCCCCACCGGCCAGGATTGCGCCTCCAGGCACGTCAGCAGCGCTCGCAGAACCCCCAGCCCCGCTTCCAGCAGCCCCGCCAACCCCGACCGCACGCGGCGCATCTGGCACGGTCGCCGCCACGGCCGTGCCACGGCCAGGCGCCGACTCGATGGTGAGCGTGCCGCCGAGGTTGCGGATCCGCCACCCCATCGCCCGAATACCGAAACCTGACTCGCCCTCGCTGGCCGCCTTGCGCGCAAACCCCGCCCCGTCGTCGGCGATGTCAACCCCGACAGCATCAGGGAAATAGTTCAGGGTGACCTTCGTGTGCGTGGCCGCGGCGTGCTTGCGTACGTTGGTGAGCGCCTCCTGCGTGACGCGCTGTAGGGCGTGGGAGGCTTCGTCTGGGAGCGTGCGTTCCGTGCCGGTGACCTCGAACGTTGCCCGCGCCTCGCCGGCGAGCGCGCGGAGGGCGTCGGTGAGCCCCGCCGGGCGCGCGGCGCGCGGAGTGACGAGCCCGAGCATGAACTCGCGCGTCTCGGTGAGCGCGAGCCTGAGCGCGCCGCGGGCCTCGTCTGAGGTCGCGCCGCCAGCCGACGCCGCGTGCTCCGCCTCGAGCCTCAAGAGTGCCTCGGCGGTGCGCTGGGCGACGGTGTCGTGCAGCTCGCTCGCGACCCGCTCGCGCTCCGCGGCCGCGCCGGCGACGCGTTCGGTGCGGGCGAGTTGCTCGCGGGTGTCGAGCAGCTCGGTGTTGAGCCGCCGCTGCTCGCCGAGCGCGCGATCGAGCGCCCAGTACGCGTACGCGAGTACGAGCCCGCCGAAGAACGGCCCGAGCACGAGCCCGAGATCTGCCCCACCAGACATGAGGTACAGCCCGATACTCACGGCGACGACGATCGTCGCTGACAGTGCGAGTGCGCGGCCGCCGCTGAGCACGCGGTGGATCGCAAAGAACAGTGCAAACGCGCACCACCCGAATGAGGGAGCGAGCACAACAAGCGGCAGCCAGATCGCTGTCGCCGCGAGTAGCCAGGCGCGCTGCCACGCCCCCGAGCCCTGCGGGTTCGCCGCGGGATGCTGCGCCAATGGCGCGTTACCCGAGCCCGGAGCGCGCCCGTCACGAGCTCGACGCCCGCCGAGCACCGCGGTGGCGTAGCTCAGGCCCGATGCGATCGCGAGGGCGAGTACGAGCATGCCGGTTCCCGCGAGCTCGTGGAACGCAAAGTAGCGCAGCCCGCAGACCACGAGCAGCACGCCGAAACCCGCGTCGACTGCGATGTCGACGGCGAGCGACGCCGTGGGCTTTTGCGTCGCAGCGGTCGGAGTGACAGATTGCATGCGCTCAGGGTACCCGGTGCTGCCTGGGCGGCACCCGCCGCCAACTCGATGTCAGTTTGCGCCGCGGATCCGCCCTGATTCGCCCAAAACCTGGGGCAAACTGCCACCGACTTGCGCCTGCGGGCCAATTCACGCCGGGGGCACCTGCCCCACCCAACGGGCGCGGCGACCTCGTCGGTCGGCGGGAGCCTGGCCTCCAATAGCGCCCTTGGGCACCCCGCCCACGAGCCGCCCTGCCGCCCCGGCAAGTCCCATCTGCAGCGCCGCGCTCACCCCTCCCGCTCACCCCGCCCGCTCACCCCTCCCGCTCACCCCTGCCGCCCACCCCTGCAGCCCACCCCTCCCGCCCACCCCTGCCGCCCACC
>NZ_BAAAKZ010000004.1:0-35780 GCF_039528015.1 Leucobacter albus | reverse complement strand
CTGCACTTCCCTCCGAGAGCAGCTACTTACCTCCCGAAACTTGTACCCGGCTCGGAGGCAAGTGCAGGGTTCGGTGCGGGCGCAGGGTTCGGTGCGGGCTCAGGGTTCGGTGCGGGCGCAGGGTTCGGCGCGGGCTCCGGCTCAGGCCCCTGGGCGCAGCCCCAGCGCTCAACCAGCCCCAGCCCCAGCCCGCCCCCCGCCCCAGCCCCAACCCCAGATGAACGAAACCTGAGAGTTGAGTGAACTCGGCTCAAGTTTGCCGCACCGAGCTTGACTCCCACTCCGACTCCGCTAAACTTGAGCGCAGAAGGCTCAACTTGCCGCAGGGCAAGAAAGTAGGGCCGCGAGAACCACCGGCGCGAGCCGCCGGTCCCGTACAACGCAAGGAGAACATATGTCACGTGCAGTAGGTATTGACCTCGGCACCACCAACTCGGTCGTCGCCGTTCTCGAGGGTGGCGAGCCCACCGTCATCGCGAACGCCGAAGGCTTCCGCACCACCCCGTCGATCGTCGCGTTCACGAAAGATGGCGAGGTGCTCGTCGGCGAGACCGCAAAGCGCCAGGCCGTCACGAACGTCGACCGCACCCTCGCTTCGGTCAAGCGCCACATGGGCACCGACTGGAAGAGCGATGACATCGACGGCAAGAAGTACACCGCGCAAGAGATCAGCGCGCGCACGCTCATGAAGCTGAAGCGCGACGCAGAGACCTATCTCGGCGACAAGGTCACCGACGCGGTCATCACCGTGCCCGCGTACTTCAACGACGCCGAGCGTCAGGCCACGAAGGAGGCCGGCGAGATCGCTGGCCTCAACGTGCTCCGCATCATCAACGAGCCCACCGCCGCAGCGCTTGCTTACGGCCTCGACAAGGGTAAGGAAGACGAGCTCATCCTCGTCTTCGACCTCGGTGGCGGTACCTTCGACGTCTCCCTCCTCGAGGTGGGCAAGGACGAAGACTTCTCGACCATTCAGGTTCGTTCGACCTCGGGCGACAACCGGCTCGGCGGCGACGACTGGGATGAGCGCGTCGTGAAGTGGCTGAGCGAGCAGTTCAAGAACTCGACCGGCGTCGACGTCTCGAAAGACAAGATTGCACTCCAGCGCCTGAAGGAGGCCGCTGAGCAGGCGAAGAAGGAGCTCTCGAACTCGATGAGCACCCAGATTCAGCTGCCCTACCTCTCGCTCACCGAGAACGGCCCGGCGAACCTCGACGAGACGCTCACCCGCGCGAAGTTCGAGGAGCTCACGAAAGATCTGCTCGAGCGCACCCGCAAGCCGTTCGAGGATGTCATCAAGGAAGCCGGCGTGAAGGTCGGCGACATCGCGCACGTTGTGCTCGTTGGTGGCTCGACCCGCATGCCCGCAGTCACCGAGCTCGTGAAGCAGCTCACCGGTGGTCGCGAGCCGAACAAGGGCGTGAACCCCGATGAGGTTGTCGCCGTTGGTGCAGCCCTCCAGGCTGGCGTGCTGAAGGGCGAGCGCAAGGACGTTCTGCTCATCGACGTCACCCCGCTGTCGCTCGGTATCGAGACCAAGGGTGGCATCATGACGAAGCTCATCGAGCGCAACACGGCTATCCCGACGAAGCGCTCTGAAACGTTCACCACGGCCGAAGACAACCAGCCTTCGGTTGCGATTCAGGTCTTCCAGGGCGAGCGCGAGTTCACCCGCGACAACAAGAACCTCGGAACGTTCGAGCTGACCGGCATCGCACCGGCGCCGCGCGGCGTGCCCCAGGTCGAGGTCACCTTCGACATCGACGCCAACGGCATCGTGCAGGTGTCGGCAAAGGACAAGGGCACCGGCACCGAGCAGACGATCACCATCTCGGGTGGCTCGACGCTCTCGAAGGACGACATCGAGCGCATGGTGCGCGAGGCTGAAGAGCACGCGGCCGACGACAAGAAGCGTCGCGAGGCAGCTGAGCAGCGCAACAACGCTGAGCAGCTCGCGTACTCGGTCGAGAAGCTCATCTCGGAGAACGAAGACAAGCTCCCTGAGGATGTCAAGACCGAGGTGCAGGGCGACCTCGACGCGCTCAAGACCGCGCTCGCCGGCGAGGACGACGATGCGGTGAAGACCGCGTTCGACAAGCTGAGCGCGAGCCAGCAGAAGCTCGGCGAGGCGATCTACGCGCAGTCGCAGGAAACACCCGAGGCCGGGGCAGAGAACGCGGAGTCAAACGATGACGACGTGGTCGACGCAGAGGTCGTTGAAGACGACGAGAACGGCGCAACCGAGGAGCAGAAGTAACCATGGCGAACGAGGAACATCTGGGCGACGACCAGCCGTTGGGCGATGTTCCGGCGGGCCAGGCTGACGAAGCATCGCAGGCCGATGCTTCGTCGGCCCCCGGGGCGGAGGGAACCCCCTCCGCTTCCGGGCCGGAAGGCGACGACCTGACGGTAGACGACATTCTGGGCGCGGCGCAGACCGAGGCCGCCGCGGGGGCAGACGCCGCCGCAGCCGAGGCAGCAGCTGAAGCAGGCGAAGAGAACCCCTACCTGGAGGATCTTCGCCGCCTCACCGCCGAGTATGCGAACTACCGCAAGCGCACCGAGGCGAACGTCGAGCTCGATAAGCAGCGCGCGAAGGCTTCGGTCGTCGTGCAGTTGCTGTCGGTACTTGACGACCTCGACCGTGCCGAGCAGCACGGTGACCTCGAAGAGGGCAGCGCATTCGCAACTATCGCGCAGAAGCTTCGCGCGAGCCTCGAACGGCTCGGCGTCGAGAGCTTCGGCGAGAAGGGCGAGCCTTTTGACCCGCAGGTGCACGAGGCAATTGCTCAGGTACCGGTTCCCGGCACCGAGCAGCACACTGTGCTTGACGTAGTCGAGCGGGGCTATCGCATCGGAGATGTTGAGCTGCGCCCCGCCAAGGTAGCGGTGGCGGTGGGAGCTGATGGCTAGTCAAGACTGGTTAGATAAAGATTTCTACCGCACGCTCGGCATCTCCAAAGACGTCGACGATGCCGAACTGAAGAAGGTCTACCGCAAGCTCGCGCGCAAGTATCACCCGGATTCGAACCCGAATGATGCGGCGGCCGAGGCGAAGTTCAAGGAGATCAGCGAGGCCTATTCGGTGCTCTCCGATAGGGAGCAGCGCTCGGAGTACGACCAGATTCGAGCGATGGGCGCAGGCGGCGCGAGGTTCACCTCGGGCGGCCAGGGCGGCCAGGGCTTCGAAGACGTCTTCGGCGGCATGTTCGGCGGCGGCCACGGCGGCAGGAACACGCAGTACACGTTCCAGCAGGGCGGCTACGACGACATCTTCAACATGTTCGGCGGCGGGGCCCAGCGCGGCCCGCAAAAGGGTCGCGACGTGAACGCAACCACGACGATCGACTTCGAGACTGCGGTGAGTGGCGATACCGTCACGCTGCAGACCTCGAACGGCAACGTCAAGGTGAAGATCCCTGCCGGCGTCTCGAACGGCCAGAAGATTCGCATCAGGGGCAAGGGCGAGCCCGGCCAGGCAGGCACCCCTGCCGGTGACCTCATGCTCACCGTCACGGTGCGTAAGCACCCGGTGTTTGAGCGTGACGGGTTGAACCTGAAGCTCAAGCTGCCTGTGACCTTCACAGAGGCGGCGCTCGGCGCTACCGTTGAGGTACCGACGCTCGGTGGCGACACCGTGCGGCTCAAGGTGCAGCCAGGCACGCCGAGCGGCCGGGTGCTGCGCGTGAAGGGCCGCGGCGTGAAAACCTCGAAGGGCACGGGAGACCTGCTCGCCGAGGTGCAGGTGGCGGTGCCAAGCCACCTGAGCGACGCGGCGCGCGAGGCGCTCGAGGCGTTTCAGCAGGTCGAGCCGCAGGAGAACCCGCGCGACGACCTGTTCGCCAGGGCGCGCGGTTAGCAGACAACAAACGAGAACGGTGTAGGGGAGGGGTCATGGCAAACGTGCAGATGGACAGGTTCACACCGGTGTTTGCGATCGCTGCCGCCTCTGAACTCGCCGAGATGCACCCGCAGACGCTGCGGCAGTACGACCGTATTGGGCTCGTAGTGCCGCAGCGTACCAGCGGCAACACCAGGCGCTATTCGCTGTATGACGTGCACCGGCTGCGCGAGGTTGCCAGGCTGTCGGCCGAGGGGCTGAGCCTCGAGGGCATTCGCCGCGTGCTGACGCTCGAAGACCGGGTGCGCGAGCTCGAAGAACAGGTGCACGAGCTCGAGCGCGCGCTGTCAGACGAGCTGCTGAAGCGACCCGACAGGCGCGTGTTTGCCGCGGGCGCTGGCGGCGAGGTGGTGACCCTGCGGCGGGGCACCCGGGTGCGCCGCAACGCCGAGGTCGTGGTGTGGAAGCCATAGCAGCCGAGCTCGAGGAGTTTTGCAGCACGCTCACCCGCGAACCCGATTTCGATGCGGCTGAGCTGCGCGCTTACGACACCGCCGACCTGCTCGCGCTCACGACCGCCGCCGAGCGAATCCGCGGCGCCCAGCCGGGCACTGTCGTCACCGTCGGCGACCGGCACGGCGCGCTGACGCTCGGCGCGGCGGCCGTGCTTGGTGCGACGGGTGTTCGCGCATATCAGGATCCGCTGCTCGCCGAGCGCGCGCTCGCGCAGAACGCCGCCCGCCTCGACCTCGCCGGCAGCTACTCGGCCGAGCCGCTTGGCGAGACGCTGCTCGCGGGGGCCGAGACCGTGCTCGTGCAGCTGCCGCGCGGCCTTGAGGCGCTCGAAGAGATCGCCTGGAAGATTGCCCGCTTCGCCCCACCCGACGTGCGGGTGTTCGCCGCTGGCCGGGTCAAACACATGACGCTGGCTCAGAACGAGGTGCTCGCGAAATACTTTGGCGAGGTCGCCGCCGGCCTCGGCTGGCGAAAGTCGAGGGTGGTGCAGGCCGCCGGCCCGACGCCGCAGTTTGCCGGCGCAGAACCGCCGTTTCCGAAGTGGGGCGCAGACCGCGAGCTCCCGTTCGGCCTCGCGGCTTTCGGGGCGACGTTCGGCGGTACGAAGCTCGACCACGGGAGCCGGTTGCTGCTCAGCACCTTCGCCGCCGGTCAGGGCCGCGATGCGTGGGGCGGATCGCCGGGGCGCACACACATCTTCGACCTTGGTTGCGGCAGCGGCGTGCTGGCCGTCTCGGCGGCGCTCGCCCTTCCCTCAGCGGCGGTGATTGCGAGCGACCAGTCTGACGCGGCCGTGCGGTCAACGGCGCTCACGGCCGGCGCGGCCGGTGTCGCCGGGCGCGTCGCGATCCACCGCGCAGACGGCGCCGAGGCGGTCGCCGACGGCTGGGCAGATCTCGTGCTCCTCAACCCGCCCTTTCACACGGGTGCGACGGTGCACGCCGGCGTCGGCCAGCGGCTCATTCGCGATTGCGCGCGGGTGCTGCGCCCCGGCGGCGAGCTGCGCATCGTCTTCAATTCGCACCTCGGCTACCGGCCGTTGCTCGAGCAGGCGATCGGCCCCGTGCGGCAGCTCGCGCGCGACGCGACGTTCACCGTGCTCTCGGTCACACGGCGCTAGCGCAGTAGCCACCGAACTCCCAGGCAGGCGAAGCCTAGAATAAGGGTGTGAGCGATAAACTCTTGCACTTGGTGCGCCACGGGGAGGTTCATAACCCCGATCTCGTGTTGTACGGCCGAATCCCCGGGTTCCGCCTCTCCGAGCGCGGTCACGCGATGGCTGAGGCCGCCGCGCTCGAGCTCGCGGGCAGCGACCGCAAGGTCGTCGCGCTGTACGCGTCGCCGCTCGAGCGGGCCCAGCAGTCTGCGCGCCCGATCGCGAGCGCGCTCGGGCTCGAGATTCAGACGGAGGATCGCATCATCGAGCCGACGAACTTCTTCGAGGGCAAGGTGAACTCCGGGCCAGATGCGGCGTTCAAGAAGCCGCGCTACTGGTACAAATTTGTGAATCCCTTCCGCCCGAGTTGGGGGGAGCCGTACCGGCAGGTTGCCGCGCGCGTGCGCGAGGCAATGAACGACGCGTGGGACAACACGCAGGGCGGCGACATCGTGATGGTCGCCCATCAGTCACCCATCTGGATGGCCCACCTCGATATCGCGGGCAAGCCGCTGTTTCACAACCCGGCGACCAGGCGCTGCGATCTGTCGAGCATCACGACCTTTGAGCGCCGCGGCAACCGCTGGTTCGAGGTCGACTACCGCAACCCCGCGAAGTCGCTCATGGGCGACGCGACTGACGTAGGAGCAGTATGACGACGCGCCGCATCGCAGCCGTGACCGCTGCTGCCGCCGCCATTGCCATCGGGCTTGTCGGCTGCAGCACGAACGAAAGCGACACCCTCTCCTCGCAGTGGCAAGAGGGGAGCGACAAGGGGTATGTCGCCGGCGACGGCTCATCGGCCTCGTTCCCGGCGAGCGATCGCGGCGACGCGGTCGAGTTTGGCGGCGAGACAGAGTTCGGCAATCAGCTCGGCTCGGCCGACACGCTCGGCAGCGTTACTGTCGTGAACTTTTGGTACGCCGGCTGCCCGCCGTGCCGCGCTGAGGCTCCTGATCTCGTCGAGGCGTATGACGAATTCGCGCCGCAGGGCGTGAAGTTTGTCGGGGTGAATACCCGTGACCAGGCCGCTCAGGCGCAGCAGTTCGGCGTGGAGTTTGGCATTGAGTACGAGTCGATTCTCGACAACCCGGGGGGCCGCTCGGTGCAGCGCGCCTTCGCTGGGCAGATTCCGCTGAACGCCGTGCCGACGACGTTGATTCTCGACACCGAGGGGCGCATCGCGCACACGGTCGTCGGTCAGCTCGCCGGTGCGTCGCAGCTGCGCACGCTCATCACGGAGACGCTCGAAGAGCAGCCCGCCGCGGGCAAGAACTGATGGGGATCTCTGAGATCATCGCCGACGGGCAGCTGCTCGTTGCGATGGGAATCGCGCTCGCCGCGGGTCTCGTCTCGTTCCTGTCGCCCTGCGTGCTGCCGCTCATTCCCGGCTACCTAGCGTATGTCTCGGGCATCGCCGGCACGTCGAGCCCGAACGCGGCCGACCCGAAGGCCGCGGGCAAGCGCGAGCGCAACCGCATGGTGCTCGGTTCCGTGCTGTTCGTGCTTGGGTTCGCCGTCGTGTTCGTGGTGCTGCTCACGCTCTCGGGCGCGATTGGCGCTAGCCAGTGGTACCTCGACTGGCAAGACGTCATCTTGCGCGTTATGGGCGTCGTCGTGATCGTCATGGGCCTCGTGTTCATGGGAGTGTTCTCGCGCTTTCAGCGCACCACGCGGTTGAAGTTCAGCCCGCGGGTTGGGCTCGCTGGCGCGCCGTTTCTCGGCATCGTGTTCGCGATTGGGTGGGCGCCGTGCCTCGGCCCGACGATTGGCACCGTCAGCCTGCTCGCGATGCAGCAGGGCTCGGTGGGGCGCGCGGCGCTGCTCGCACTCGTGTACACGCTCGGCCTCGGCATTCCGTTTGTGCTCGCGGCGTTTGGCTTCGGCTGGATGACGCAGACGATGACGTTCTTCAAGCGCCACATCCGCACGGTGAACATCGTCGGCGGCGTGATTCTCATTATTCTCGGCATCCTCATGGTCTCAGGGCTGTGGGGTCTCATCATGAGCGAACTCCAGGTGGTGATTGGCGGCTATGTCACGCCCCTCTGATTACGATGACGGATCGGGCCTCCCGGCCCCGGTCACGAGCCCCGAGCTCGGCATCACCGGCTGGTTCCGGTGGTTCTGGCGGCAGCTCACGAGCATGCGCGTCGCGCTGATCCTGCTGCTGTTGCTCGCCGTGGCGGCGATCCCCGGTTCGCTGGTGCCGCAGCGCGGCGCCGACCCCAACGGCGTCATCCAGTACGAAAAAGACAACCCGACGCTGTTCAAGATTCTCGACGCGTTCCCGATTCAGGCCTTCGACGTCTACGGCTCGGTGTGGTTCTCGGCGATCTACCTGCTGCTGTTCATCTCGTTGATCGGCTGCGTGCTGCCGCGCATCAAGCATCACTGGCAGGCCTGGCGCGGCAAGCCCCCGAAGACCCCGGCGCGGCTCAACCGCATGGCGGGCTTCTCCGAGATTCGGGTGACGAACGAAAACGCGACCGAGGAGGAGCGCCTCGCGTTCGCGAACGCTGCGGTCGAGTCTGCGGCGGCCATGCTGCGCCGGCAGCGCTACCGCGTGCAGGTGCAGAAGGCAGCGCATCGTGGCGTCGCCGAGGTTTCGGTGTCGTCGGAGCGCGGGTACCTGCGCGAGACGGGCAACCTATTGTTTCACGTCGCGCTGCTCGGCGTGCTCGTGTGCGTCGGGCTCGGCAGCGCTTTTACCTTCAACGGCCAGCGCGTGCTCTACGAGGGCGAGAGCTATGTCAACCAGCTCATCGACTACGACTCGGCGACCGCTGGCCGGGCGTTCAAATCTGACACGCTCGAGCCGTTCGCGCTGAGGCTCGAGGACCTCGAGGTGAACTACATCACCCCAGACGACCCCGATGCGAGCCGCAACTCCATCGGTCAGGTGCGCGAGTTCATCGCTCGCATGACGCTCACGAGCCCCGCGGGCGAGGAGAGCAAGGAAGAGATCAGGGTGAACCACCCGCTGCGGGTGCACGGCTCGCCGATCTATTTGCTCGCGAACGGCTACGCACCGAAAATCGTGATTCGAAACGCGGCAGACGAGGTCGTCTTCGACGAGTCTGTCGTGTTCATTCCGCAGGGCGCCGACCCAAACCTCACCTCGCTCGGCGTGGTGAAGGTGCTCAACGGGCTCACCGATGAGACGGGGGAGCCTGCCCAGCTAGGCCTGCGCGGCTTCTTCTACCCGACGCAGACGGAGCTCGAGTCGGGTGCCTACACCTCGAACTACCCCGACCTTGAGAACCCCGTGCTCACGCTCGATGCGTTCATGGGCGACCTCGGCGTCGACGACGGGGTGCCGCAGTCGGTGTACTCGCTCGAGACGGGCAAGATGGAGCAGCTCACGGGCCGCGCCATTGAGAAGCCCTCGATCGAGCTACGGCCGGGAGACACCGCCGAGCTGCCGCGCGGGTTGGGCACGGTGACCTTCGAGGCTGCGCCGCGCTACGCCTCGTTCGACGTGATGCAGAACCCGTTCCAGATCGGCATTCTCATCTTCGCGCTACTGTCGCTCGGCGGGCTGCTGTGGTCGCTGTTTGTGCCGCGGCGCAGGCTGTGGGTGAAGGCGATTCCGACAGCCGACGGCGTCGTGCTGCAGTACGCGGGCCTCGCACGCGGCGACGACCCGGCCCTCGACCGGGCCGTGGAAGAGCTGCGCGAGGCGCACCGCGAGGCGCTGTAGGCCTGCCGGGTGGCGGGTGCTGCCGGGCGCCGGGTGGCGGGTGCTGCCGGGCGCCGGGGCGCTGCAGAAACGCAGCAGATCTGCGCTCCCAAGCCCCGATGCGCCGGCCCCGGGCCGTGTGAGTGCAGATCACCGATCTAGCGCAGCGCGCCCGGCGCGGCACCCAGCACCCGGCACCCAGCACCCGGCACCCAGCACCCAGCACCCAGCACCCCAGCAACTACCCCTGCAGCCCCTCCAAGAATGCAGTGACGTCGCTCTCAAGCTCCCTGAGCGCGCGCTCGGCGGCGGCGCGGCGCTTTGAGGCCTTGCCCTTCTCGCTGAACGTGTCGAGGTAGAGCTTCAGCTTGGGCTCGGTGCCGCTCGGGCGAATCATCACGCGCGAGCCGTCTGCGAGGTCGTAGCGCAGCACGTTTGCGGGCACCTCGGCGAGGCCGGGCTCGAGCAGGTCGGCGCTCGATTGCACGGCGCGCACGCCAAACGCGGTCGGCGGAGCGGTGCGAATCTTGGCCGCGAGCTCCGAAGCAGCGGCCATCGAGTCGAGCCGCAGAGTGATCTGGCTGCTCGCGAAGTGCCCGAACCGGTCGGTCGCCTCTTCGAGCAGGCCCCAGATGTCGGTGCCGCGGCCCTTGGCCCAGCGCGCCATGGCAATGGCGTCGGCGCCGGCCGAGATGCCGTCTTTGTCGAGCACGACGTGGGGCTGGGTGAGGTAGCCGAGGGCCTCCTCGAACCCGAACACGAGGTTCGGCACCCGCGAGACCCATTTGAAGCCCGAGAGGGTTTCGGCGTAGTCGAGCCCGTAGTCTTTCGCGACCGCGCTCAGGGCTGGTGACGAGACGATCGTGCACGCGAGCGTGCCGGTGAGAGGCACCTTGCGCTCCTCGGCGTCTTGCATCGCCCGCTCGGCGGCGCGCCAGCCGAGCAGCAGCCCGAGCTCATTGCCGGTGAGTCGCCGGTAGCCAGACTCCTCGTCGAGGTGCGGCAGGGCGACGGCGAGGCGATCGGCGTCGGGGTCGTGCGCGATGATGAGCTCCGCGCCGATCTCCCGAGCGGTGCGAAACGCGAGATCGAGCGCGCCCGGCTCCTCGGGGTTCGGAAAGTCGACGGTCGGAAAGTTGCCGTCTGGCTCGTGCTGCTCGGGCACCGGGGTCGGCAGCGGCAGGCCGCTCGCGAGCAGCACGCGGTTCGATAGCTCGGCGCCGACGCCGTGCATTGCGGTGTACACGATGCGCAGCGGCACCTCGGTGTTCAGCGTGCGGCCGTCGTGGGTGACCGGGAAGCCGGCGAGCAGCGACGACGCGGTGCGCGTGACGTAGGTGTCGGCGATGTCGGGCCCGGCGAGCGCGTACTCGGTGCTGCGCGGCAGCTCGGCCACGGGCCCGGTCGCCGCGATGTCGATGAGGGCCGCGATGGCGCTGTCGTCTGGCGGCACGATCTGCGAGCCAGCGTCGGCATCGCCGAGGTAGACCTTGTAGCCGTTGTCGCGCGGCGGGTTGTGGCTCGCCGTGACCATGATGCCGGCGGAGGCGTCGAGGTGTCGCACCGCGAAGGCGACGAGTGGGGTCGGCCCGTGCTCGGGCAGCAGCGTCACCCGCACGCCGGCGCCGGCCATGATCTCTGCGGCGTCGCGGGCGAACACATCGGAGTTCACGCGGGCGTCGTAGCCGATCACGACGGAGGGGGGAGAGCTGGTCTCGCCGCGGGCCGCCCGGGCGAGCAGGAACGCCGCGAACCCGGCGCTGGTCTGCGAGACGACGACGCGGTTCATGCGCGCCGGGCCGGCACCCAGTCGGCCGCGGAGCCCGGCGGTGCCGAAGGCGAGGCGGCCCGCGAAGGCCTCCGCGAGCTCGGCAGCTGCGGGCTCATCACCGGCCGAAGCCTGCGCGATCCACCGCTCGGCCTCGGCCTGAGTCACCGGGTCAATATCGTGCGCCGCCCAATTGCGCGCGCGCTGAAGCAGAGCCTCGAGCTCATTGAGTGCCATCGCGCCCTCCACAGTTGATTCGTATTATTCGACAGTTCAAGCTACCACCGTGTGCGAGAAATGGCCGGTATCGTACTCGGCAAGCTGAATGACGGTTGCCGGCGGGTATCGTTGTCGGGGAGCGCACGCGACGAAGGATTGGGCATGATCAACGGGCAGGTATCGCACTGGTGGGAGCAGCTGGGGCAGCCGCAACCGCGCCCAGAGCTGCCGGGTAACCTCTCCGCAGACGTCGCGATCGTCGGCGCTGGCTACACCGGCCTGTGGGCGGCCTACTACCTGAAGAAGGCGCAGCCCGGCCTACGCATTCTCGTCGTCGAGGAGCGGCACGCGGGCTTCGGCGCCTCGGGGCGCAACGGTGGGTGGCTCACGAACTCGGTCACCGGCGGGCGCGAGCAGTACGTCGCCAGGCACGGCCGCGACGCCGCAGAGCGCTTTCAGCGCGCGATGAATGACACGGTCGCGGAGGTGCTCAGCGTCGCACGCAGGGAGCGGATCGACGCCGACGCCGTGCAGGGCGGCGAGTTCAACGTTGCGTACACGCCAGCGCAAGAGCGGCGGATCCGCGACTTCGCAGCCTCCGAACAGCGCTGGCGGCACACCGACCTCGAGCTGCTCGAGGCCGAGCATGCGCGCGAGCGCATCAATATCGCCGGCACCCGTGCTGCGGTGTGGCACCCGCACGCCGCCAGGATCCAGCCGGCGAAGCTCGCCGCCGGGCTCGCGCGCGCCGTCGAGCGGCTCGGCGTCGCGATCTACGAGCGCACCCGCGTCGTCGAGATCCACCCGCACGAGCTGCAAACCACGCACGGCACCGTCACCGCCGACTACATTGTTCGCGCGACCGAGGGGTTTACCGCGAATTTTAAGAGTCTGCACCGGCTGTGGCTGCCGATGAACTCATCGCTGATTGCGACCGAGCCGCTCGCTCCCGACGTGTGGGGCGAGATCGGCTGGGAGGGGCGCGAGGTGCTCGGCGATTTCGCGCACGTCTACATGTACGCGCAGCGCACCGCCGACGACCGCATCGCCATCGGTGGCCGCGGCGTGCCCTACCGGTTCGGCTCGCGCACCGACACCGACGGCACGACGGCGGCATCAACGGTGCGCACGCTCAGCGAGATCTTGCACAGGTTCTTCCCGGCGACGAGCGGCGCCCGCATCGACCACGCCTGGTCTGGCGTGCTCGGGGTGCCGCGCGACTGGGCGGCGACGGTGGGGCTCGACCGGCAGACCGGCATCGCCTGGGGCGGCGGCTACGTCGGCACCGGCGTCACCGCCACGAACCTTGCCGGGCGCACCATCACCGATCTCATTCTCGAGCGAGACTCAGAGCTCACCACGCTGCCGTGGGTGAACCACCGCGTGCGCCAGTGGGAGCCAGAGCCGCTCAGGTGGGTCGCGACACACGGTCTCTACGCGGCATACGGCCTCGCAGATGCGGCTGAGCTGCGCGGCAGGAAGACGACGTCGCCGATCGCGCGCATCGCCGACGTGATCACGGGGCGCGCGTAGCCCGGCTAGGCCCCTAGCACCCATAGCGCCGCCGGGGCGGCCGAAGCAGCTAGCGTCGCTTCTCAGCGCTCGCCTGCGGGTGGGCGCGGCTGCGCACGAAGCGGGTGACCCCGACGGCCGGGGTCTCTGTCTCGGCGGTGTTGCGGGCCGCCGGAATGTCGGAGGTGAACCAGTCTTCGTCCATGAGAAACACGGTCTCGGTCGACTCGATCGATTGCCACTGTGCGAGCTCGAACGAGACGAGCGTGTGAATGCCGGCGACGTCGGCGGAGCGCACGAGCAGCATGCAATCGTGTTCGCCTGTGGTGACCGCGTAGTACTCGAGCTCGGGAATGTGTCTGAGCCCCTCGAGAAACTCGTCCCAGAGCCGCTGCTTGATCGTCACGAACACGAGTGCCGCGATGCCGAGGCCGACGGCTGGTGGCGAGATGCGGGCGCCGAAGCCGGTGATGACGCCCGCGTCGATGAGGCGCTCGAGCCGCTGGTAGGCGTTCGAGCGGCTGATGCCGAGGCGCTCGGCGAGCGCGTTGATTGAGATTCGCCCCTCTGCGCGCAGCAGTTCGATCATCTGGCGGTGAATGTCGTCGAGTTCCACTTCGTCTCCTTTGACGGGGGCTTTGAATTCGTGCGCGGGACGAATTGTAATATTATGAGCATTCTTTGAATACATAATATTCCACCTCAGTGGCAGATTTGCACTGACAGTGGGTAGTAGACATAAGATACCGTCATTCTGTCCGTAAGAAGCCCGAGGAAGTGCGAATGGCTCGATATGTGGTGAAGCGCGTCCTTTTCATGTTCGCCGCGCTGCTGGTGATCGCGACCATCACCTTCTTTATGATGCATGCGATTCCGGGCGGCCCGTTCACCTCCGACCGCAACCTGCCGCCCGATGTCGAGGCTGCGCTGCGCGACAAGTACCGGCTCGACGACCCGATTCTCGTGCAGTACGGCAACTACATGCTCGGCCTCTTCAGGCTCGATTTCGGCCCGTCGTTCAAGTACGAGGGCATGCAGGTCAACGACCTCATCGCCGCCGGCTTTCCCGTATCTGCGCAGCTCGGCCTCGTGACGATGGCGTTCGCCCTCGCGATCGCGCTGCCAATGGGCATCATGGCCGCCCTGAAGAACGGCAAGTGGCAAGACGTCGTCACGATGGTGCTTGCGACAATCGGTGTCGCGCTGCCCTCGTTCGTGATCGCGACGCTGCTGATGTACGTGTTCTCGCTGAAGCTCGGCGTGCTGCCTGCCTTCGGCCTCGACTCGCCGCAGGCGTTCATTATGCCGGTGATCGCCGGGGCGGGCTTCGCGCTCGCCTTCATCGCGCGGCTCGTGCGCGCCAGCCTGCTCGAGGAGCTCGGCCGCGACTACATTCGCACCGCGAAGGCGAAGGGGCTGAAGCCGAGCGTTATCGTCGTGAAGCACGCCCTGCGCAACGCGCTCATTCCCGTGCTCGCGATTCTCGGCCCGACGCTCGCCGGCCTCATCACCGGCTCGTTTGTCATCGAGAAGATCTTCGCGATCCCCGGTCTCGGACAGCAGTTCGTGAACTCGATCAGCAACCGTGACTACACGGCCATCATGGGCGTCACCGTGTTCTACGCGGCGATTCTCATCACGATGATGTTCCTCATCGACATCCTGTACAGCCTCATCGACCCGAGGATCAGGCTCAAGTGACGGAGAACCAGCACCCCATGACGCGATCCACCGACCCCGCGGCAACCGACCCAGCGGCAACCGCCCCCGTGGTCACCGCAACCGACCCGTGGGCGCCGCTGCCCAAGGGCACGATTTCCAAAGAGGCGCTGTCGCGGCCGAGCCAGTCGTTCGCCCGCGCGACGATCTCGAGCTTCCTGCGCACGCCGCTCGCCGTCTTCGGCGTCATTGTCGTGCTGCTCATGACGCTGCTCGCCGTGTTCGGGCCGATGCTGTCGCCGCACACGTACGACAGGCAGAACCTCGCCTACGTCAACCTGCCGCCCACCATGAAGGTGAGCGAGGCAGACGGCCGGTTCTTCTACGCGACCCAAAACCTGAAGGTCGTTGAGCTCTCGGCAGACGGAAGGCTCGTTGGCGCGATCGACGGCGGCGTCGAAGACCCGGTGAAGAAGCGCGTGAACTTCGAGCTCGGTTCGAACACCCTGACGCTCGACTACAAGGCCAAGCCCGCGCGCTTTCTTTACGACGGCCAGCCCGTCACGAACACGCAGCAGATGTGGAACAGCGAGCACGTGCTCGGCACCGACGGCCTCGGCCGCGACATTCTCACCAGGCTCATGTTCGGCATGCGCATCTCGCTGACGATCGCGGTCATCGCGATGGCGGTGAACCTGCTGATCGGCGTCGCCTACGGCGGCATCTCTGGCTACTTCTCGGGCAACGTCGACGCGGTGATGATGCGCATCGTCGACATCGTGAGCACTATCCCGCTGATTCTCTACGTCGTGCTCATTCAGGTGCTGCTCGCGAACTCCGGCGGCTTCTTGAGCATTGTGATCGCGCTGAGTACCGTCTATTGGGTCGATATGGCGCGCGTGGTGAGAGGCCAGGTGCTGACCGTGCGCGAGCAGGAGTTCGTGCACGCCGCGCGCACCCTCGGCACGGGCAACGCCAAGATTCTCGGCAAGCACATCATTCCGCACGTTACCGGGTCGATCGTCGTGACCGCGACGATGCTCATTCCCTCGGCAATCTTCATCGAGGCGTTTATGAGCTTCATCGGGCTCGGTGTTGCACCGCCCATGGCGAGCCTCGGAACGATGGCGAACGACGCGCTCGCGACGCTGCGCTCCTCGCCGTATCAGCTGTTCATTCCGGCGGCCGCGATCTGCGTGCTGATGTTCGCGTTCAATTTCATCGGCGACGGCCTGCGCGACGCCCTCGACCCCAAGCAGCGGAGGTAGCGGCATGGAAAACGTGCTTGAGATCGACGATCTCCACACGTCGTTCTTCACCCGTCACGGCGAGGTGCAGGCGGTGCGCGGCGTGAGCTTCTCGCTCGCAAAGGGCGAAATTCTCGGCGTCGTCGGGGAGTCTGGCAGCGGCAAAAGCGTCACCGCGATGTCGGTGATGCAGCTGCTCGGCCGCGGCGGCAAGATCACGGGCGGGTCCGTGCGTTTCGGCGACACCGACCTCGTCACGCTCCCAGAGGAGCAGCTCCGCGACGTGCGCGGCGCCCGCATCTCGATGGTGTTCCAAGACCCGATGTCGAGCCTGAACCCGCTGATCACCGTCGGCAAACAGGTGCAAGAGATGCTCGACACGCACACGCAGTTGAGCAAGGCCGAGGCGAAGGCGCGGGTGCTCGAGCTTTTCGCGCTCGTGCGGATCCCCGAGCCCGAGCGTCGCTACGACTCCTACCCGCACGAGTTCTCGGGTGGCATGCGCCAGCGCGTGATGATCGCGATGGCGCTCGCCTGCGACCCCGAGGTGCTCATCGCAGATGAGCCAACGACCGCGCTCGACGTCACGATCCAAGACCAGATCTTGCGAATTCTGCGCCGGTTGCAGGCAGAGCTTGGCATGAGCGTCGTCTTCATCACCCACGACCTCGGTGTCGTTGCTGAGCTGTGCTCGCGCGTCATTGTGATGTACGGCGGCACGATCGTCGAGGAGGGCACGCTCGACGAGATCTTCACCCACACCGCGCACCCGTACACGCTCGGGCTGTTGAAGTCGGTGCCGCGCATCGACGGCGACCGTGGGCACCGGCTCGAGTCGATCCCGGGGTCGCCACCCGACCTGCTCGACCCGCCGAAGGGGTGCCCGTTCGCCGCCAGGTGCGAGTTCGCGCGCAACATCTGCAGCGAGACCCCGCCGCCAGAGGTTCGCCTGTCTGAGACGCACACCTCGAGATGCCACCTGCTCGCACAGGCTGCGCCGAGCGAGAACAACCCCTTTGCCGAGATGAGGCCAGCGCATGCTTAAGGTTGAGAATCTTGTCAAGCACTTCCCGGTGTCTGGCAAGCGCGGCGCGAAGGTGCACGCCGTCGACGGCGTCACCTTCGACATTCAGCAGGGCGAGACCCTCGGGCTCGTCGGCGAATCCGGCTGCGGCAAGTCGACTGTCGCGCGCACCGTGATTCGCATGTACGAGCCGACCGCGGGCCGCATCGAGCTCGACGGCACCGACATCACGAGCCTGAGCCAGCGAGAGCTGCGCCCGATCCGCCCACAGATTCAGATGGTGTTCCAAGACCCGGCATCTTCGCTGAACAGCCGCATGACAGTCGACGAGATCGTGGCCGAGCCGCTCATTGCGCAGCGAGTCGTGCGTTCCGTGCGCGAGGGGCGCGACCTCGTGCGCGAGATTCTCGAGGCCGTCGGCCTGTCGAAGGAGCACATGGGGCGGTACCCGCACGAGTTCTCGGGCGGGCAGCGGCAGCGCATCGGCATCGCCCGCGCCCTGATTCTCGACCCGAAGGTCGTCATCGCCGACGAGGCGATCTCGGCGCTCGATGTGTCGGTGCAGGCCCAGGTCATCAACCTGCTGCAGGATTTTCAGCAGGAGCGCGGCATCACCTACCTGTTCATCGCCCACGACCTCGCAATGGTGCGACACGTCTCCGACCGCGTCGGGGTGATGTACCTCGGAGCGCTCGTTGAGCTCTGCGACAGCGAAGAGATCTACCGCAACCCGCTGCACCCGTACACCCAGGGGCTGCTGCGAGCGGTGCCGATTGCCGACCCATCACCGTCGGCCAGGCGCGGCGAGGCCTCCATCGAGGGCGACCTGCCGAGCCCAATCAACCCGCCGAGCGGCTGCCGCTTCCGCACCCGCTGCCCGCTCGCGCAGGAGATCTGCGCGACCGTCGTGCCCGAGATGCGCGACGTTGGCGGCGGGCACCAGGTGGCGTGCCACATGGTTGCGTAGCTCAGGATCCGCCCGGCGAATCTGTCAGGCGGCCCCCACGATCGCGCCGAGCGCCCCGCGCATCAACCCATAATTTTTCATCCCAACCAAGGAGAAAACCATGAAGAAATTCACTATCGGAGCCGTCGCCCTTGCGGCGTCGGCTGCGCTGCTGCTCAGCGGCTGCAGCGGTGCGGGCGGCGACAAGCCCGCCGGCGCCGGCAAGATCGACCAGAAGATCGTCTGGGCCGTGAACGAAGAGGCCGACAGCCTCGACCCCGGCGTGACGAGCAACAGCTTCGCCTCGCCCATCATTCAGAACGCGTTCGAGCCGCTCGTCACCTACGACGCCGAGAACAACCTCGTCGGCGGCCTCGCCGAGAAGTGGGACGTCAGCGAAGACGGCCTCGAGTACACGTTCCACCTGCGCAAGGGCCTGAAGTGGTCTGACGGCAGCGACCTCACCTCGGCAGACTTCGAGTACTCGTGGTTCCGCGTGCTCGACCGCGAGCTCGCCGGCCAGTACTCGAACCTGCTCACCGACTACATCGTCGGTGCCGAGGAGTACTTCGCTGGCAACGCAGAGCGCGAGGCTGTCGGCATCACCGCCCCCGACGAGAACACGCTCGTCGTGAAGCTGAAGACCCCGACCCCGTTCTTCCTGCCGATGCTGAACATGTACCCGTTCAACGCGGTGAAGCAAGACGTCGTCGAGGGCAAGGCCGACACCTGGGCGAAGAACGCCGACACCTACGTGTCGAACGGCGCCTACATGGTCACCGACATCAGCTTCGGCAAGAGCATCACGCTCGCGAAGAACCCGAACTACTGGAACGCCGACGCGGTGAAGCTCGAAGAGGTCACCCTCCGCGTGATTCCCGACCAGTCGACCGCGCTCACCGCGTTCGAGTCGGGCCAGATCGACGGCGTCATGACCGTTCCGACCGACGACCTGCCCCGCCTGAAGGCAGAGAGCGATGACCTGTACGTCGTGCCCCAGTTCGGCACCACCTACTTCATCATGAACCTCGAGAAGGAGCCCTTCACCGACCCGAAGGTGCGCAAGGCCCTCACGCTCGCGATCGACCGCAGCGCGCTCATCGAGAAGGTGCTGCAGTCTTCTGACCAGCCCGGCACCGGCATCGTCGCCCCCGGCTACGTGCTCGACGGTGAAGACTTCACCGCAGAGCGCCCCGACTGGGGCGTAAAGCCCTCGGGCGACGTCGAGACCGCGAAGCAGCTGCTCGCCGAGGCCGGCTTCCCGAACGGCGAGGGCCTGCCCGCTATCGAGCTCTCGTACTACACCGATGACACGGTGAAGAAGGTGGCCGAGGCGCTGCAGCAGATGTGGAAGGAAAACCTCGGCATCGACATGAAGATCACCACCGAGGAGTGGAAGGTCTACTACGACGGCATCACCGCCGGCGACTACGACGTTGCGGCGATGGGCTGGGGCGGCGACTACCTGCACCCGATGACCTTCCTCGCCGGCTTCGCGAGCGACTCCGTGCTCAACAACTCGAACTACGCGAACGCAGAGTTCGACGCGCTGCTCGGCCAGATCAACTCCGAGACCGACCCGGTGAAGAGCTCCGAGCTCATGCACCAGGCCGAGGAGATTCTCATTGGTCAGGATACGGCCGTGCTGAACCTCTACTACCGCTCGAAGTACATGATGGCTGCTCCGTCGGTTGAGGGCTGGTTCCTCACTCCGCTGAACACGCTGTACTTCAAGGATGCGCAGGAGGTCGAGGCGCCGTAGGGCGCCCCGTACTGCGTAGGTGGTGCGTGCTGCAGAGCTAGTGCGCACCGCGTAGCTAGTGCGAACAGAGCGGGCTGTGAGCCGGGTCTACCCCGGTTCACAGCCCGCTCTGCGTTTCCGCAGCTATACCGTCGTCGGCCCGAGGCGCTCCCCGACGAGCCGGGCCTCGCGCAGCCCGCTCTCGATGGCCCCGTCGACGAACCCTCCCCACAGGTCTGCGTTGTCTGTGGTTGCAAAGTGCACGACGCCGTGGGGCCGCTGCAGCCCGGCGTGGTCGCGGGTGAGCTGGCCGGGCCGGTGCGTCATCCAGGTCGTGCGCGAGAGGGGGTCGGCCATCCAGTCGTGGGTGACAGCGGCGAGCACCTCGAGCCCCGGGCGAATGGCATCGACCGCGGCCTGCACGGCGCCGAGGTCAGTCCCATCGAGCCGTGTGTGATCGGGCCCAAAACCAACGAGAATCGACTCCTCCTCGGTGATGAACTCGCTCTTCAGCACCGAGATCGGGTGCTCCGGCGTCGCATACCCAAAGAAGCGGCGCACGGGGCCGCGCACCTTGATCCACACCTTCGACCCCCGCGAGGCGACCGTCTCGCGCCCGGCCCGCTGCCAAGGCTCCGGGAGGGGCGGCGTGAACTCGATGCCCGAGATCGCGTTGATCGGCAGCGTCGAAACCACAAACCTGGTGTGAATCTTCTCCCCAGCGGCGGTCTCAACGGTTGCGCCCGCGTCACCCTGGGTGACCGAGGTGACGGTCGTGTTCAGCCTGACCTCGCCGCGCACGCTCGCGGCTATGAGCCTGGTCCACTCGCTCATGCCTCCGGCGACCCGGTAGGTTGCCGATGCCTCGTGCATCAGCTCCCAGTGCCCGCCCGTTGCGGCAACCCAGCGATACGCGGTCGACATTCCGGTTTCGGTGAGCGGCGCGTTGACATGGCCGACCCAGACCGATTCGTTGGCGCTGCGCGCCTCTTCGTCGAGGTCGAGGGTCGCGAGATGATCCGCTATCGACAGCGCGTCGAGCTGCGCGATCTGCCCCGCCGTCGGCTCCGGGCCGCGCGGAATCGCCTCGCGCACCCGGTTGATGATGAGCTGCTGGCCGGGCGAGATGAGCTCCAGGAACTCCTCAAGCGTACCGACCCGAGGCACGCCGCCAGTGCCGAGCCAGCGCGCCTCCTCGGCCGCGGGGCTGCGCACAATTCCCCTGCCGTACCTCGTCATCTCGGCCCACGTGTGCGGCTGCACCCAGTGCACCCAGGTGCCCCCGAGCTCGAGGTCGTGGCCGAGCATGTTCGTCGTCCACACGCGGCCGCCGACGCGGTCGCGGGCCTCGAGCACGAGCACACTGTGCCCGGCGTTGCTGAGCTCGCGAGCCGCGATGAGGCCGGCGAACCCGGCTCCGATGACGACGACATCGACCTCTTGTGTTGCGCTCATGGCATTGCGCTCCTTCCACGTCATTGTGTTCGGGGGTGTGCGGAGCTGCTCCACGTTTTTCGGGTGTGGCGAGTAGCCCCGCGGTGTTCGGGTGTGCGGAGCAGCCAGGCGACGGTGCCCGAAGGCGGGGCCGAGGCTGCTCCGCGACGAAGTTCGACCGCGCGCTTAGAAGCGCGCGACGACCTCGGTGAGCAGCGATGCGAGGCGCGGCTCGGCCTCGCGCCCTGCCGCGATGACCTCTTCGTGGCTCAGCGGCGTCTCCTGAATGCCGGCAGCGAGGTTCGTGATCAGCGAGAGGCCGATGACCTCCATGCCGGCCTCGCGCGCCGCGATCGCCTCGAGCGCCGTCGACATGCCGACGATGTCGCCGCCGATGATGCCGGCGTAGCGCACCTCGGCCGGGGTTTCGTAGTGCGGCCCGCGAAACTGCACGTAGACGCCCTCGTCGAGCGTCGAGTCGACCTCGCGAGCGAGGTCGCGCAGGCGCTTCGAGTAGAGGTCGGTGAGGTCGACAAAGGTCGCCCCCTCGAGCGGCGACGCCGCGGTGAGGTTGATGTGGTCTGAGATGAGCACGGGCTGGCCGGGGGAGTATGCGGGGTTCACGCCGCCGGCCCCGTTGGTGAGTACCATCACCTTTGCGCCAGCAGCTGCGGCGGTGCGCACGCCGTGCACGACGGAGCGCACGCCGTGATCTTCGTAGAAGTGGGTGCGCGCGCCGATGACGAGCGCGTGCTTGCCGTTCGCGAGGCGGATCGACCGGAGCGTGCCCGAGTGCCCGGGCACCGCAGACGGGCGGAAGCCTGGAACCCTGTCGGCCTCGATCACGGCGACGGTCTCGCCGATGACATCGGCTGCCTTGCCCCAGCCGCTGCCGAGGGTGAGGGCGATGTCGTGGGTTGCGACTCCGGTGAGGTCGGCGATGACGGCGGCAGCCTCGGCTGCGAGTGCTTTCGGGTCTGAAGAAGTGCTCATGGAGACAAGACTACGCTGGGAACGCCCTCTGGTGGGCGCCCCCGGCGTAGAAAGTGAAGCGCTTAGGAATCCTTGATGATGCGGTAGCCGCGCAGCGGGTCGTACCCGTGAATCTCGCGGGTATCGAGCACCTTCATGAACGCGAGCACCTCGGGTGAGACCACCTGGCCTGGCACGAGCACGGGGAAGCCGGGCGGGTAGGGGGTCACGAAGCCAGCCGAGATCGGCTGCTCGCCCGCATCGACCCTGGCGCGCAGCTCGTCGCCAAGCACGTACTCGATGTTGCCGCGGCGCTGGCCGCGGAAGAACGCCTTGCGCAGGTCGCCGTCTGGGAGCACCCCGTCGGTCGCGTACGCCGGCGCGAACGAGCTGAAGTCTGGCAGCGTCGGCATGACGATCTCCGCGGGAAGCGGCTGGTCGGGGTCGCGCTGCGCCTGCTCCTCCTCGAACCGCTCGGCGAGCTTCACAAGCACCTCGATGAGGTAGGCGACCGAGCTGCGCGAGGTGCCGATGTTCGTCATGAACAACACGGTGTTGCGGCTCGTCTTGTTCACCTGAATGCCGTAGCGATCCATCAGGTACTCGTGCTTGAACGTGTCGCCGTCGACCCCTGTGCGCGAGATCTCTATCGTGATGCGCGACGGGTCGACGACGAACTCGTCGGTCGCCCACGCCTCCCACATGCTCGCGAGACCGTCGCGGTGCGGCATGGCGCGCCCCGTCTCGCGGTACTGCTCGGGAATGAGGTCGTGCGCGGTGAGCACACTGAACGTGCGACGCAGCAGCGGGTGGCGCGCGATCGCCTGCGACAGGCTCGTTGCGAGGTCGAGCTGGCGCTGCACGAGCTCGAAGCCCTCGAGCTCGACCTGGCGGCGACCGATGTCGAGCGACGAGAGAATCTGGTAGTTCGGCGAGGTCGACGTGTGCGTCATATACGCCTCGTGGAATGGGTCTTGCGCGTCGCGCACCCAGTCTTGATCCCACACGTGAATCATGGAGCCCTGACGCAGCGCGGTGAGTGTCTTGTGCGTCGACTGGGTCGCGTAGACCCGCACGCGGGCGTCGGGTGACGGGATGAGGCGCTCGCGCAGCCAGACCTCGTCTGCTGCGGGGGTGCCGTCTTCGGCGAAGAGCAGCTCCTGCTGCTCGCGGTAGGCGCGCTCGTGGGCGGCGGTGCCGAGCTGCTGTTCGAGCAGCTTTGCCGAGGCCATGGCGGTGCGGCGCCTGGTGACCGGGTGGAACGCGCCGAACGCGAACCACGCCTCGTCCCACAAGAACACCAGGTCGGGCTTGATCGCGAGGCACTCGCTCATCACCCGGTAGGGGTCGTACACGATGCCATCGAACGTGGTGTTCGTGAGCGTCACCATGCGCACCTCGTCGAGCCGGCCCGCAGCGCGGTACTCGAGCAGCAGCTGCTTGATGCGCCCGATCGGCACGGCTCCGTAGAAGGCGAACTCGTTGAGCGGGTAGGCGTCGAGGTAGGCGGGGCGGCCGCCCGTGAGCATCATCGAGTGGTGGTGCGACTTGTGGCAGTTGCGGTCGACAAGCACGACGTCGTTCGGCGCAACGAGCGCCTGGTGCACGACCTTATTCGCGGTCGAGGTGCCGTTCGTGACGAAGAACGTATGCTTCGCGCCGTATGCTCGCGCGGCGAGCTCCTGCGCCTTCTTGAGCGTGCGCACGGGGGCGAGCAGCGAGTCGAGCCCGCCAGACGTCGCGCTCGTCTCGGCGAGCAGCAGGTTGAGCCCGTAGAAGTCTGCGAGGTCGCGGATCCACTTCGACGACATCACCGAACCGCCGCGCGCCACCGGCAGCGCGTGGAAGACACCGACGGGGCGCCTGGCGTGGTCTTGAATCGCGGTGAAGAACGGGGTGTCGTAGAGGTGCGAGACGCGCCGCAGCAGCGACAGGTGCAGCTCGAGGTGATCTTCGCGGCGGAAGACGCGGCGGAATCGCTTGGTGAGCGCCCCCGCGAGCTCCTCAATGTGCGCGCCGGCCATGAGATACAGGTCGAGCTCGGGGCGCAGCGACGAGAGGGTGTCGGCGAGGCCGAGCACGCGCTGCACCGACGCCAGCTGGCTCCGGGCTGTCGCCTGCGGCGAGACAGTGGATTCGCGGGCGAGATCGATGGTCTCGCGCAGGTCGCGGCTGAGCGTCTGCTTCGTGTGCTCGCTGAACCCGGGGCGCACGACGCAGGCAAGAATGTTCGGGTTGGTGAGCACCGCGGCGACCGCATCGTCGGCAGAAGGCACGATGACATAGTCGTAGACAAACAGGTCTGCCGCGCTGCGCATGCGGTAGCTCTCTGCGCGCATCGTGTCGCGGTCGGTGGCCGTGGTCTCGTCGACGACGAGCACCTCAAAGCGCGGGCGGGGGTCGCTGTCGCCCGGGAACTCGTCGTCTGCCTCGGGGTCGGCCTCGGTCGCGGCCTCCTCTGACGTGCCGACGGCGCGCAGCCGGTTCACGACCCGCCCGATGCGGTCGAGCGCGGTCTGGTACTCGCCGGCGGCGAGCATGTCGCCGATGGTGGTGACGTAGCGCTGGCCGAAGCCGGCCCAGTACATTTCGAGCGTTTCGAGGGCGCGCAGTGACCGGTGAATCTCGCTGTCGGCGGCAAGCGCCTCGTCGGCCTCCGAGCGATCGCCGAGCGCGAGGCGCTTCACCGCGAACCGGAGATACTCCCACGCGTCGCTGCGCATGCGCCAGGTGCTCGACGGCATGCCGGGGTCGCGTTCCAGTACAGATTCTGCCTTCGGGTGTGTCACCAATAGCCTCCAACGTCGCTGTCGCGTGTGCGGCCTGCGCGGTAGGGAAGGTCGCGCAGTGCTCTAAGCACCCGATCATACGGTGCTGAGTATGCCCGAGCACGCCTAGACTTATCGTATGGCGAAAGAACGTAAGCACCGGATCGTTGTACTCGGCGGCGGGCCTGGAGGGTACGAGGCCGCGCTCGCTGGCGCGCAGTTGGGGGCAGAGGTCACGCTCATCGAGCGTGCCGGCGTCGGCGGCTCGGCGGTGCTCACCGACGTGGTCCCCTCGAAAAGCCTGATCGCGACCGCGGGTGCCGTGCAGTCGGTGCGCGACGCTGGCAAGCTCGGGGTGCAGGCGTTTCTGCCCGGCAGCGACGGCAAGCCCGTGCGCCCCGAGATCGCGGTGAACCTCGCCGCGGTGAACAAGCGCCTGCTCGCGATGGCCGGCGCGCAGTCGACCGACATGCGTCAGAGCCTCGAAGAGAGCGGCGTGCGTCTCGTGCAGGGCTCAGGCAGGCTCGACGGCCCGAACGCGGTGCTCGTCTCGACCTCGCAAGAGGGCGGCACCGACTTCGACCGCGTAGAGGCCGACACGATCGTCGTGTCGGTGGGCGCGAGCCCGCGCGAGCTCGACTCCGCGAAGCCAGACGGCGAGCGAATCCTGACCTGGCAGCAGCTCTACAACCTGCAAGACGTGCCCGAGCACCTCATCGTCGTCGGCTCGGGGGTAACCGGGGCCGAGTTTGCGAACGCCTATGCGACCCTCGGGTCTGAGGTGACGCTCGTGTCGAGTCGCGAGCAGGTGCTCCCCGGCGAAGACCCAGACGCGGCTACCGTCATCGAGCACGAGTTCAAGCGCATCGGCATGAACGTGATGTCGAAGTCGCGCGCCGACGCGGTCGAGCGCACCGACGCCGGGGTGCGCGTGACGCTCGCTGACGGCCGCGTCGTCGAAGGGTCGCACTGCCTCATGGCCGTCGGCTCGATTCCGAACACCGCGGGCCTCGGCCTCGAGGAGGCCGGCATCGAGCTCAGCGACAGCGGGCACATCAAGGTGAACAAGGTCGCCCGCACCTCGATTCCGTCGGTATACGCCGCCGGCGACTGCACCGACTTCTTCCCGCTCGCGTCTGTCGCCTCGATGCAGGGTCGCACCGCGATCATGCACGCGCTCGGCGACTTCGTGCGGCCCATCGACCTGCGCAACGTCGCTTCGAACGTGTTCACCTACCCCGAGATCGCAACGGTCGGGTGGAACGAGCGCACCCTCGCAGACGCGACGGCGATGGCAACGGCGATCACCCACACCATCCCGCTGAACGCGAACCCCCGCGCAAAGATGATTGGCTTCACCGATGGCTTCGTGAAGCTGTTCGCCTGGAAGGCCTCGGGCACCGTGATCGGCGGCGTGATCGTCGCGCACCGCGCGAGCGAGCTCATCTTCCCGCTCGCGCTCGCCGTCGAGCACCGCCTCACGGTCGACCAGGTCGCCTCGGCGTTCACCGTCTACCCGTCGCTCACCGGCGCGATCACCGACGCCGCCCGCGCGATGCACGTGCACTAATGCTGAGGAAAGAAGCGATGCTGACTGTTCGGGTGCGCGCTGAGGGCGTCACGGGCGAGCCGGGTGCTTTGGGTGTGTCGGGCGCGCCGGGCGCGCCGGGTGGGTCGGGCGCACCGGGCGCACCGGGCGCTTCGGCGGCCGTGGCGAAGCCCGCAGCGGTGGATCCGCGACCGCGATCGCCTCGCACCCTCGCGGCGCGCGTGGCCGCTGGCGTGGGCGCCTTTGCCCTCGCGCTCGGCCTCGCCGGGTGTTCTGCAGAGAAGCCGCCAGTGGTCCCCTCAGACGACGACGCGAAGGTGTCGATCACGGTGCGGGTCATCGACAACAGCTTCGAGCCGAGCGACATTACCATCAAGGCCGGGCAGGCCGTGAGCTGGTCGTTCGAGGGGCCGTCGTCTGAGCACGATGTTGTCGCAGAAGACGGCAGCTTCGTGAGCGAGCTGATGGCCGAGGGCAGCTACACCCACGTGTTCGACGAGGCAGGGTCGTTCGACTACCTGTGCTCGATTCACCCCGAGATGCGCGGCAGCATTACGGTCGAGTAGGGGTGCCGGTGCTGTTGTGTGCTGCGCAGGGTCTGTGATCTGCGCAGGGTCTGTGATCTGCACAGGATAGGCCCGAATTCGGGGTCTGGGCCCGATCTTGCGCTGTTTGCCTATCTAGCGCAGCCCGCAGCCCGCAGCCCGCAGCCCCTACGCTGCAGCGCCCAGCCGCACCGACTCGAGCTGCTCAGCGCGCGTCGGCGCCGGGTGCACCGTGACGAGCTCGTCTGCGTCTGCGAGCTTCGCAAACTCTTCGAGCTGCTCGCGTACTCGCTCCGGCCCGCCGACCGCGGTGTAGCGCAGCATCTGTCGAATCTCGGTTGCGGCTGGGGTGTCGCGAATCGACTCGGCCTGCTCGAGGGTCAGCGGCACCTCACGCCCGCGCGACAAAAACCCGCGAATGCGCTCGAGCTCGGCGCGGCCGAAGAGCTGCCTCGCCTCTTCGTCGTTCGCGGCGGCGATGACGTTCACGCCCGCGCTGACGTACGGCTCGGGGTGCGCGGCGCTCGGCCGATAGTTCGTGCGATAGTGCTGCACGGCAGACTGCAGGGCCTGTGGTGCGAAGTGCGAGGCAAACGAATAGGGGAGCCCGAGCTGAGCCGCGAGGTTCGCACCGAACAGGCTCGAGCCCAAGATAGTGATGGGAACGTTCGTGCCGCGGCCCGGGTACGCGTTCACCGCCGTTACGGGCAGCTCGCCGCTGAGGTAGCCCTGGAGCTCGAGCACGTCGTTCGGGAAGGCGTCGGCCGCCTGCACCGTGCGCCTGAGGGCGCGGAAGGTCGCCCCGTCGGTGCCCGGCGCCCGGCCGAGCCCCAGGAAGATGCGCCCGGGGTGCAGCTCGGCGAGCGTGCCGAACTGCTCGGCGACGACGAGAGGGGAGTGGTTCGGCAGCATGACCCCGCCCGATCCGAGGCCGATGCGTTCGGTCTGCGAGGCGATGTGCGCGATGAGCACGGCGGGCGAGCTCGACGCGATGGTCGCCATGTTGTGGTGTTCGGCGTACCAGATGCGGTCGTAGCCGGCGGCCTCTGCCGTTTGCGCGAGCTGCACCGAGTGCGCCAGCGCCGCAGCGACGCTGCCTCCCTGTTCGATCGAAGCAAGGTCAAGGAGCGAGAGCTTCAGGGCAGACATACGGGGTGCAACAGGGGCGCGGCCCGGGTTATTCCCGAGCGCGCGCCCCGTGTGCAAACTGCCGCGGTGCCGCGGTGCCGCGGTGCCGCGGTGCTGCATGCGTGACGGGCGGTACGCGGCGCCGACGCCGGCTGCGCTCAGGCCCTCGGGGCCGGGGGCAGTGCCGCCCAGAGTGGCTGCGCCAGCCGCGGATCCGCACCGCCGCGGATCCGCCGCACCGCCGCGAATCTGCCCCCCGCGCCCCTAAATCGCGTCGACGATTGACAGCAGCGGGTGCCCGCTCGACACGGTCTGGCCGAGCGGCGCGTCGATCTTGCACACGATGCCCGAGCGGTGCGCGTAGATCGACTGCTCCATCTTCATTGCCTCGAGCACGACGATGAGCTCGCCCTCGGCGACCTCCTGGCCGTCTTCGACCGCGAGCTTCACGACGGTGGCCTGCATCGGCGCCGCGACGGTGTCGCCGGTTGCGGTTGCGACGCCCGCACCCTTGGCGCGCTTGGGCGCTGGGCCGCGAGTCACATCCTGATCTGAGAGCGGCAGCAGCGTCGTCGGCATCGTGACCTCGACGCGGCGGCCAGCGACCTCGACGACGACCGACTGGCGGGTCGACGGAGTTGCCGGGGCGGTGTTCTCGCCCTCCCACGGCTCGATGTCGTTCACGAACTCCGACTCGATCCAGAGCGTGTACACACCAAACTTGCCGTCTGGCGCGGTGAACGCGGGGTCGCGCACGATCTTGCGGTGGAACGGGAGCACGGTCGGCAAACCCTGCACCTCGAGCTCGTCGAGCGCGCGGCGGGAGCGCTCGAGCGCCTCCTCGCGGGTCGCGCCCGTGACGATGAGCTTGCCGAGCATCGAGTCGAAGGCGCCCGAGATGACGTCGCCCGACTGCACGCCGGTGTCGACGCGCACGCCGGGGCCGAGCGCCGGCTTGAACAGCGCGACGGGGCCGGGGGCGGGGAGAAAGCCGTTGCCCGGGTCTTCGCCGTTAAGGCGGAACTCGAACGAGTGGCCGTGCGCCACGGGGTCTTCGTAGTCGAGCACGCCACCCTCGGCGATGCGGAACTGCTCGCGCACGAGGTCGATGCCCGTGATCTCCTCGGAGACGGGGTGCTCGACCTGCAGGCGGGTGTTGACCTCAAGGAACGAGATCGTGCCGTCTTTCGCGACGAGAAACTCGCAGGTGCCGGCGCCAACGTATCCGACCTCGCGGAGGATCGCCTTCGACGCCGCGTAGAGCTCGGCGTTCTGCTCGTCAGAGAGGAACGGCGCTGGCGCCTCCTCGACGAGCTTCTGGTGGCGGCGCTGCAGCGAGCAGTCGCGCGTGGAGATCACGACGACGTTGCCGTGGCTGTCAGCGAGGCACTGGGTCTCGACGTGGCGGGGCTTCTCGAGGTACTTCTCGACGAAGCACTCGCCGCGACCGAACGCCGCGACTGCCTCGCGGGTGGCCGATTCGAAGAGGTCGGCGACCTCCTCGCGGTTGTAGGCGACCTTCAGGCCGCGGCCGCCGCCGCCGAACGCAGCCTTGATGGCAACCGGCAGGCCGACCTCGTCGGCAAAGGCGAGCACCTCGTCGGCGCCCTTGACCGGGTCGCTCGTGCCTGGGGCGAGCGGTGCGTTAACCTTCTCGGCCACGTGACGGGCCGACACCTTGTCGCCGAGGCGCTCGATGGCGTCGGGGCTCGGCCCGATCCAGGTGAGGCCAGCGCCGATGACGGCGCGCGCGAAATCGGCGTTCTCGGCGAGGAAGCCGTAGCCCGGGTGAACGGCGTCGGCGCCCGAGCGGCGGGCAACGCTGAGAATCTTGTCGATAGCGAGGTAGCTATCGGCGCTCGTCGAACCGCCGAGGGCGTACGCTTCGTCGGCCAGCTGCGAGTGCATGGCGTCGCGATCTTGGTCGGCGTAGACGGCGACCGAGGCGATTCCGCTATCGCTAGCGGCGCGAATAATACGAACGGCGATCTCGCCCCGGTTGGCGATGAGCACTTTACGAATGCGAGACATAAATTACAGCCTATTCGAGGAAGGTTGCCCCAAGTTGGATATTGGTCACAAACCTTTCGTTAAATCGTTGCCGAAGGCTACATTGCTGGTGGAAAGGTAGCGATAGTGTAATGCTGTGTGAGTCGCACCCGGCGACACTCGATTGGGGACACCGAAATGGCAAACAACAACGCACTTGATTCCCTGCTCTCGCAGGTGCCGGTCGGCGAGCTCGCCGCGAAGCTTGGCGTCGACGAAGACACCGCGCTCGCCGCAGTGAAGCAGGCCCTTCCCGGCCTGCTCGGCGGCCTCGCAGTGAACGCCTCGAGCGACGAGGGCAAGCAGCAGCTCGAGGGCGCGCTGAGCAAGCACACTCCCACCGACGGCAAGATCTCGCTCGAGGCAATCGACGAGAAAGACGGCGAGAAGATCGTCAAGCACGTACTCGGCGATAAGCAAGACGCGGTCGCGAACGCGCTCGGTCAGCAGGCTGGCAACGCGGGCATCGCAAAGCTCATCCCGATGCTGCTGCCGCTGCTCGCCCCGATCGTGATGCAGTTCCTCGCTGGCAAGAAGCAGCAGGCCCCCGCGGCTGACGACAACGGCGGCGGCATCGGCGACGTGCTCGGCGGGCTGCTCGGCGGCCTTACCGGTGGTGGCCAGTCGGCCCCCGCTTCGGGCGGCGGCATCGGCGACCTGCTCGGCGGCCTCCTCGGTGGTGGCGGCGGCAAGAGCCAGGGCGGCCTCGGCGGCCTGCTCGGCGGGCTGCTCGGCAAGTAACCGGGCTGGTCTGCAAGTAACGCAGCGCAGAGCCGGGGGCGGATCGCATAGCCTCACCCCGGCACCGCACGCGAAGGCCCGCGCCGGTGGCAACACTGGCGCGGGCCTTCGCGCACCCTGAGCGCTGCCTGAGCGCGTGCCCGGAGCGTGCCCTGAGCCTGCACCCGGCGCACCCGGCGCACACAGGCACACGCCCCGGCTAGACTGTTCCCGTGGTTAATCCAGACGTTCAGGGCAGGGTCTACCCGCCCACCCAGCCGTATCTTGTCGGGCGAGAAAAAGTGCGCGAGTTCGCGCGCGCCGTGCGCAGCGAGTCGCCGATCCACCACGACCCAGAGGCGGCTCAGGCAGCCGGCTTCGCAGACGTGGTCGCGCCGCCCACCTTCGCGGTGACAGTGCAGGAAGCGACGCTTGCGCAGCTACTCGCCGATGACGAGGCGGGGGTCGACTTCACCCGCGTCGTGCACGGTGACCAGCGCTTCACCTACACGCGCCCCATTGTCGCGGGCGACGAGCTCACCGCAACGCTCACGATCGCCGCCGTGAAGCAGCTCGGCGGCCACTCGATGGTCACCGCCTCGAGCGCGATTGTCGACCAGGCTGGCGAGCACGTCGTCACCGCTATTTCGACGCTCGTCGTGCGAGGAGAAGAGGCATGAGCCAGGCAGTCACCCCCGTGTTTGAGACGCTCACCGTCGGCGACGTCGTCACCGAGCGCGAGTTCACGCTGACCCGCGACAACCTCGTGCGCTACGCGGGAGCGTCGGGAGACTTCAACCCGATCCACTACCGCGATGATTTCGCGCAGTCCGTCGGGCTTCCCGGCGTGCTCGCACACGGCATGCTCACGATGGGCGCCGCGGGTTCGGTCGCGACCGACTGGCTCGGTGCCGCCGGCTGGGTGAAAGACTTCCAGTCGCGCTTCACGCGCCCAGTGCCCGTCGACGCTGAGGCCGGCGCCCCGGTAACGGTCACCGTCACGGTCGGCGCGATCGACGCCGAGGCCCGCACCGCGCGCCTCGACCTGAAGGTCACCTTCGACGGTGCCACCGTGCTGGGCAAGTCCCAGCTGCTGGTGGCGTTCGCGTGAGCACCCAGCGACTCGCCGACCTCACCACGATGCGGGTCGGAGGCCCCGCCGACGAGACCCTCACCGCGCACACCCGCGACGAGCTGATCGAGCGGTCGATCGCGCTGTGGGAGCGCGGCGACGATTGGCTGCTGCTCGGCGGTGGATCGAACACGGTCATCGCCGACGAGGGCTACCCCGGGCCCGTGCTGCTCGTGCGCACGTCGGGTATCGAACAGGTGGCGGATCCCGAACTCTCGGCGGGTAGCATCCGCATCCGCGTCGAGGCCGGCCACGACTGGGACGCGCTCGTCGCCGAGTGCGCCGAGCGCGGCTGGGCGGGCATCGAGGCGCTGTCGGGGATTCCTGGCATGGCCGGTGCCGCCCCCGTGCAGAACATCGGGGCCTACGGCCAGGAACTCTCTGATGTGCTCCACTCGATCGAATTTCTCGACGCGGCCACCTACGAGCCGCGGCGCATGCTCGCCGCGGAGCTCGAGCTCGCCTACCGCGACTCGGTGATCAAGCAGGGCCTCGAGGGTGTTGTGCTCTCGATTGACCTGGTGCTCGCAGACGCCGCGGTCGGCGCCGGCGAGGCCGGGCCCGAGCCGCTGTCTGAGCCGATCCGCTTCGCGCAGCTCGCGACCGCGCTCGGCGTCGAACAGGGGCAGCGCATGCCGCTGCGGGTCGTGCGCGACACGGTGCTGCGGCTTCGCGCCTCAAAGGGCATGGTGCTCGACGAGGCAGATCACGACACCTGGAGCGCCGGCTCGTTCTTCACGAACCCGATCGTCACCGAGCGGTTCGCGCGCGGCCTCCCCGAGAACGCGCCGCGCTTTCCCGTGAGTGACGGCGAACCCGAGGTCGCCGTGACCACGTTTGATGAGCTTGCCGCTGGTCAGCCGCTGCGCACGCCGCCAACGCCACGCGAGCGGCGCGTGAAGCTCTCGGCCGCCTGGCTCATCGAACACGCCGGTGTGCCCAAGGGCTACCGCCTGCCTGGCTCTGGCGCGTCGGTGTCGACGAAGCATACGCTCGCGATCACCAACCGCGGCGCGGCATCTGCGGCCGACATCGGCGAGCTCGCGCGCTTTATCGTGCAGCGGGTGCAGCAGGAGTTCGGCCTCGTGCTCGTGCCCGAGCCGAACCTGTACGGCATCGAGGTCTAGCGGGGTAGCCCTGCCCCCGCGCCTAGCTGGGCTCGCGCTGGGCTCTCGCCTGGCTCGCGCTGGGCTCGCGCTGGGCTCTCGCCTGGCTCTCGCCTGGCTCCCACCGCCAACCCTGCACTTGCCTCCGAGAACACCCCCGTATTCCGGGAAACTAGGGTCTGGCTCGGAGGCAACGTAGGGGCTCATGGGCGCCCAGCGACGCCAATCACGCGCTGTACGGTGTCAGCGTCCATGCGAAACACCTCGCCGCCCGTGACGGGTCGGGTGAACGGCACGACCCGCACGCGGTCGTCGCTGACCGTCACGGTGGCGCCACCGTACTCGTCGCTCGCCGACTCCTCGCTGGCGTCACCGAACGCCGTGGCGAGGTTTGCGACCCCGGGCGCCACGACCACTGGCACGCCGGCGACGGTCTCCACGATCGGCAGGTGATAGTGCCCAGCCAGCACAACGCGCACATCGCTGCCACGCAGCAGCCCCCGAAAAACCGCGGCGTCGGCCGCGTCGAGGTCGAGCGCTCCGAGCAGCTCCGTCTGGGCGTCAACGGGCGGGTGGTGCATCACGATGATTGTGCCGTGCTCGGCGGGAGACGCGAGCTCGGCGGCGAGCGCCTCGAGCTGCGCGCTACCGAGCTCGCCGTAGCCCGCCTGCGGCACCGAGGTGTCGAGCACAATTGTTCGCCAACCGTTCACCGTGGCTACCGAGGCAACGGGCCGGTCGGGGGCTTCGCCAGCCAGCAGCTGGCTGGTTTCGGCTCCCGGCTGGCCATCACCGAGAATCGCGCGGAAACTCTCCCTGCGGTCGTGGTTTCCCATGGCGAAGATCGCCCGGGCGCCGCGTTCGCTGGCCCACGGCAGCAGCGTGTCGCGCACTCGTTCGTAAGAGGCCTCGGTGCCATCTTCGCTGACGTCTCCCGAGCACACCACGAGATCGAAGCCGAGATGCGCGACGTGATCGAGCGCCCGCCGCAGGTGGTCGGCGGTGTCGACAACGTCGTAGTGGCGCGAGGCGTCGCCGAAGAGGTGCGTGTCGGTGAGGTGCAAGAGGCTCAGAGAGGGCATGGCAGCACTGTACCGCCAAGGGGTGAACAGGGGGTGCAATCTGAGACATGCGGGAATGAGCTGCGCCCGAGCCCGGTTTGGGTGAGCGTACACGCAGGTTTTTTAGAAAGGAACCGCTTCATGACTACATACAACATTGGCTTCATCGTGGGCAGTGTGTCTTCAACCTCGATCAACCGTCGACTGGCCAATGCGCTGGTAAAGCTCGCCCCGCAGGCCGAGCTCAACCTCACCGAGATTCCGATCGCCAACCTGCCGTACTACTCAGCCGATCACGACGCCGACATTCCCGCCGCGGCCGCCGAGTTCAAGCAGGCGGTTGAGGCGGCAGACGGTGTCATCATCGTCACACCCGAGTACAACCGCTCGGTGCCAGGCGTGCTGAAGAACGCGCTCGACACGGCGAGCCGCCCCTGGGGCCAGAACAGCTTCCAGGGCGTTCCCACCGCGGTGCTGGGCGCCTCGATCGGGCAGATCGGCACCGCGCTTGCGCAGGCGCACCTGCGCTCCATTCTCGCCTTCCTTGATTCACCCGACCTGCAGCAGCCCGAGGTGTACCTCCAGATGACCGAGGGCCTGATCACCGAAGACGGCGAGATCACCAACGATGCGACCGCCGAGTTCCTCCTCGGCTGGCTGCGCACGGCGCACGCGCACTTCGAGCTGCACGCGAAGCAGAACTAGGCGCACCGGCCACGGCCCGAGCGCTGCACCGGGTGCCCTGGCGCTTGTGTGCCCGGGCGCTTGTGTGCCCGGGCGCTACGGGGCCGCACCCGTAGCGCCCGGAATACCGCGCGCCCGAATCGGGTTACACCCCGCATGCTTGTGACCCAGTCAGCTCCGCTCGACTCGTCCTCCCTTGGCGCGCCCCGCGATGCGCCCCATGATGCGTCGCTTGGTGCGCCCCTCAGTGCGCCCCACAGCGCGCCCCTCGACACACTGCTCGAACGCATCGACGTCGCGGTCACGCGCACGAACCGCGTGGGCCTGCGGGCCGGGCGTCGCCTGACAACGCCCGCGGGCGCAAACACGCTCGTCTACGTCGTCGAGGGCGAGCTGCGGGGCGAACCGGCGACATCGTGCTCAACCGACCCTGAGCGCGAGGGCGCCGTCGTGGCCCGGGGCCACGTGACGGGGTTCCCTGCGGGCGCCGCACTGCTGACGACGGGAACGTCGGCGTTTGCCTTCGACGCGCTGAGTGACGCCACGCTTGTCGTTGTCACGGTCGAGCTCAACGAGGCGGGCCTGCGGCTACGCCAACTCGTGCCAGACCCGCTGACGATCACCGACTTCGCGCGGCTCGACCCGGCGGTCTCTTCGCTCGCGAGCAACATGGGCGACCTCGGCACGCCGGAGCCGGTCGTGCCGCTCGTCGGCGGCGGGGAGATCGTGTGCCGGCTCATGGCGCGCACACTGCTGCTCGGGGTGCTGCGCGCATGGGTGTCGGCGGGGTGCGCGCCGCGTGGCTGGGCTGCCCGCGTCGCGGATCCGCATCTCGACCCCGTCATCACCGCGATTCACAGCGACCCGGGCCGAGACTGGTCGGTCGACGCGCTCGCGAGCCTCGGCACGATGTCGCGCTCGGCTCTGTCACGGCGGTTCCGCGAGCTTCTCGGCGCGTCGCCAGGGCAATACATCACCGGCGTGCGCATGGAAGACGCGAAGCGGCGCCTCGCGCGCGGGGCCTCGGTGACGCAGACCTCGCGCGAGCTCGGGTACGCCTCAGACGAGGGGTTCAGCCGCGCGTTTCGCCGGCATACCGGGGTGCCGCCGTCGCGCTGGCGCGTCGGGGCCCCAAACACTCGCGACTAGCCCGCCAAAGCGGTCAAGTTGCAGCTGGATTTGGCGCGTGTTGTCGTTTGGGCGGCGAAATGGCGACAACAAGCGCCATATCCGTGGGGCCGCGCCGGGGCCAGCCCGGGGCGGCGGGCGCCCGCGCCCGCCCGGGCCCGGGGCCGGGGCCGCGCCCGCGCCGTGCCCGTGC
>NZ_BAAAKZ010000003.1:642978-884048 GCF_039528015.1 Leucobacter albus | reverse complement strand
AATCCCTGTTTTAGCGCGTGATCATGCGGCTAGATCAAGATTCCATCCACACGTTTTGGCCGATACCCCGCATTTTGGCCGTTTTTCTGCAGATTACAGATCTCAGAGCCTACCGACCGGGCCGCGCGGTGATGTTGGGCGTGTGTGCTCTCGGCGGGCACAGCTCAGCTCCGAGGGCGATCCCGGCGTGCAGCCCGATGGCAACACCGCTCCAGGCGCGGAGCGCCAGCTACCGCGCTAGGCTGCGCGCAAGCACCTGGCCGGGCCACCCGCCGTCATCGAACACGCTCGTGCGTTCGTACCCGCACGACTCGTAGTATCTGACGAGCGCCCCGGAGCCGCCGCGGTAGCAATCTACCCTGAGCTCGGTCACGCCATCGGCCAGCGCGCGGTCGTCGGCGAACGCCATGAGCCGGCGGCCGACGCCTCTGGCGTGTGGTGCGCGCGAGGCGATGAGCACCCGAACGTAGAGTTCGGGCTGTTCAGGGGCTGGTACGTAGGGCATGGCGTCGCCGAGCACAAGGAAGCCGTTCACCTCTCCGCGCTCGGTGATGTGAACCCACGAGTCGGGGGAGTCGCAGGCCTCGGCGATACGCGCGACCTGCCGTTCCTGAGTCGACCACGGTTCGCTACCCCACTGCTCGGTGTTTCCAATCTCAGTGAACCAGGCGATAGCGGCGTCGAACAGCGCGAGCACCGCCGTCGCGTCGTTCGGAGTCGCTCGCCGAATCGCGGCTGTGGCATTCATTGATTCTCCTTTAGAAGGTCTTTGCGTAGGTGACGGAGCGCCCGGTCTCGGCAAACCCAAGCTTCGCGTAGAGCGCGTTCGCGCCGGTGGGGCTGTCGCTGTCGACGTCGAGTGTCGCGCGCTCGACCCCGTCGGCGCGCATCGCGCGCATCGCGCTGCTCAGGAGCGCGCTCGCAATGCCGCGACCCCGCCAAGCGCGCGTGACACCGAGTTCGTCGACGTTGCCGAAGCGGTAGCCGTACGACTCCCACTCGTCTTCGTCGCCCTCGACGGTGATTGCGCCGACGACTTCCTCGGTGCCGTCGGCGTGCGTGGCGATTGCCACCGCGCTCCAGCTCGCCCTGAAATCATCCGCTTGCTTGGCGTCGTCCCATTCGTCGTGCGACGTCGGCTGGCTGCCCCAGTGGTCGCGAAACGACTCATTGATCGCCAGGCGGGCCTGCCCCGACCATTGTGATGTGAATGGCTCAACCCGCAGCCCCGGCGCGAGCGCAGGAGCCGGCACGGCCTCCTCGAGATCACGCTCCATTTCGATCCACCAGCGGGCGGGTCGAAAGCCCTCCGCCTCGAAGAGCGCGCGCTGCCCAGCGGCGTGCTCGCCGACGAGGGTGCTCATCATTGCGGGCAGTTGTAAGGGCGAAGCGGCGAGCTGTTGGGTGCCTCGTTGCGCTTGCCATCGCAGCAATTGCGTGCCGAGCCCTTTGCGGCGCCACTCCGGGTGCACGCGCCCGTTGATATGCGCGGTGACAATTCCCTCGCCACTCGCCTCGAGGTACGCCTCACCGTAGGCGACGATCGCCCCACCGGGGGTGAGCGCGATGATGGTGTCGGTCGCAGGTGTGAACCCGGGGGTGTCGAAACGCTCCTCGAGGTCTTCAGCGTCGGTGCTGGCATCTGGGTCGTCTGCCTCGTCAACGGCGCGCTCGAATTCGAGCAGCGCGGTCAGGTCTGAGTGGCGCAGTTCGCGCCAGGTGAGGCCGTGCAGCGCGACGGGTGCCGCGATGCGCGGCGGCGCAGTGAGTCGCTCCGAGATTGGGCGAAGGGGCTCCGTGTCGGCTTTGATCTGGTCGCGTTCGGGTGACGCGGCTGGCGTTTGGGTCATGGCTCGTAACCTTTCGATAGGGGCAAACGCTGCGGCCGCAGTTCGGGTGAACGGCGGCCGCAGCGGTGTGGCGGTCGGTGGGGTGAGGATGCACCCGCGCGCCCGCGAAGTTGTACTGGTGTCCAACTCATTGTTTTTCTGAGCCTATTGCTTTGCCAGCCCTTGGCGCGAGCTGGGGAACCAGCTTCACAGCAAGCTCCCGGAAACGCCCCCGGAAACGCTCCCTAGAGAACACCCCCGGGCCTGTGCTGCGCCTGCGCCGACGCGCGCCCCGCCCGGGATCGCCTCTCGGGAGCCCGTGCTACGCCGCGAGCGCTTGTTGCACCTTCGCCGTGAAGGGCTTCAGCGGCATCGCCCCTGAGAAGGCCTCAATGACACGATCTCCGCGGGCGATGACGAACGTCGGCACCGCGGTGACCCGGTACTGCACGGAGAGGTCGGGGTTTTGGTCAATGTCGACGCGGGCGACAGAGATTTCACCCTCGTGCTCTTGCGCAAACTGGTCAACGATCGGAATCATCGCCCGGCACGGTGCGCACCACTCAGCCCAGAACTGAATGAGCACGGGGCCTCCTTCGTTGAGGGCCGCCTGAAGGGTCGTGGCATTCGCGTGAAAAGTGGGCATGCGCCCCTCGCTTTCTCTGAAGATGTGTTCAGAGACCAGCGTGCACTGCGGCGAGGGGCGAAGTCGAAATTTCTTGCGGGAATGGCATCTTACGGCAGCAGCGGCCCGACCGCGATCATCAGGCTGTACGCCATGATGATGATGAGCGAGAAGCGGAACATGCGCCGCGCCCAGGCGTTATCGTCTTTCGCACGGAAGCCTTGAATGCCGATGACGACCCACCAGAGGCTGAGCGCCCCCATGACAGCCGCGTAGATCCACCCCGTGTAGCCGAGGAACGTGAGCGCCACGGCCGAAATACCGTAGGCGATTGCGTAGATGAGAATCTGCACTTTCGCGGCGGGAATGCCGTGCACAACGGTGATGACTGGCACCCCGGCGCGCGCGTACTCGTCGCGGCGGTACACGGCGATCGAGTAGAACTCGGGCATCTGCCAGAAGAAGATCGCGAGAAACGCGAAGATCGCGGCGGCGTCGACGGCGCCGGTGACGGCAACGTAGCCCGCGAATATCGGGGCGGCGCCCGAAATGCTGCCGACGAGCGTGCCGTGCACGCTCATGCGCTTCGAGAGCATGCCGTAGAGCACAACGTAGGTGAAGAAGCCGACGAGCCCCGTGACGACGACGAGCCAGTTCGTCCACAGCACGAGCACGGCGTTGCCGAGCACGAAGAGCACGATCGAGAAGATCACCGCACCGCGCACGCTGATGCTGCCCGAGACCGTCGCGCGTTTCTTCGTGCGTTCCATGCGGTCGTCGATGTCGCGGTCGAGCACGTTGTTGAGCACGCACGCCGACGCGATCACGAAGGTGGTGCCGATGATGGTGGCAAAAAACAGCAGCGCATCGAAGTGCAGCGTGACCCCAGCAGCGAGCAAGAAGCCGGCCGCGGCCGTGAGCACATTGCCATAGAGCACGCCCGGCTTGGTGAGCGAGTAATAGCGCGCGGCTACGGCGCGAAACGAGTCGCCGTCGGCGCGCGAGGCAATCTTCGCGTCGGTGCCGCGGCTGCGCTCGGAGAACACGGCGGCGTCGGCGAGTTCAGCGAACTCCGGCGCGGCGGCGCTTTCGCGGGCGGCGGTCTCTCGGTCACGCCGGGCGGTTCCGGGGTCGCTCGGCAGCTCGGTGTTCTCTTCGGGGAACCCACTCGTGGGCATGCAGATCTGGCCTTTCTAAGCCTCTGAGCCGGTTGGCTGCGGCTTGCCGCGTGCGGTGCGGCGCGTCTGCAACGCTGGCGGTGCCGAGCGCCGTAGCCGAGAGGCCGCAGACTTCACCCTCAAATATACCCGCTTCCAGATGTGCGTATGCTCGCCGCGTGCGGTGCGAGTCAGATAAACCACGGGTCGACGCTTCGCACACCAAACTTCGGCGCAATATTCGCGTTCCATCGCTCTGCGAAGCGCTCCTTGGGGGCGTCGGAGGCGACCGCAGCAGCCTTGCCTGCGGCGGAAAGCTGCGCGCAACCGCTTGCATTGGCGGCCTTTGCCCAGGCAACATACTCCTGGTTCGCCGTGTGCGACTGCGCGATCGCCTCGCGCAGGTCGTCGAGCAATGCCGGGCCGTCAGGGATCAGATCGACGGGCATCGCGTCAAGCGCGGCGAGCAACTTGGCGCGGTTGTCACGCACCTGCTCCATCGCGGTGACGGAGTCGGCGTAGCCGCCGGCCGATGCCGTACAGTTTTGCAGTTTCGGGAGCGCCGACTTCACGAGGGCCCTGCCCTCGTAGGCGCGCTCCAAGACCTCGATGAGGTAGCGCACCTGGTCTTCGGCGGTGTCGTCTGGCGAGCTGACGTCGAAGGCACCGGAGGTGCCGGCGGTGTCGGCGAGCGTGCGCAGCTGTGAGCCGAGCGGCACGAAGATGTACCGCACGAACCGCTCCTGCGCGAGCGTTGTCTTGCCGCTGCCGTCGACCACGCTGAGCGTGCCGAGGTCGTAGTCGAGCACGATGCGGCTGCCGTCGGTGAGGGTCGCGGTGATGCGGCGCGTGTCTGGGTCCCACTTGCAGGCTGCGAGGGCCTCTTTGCTCGCTGGCGATTTCGCGCCGATCGAGAAGATGTCGGCCGACCCGTCTGCCGGCCTGACCTGCACGAACGCCGGGGTCGTCGCATCGTAGCCGCAGACGAGCACCCAGCCGTTCGTGTACTCGGCCCAGGCGAGCAGCACGGTCGGGTCGGGGCACTGCGGCATGCCCGCGGGCAGCGCTGCCGTGGCGGCGGATCCCGAACCGCCGGAATCTATCGGCCGGTACAGGGAGAGAAACCTATCGCTGCCATTGCCGCCCGCGGTTGAGCAGTCGGGGCAGCCTCGCTCGGTGACGAGCAGGCCCGCATAGGTCAGCCATGCCTCGTGCGCGTCGGTGGGGTAGGCAAGCGCTCCTAGCGTGCCGCCGGTGGTGACATCGACGAGCGCGCCGTTTGAGACGGAGGTGCCGTGCTCGTCGAGCACGAGATCGAGCGTTGGCACTGAGAGCTGGTCGCTTCGGTACCCGGCCTCGAATCCAAACTCCGGTTGCGACCATTCCGCCAGTAGCTCACCCGTTGCCGCGCTGAACGAGTGGGAGCTGTCGCTGCCGCGCACCACGAGCGCCGAGCCTTCGCCCCCAGTCGCGCCGACGAAGGCACCACCGCGTGGGTCGCTCCAGAGCTCAGCGAGCGAGCCGTCGGCGGCAAACGTGCTGACTGTGGTGCCAGACTCTGCGTTGCTTCTCACGATCGCGTCTTCGCCATCAATTGTCACCGCGTGCACGTCAAGAATGTCGCGGCCGCCGCCCCACACGACCGACCCGGTAACCGTGTCACAGCGTTCGGGGGTCGACGCGGCAACGAGGTGCCCGCCCGGGGTGAGCAGCGCGTCGCAGCTGCCGTCGCCGCCCTCGTACACGCTCGCCCCCGTGCCCGTCGCGACGGTGGCACCGGTGCCGTCGAGCAGCGTCCAACTGCCGCCCGAGCGAAGCAGGGTGCGCTCGCCGGCGATCGTGATGCCGTAGTAGCCGCCCGTGTGCAGGTTGTCGCTCGACCAGAGTTCGCGACCGTCGAGATCGAGCGCAACGGCGCTCGCCTCGCCCCGGGCCGTGAACATCGAGGCGAGCACGATTCTGTCAGCGGAGGTGGCGACGCGGCTGAGGCCCGGGGCGACCTCGGTGCTCGTCGCCTCGCCCGAGGCGGTCACCTCCCAGAGCACCGACGGTTCACCCTCGTCGCCCGCGGCGACGCAGTAGAATCGCTCGACGCGCTCCGCGGCCGGAGCGCAGTTCGCATGCCCTTGGCGGATCTCCGTCGACCAGATCTCTGTGCCGTCGGCAGCGTCGAGCAGCACGAGCTTCGAATCGACGCCACGGGCAACGAACATCACCGCGTTCTTCGTTGCGGCGGGGTAGAACGGCGAGTCGAGCCCGATGGTGGCGCGGTCGAAGTGGCCGCCGAGCCACGAGGAGGCGGTATCGGGCCCGGTCTTCGGCGTGACAAAAGCGTCGGAATCCACGCGCCACGCGAGTTCGACGCCGTCGGCGAAGCTGCGCGGGGCGGTTCCGTCGTCGGTGTATCCCAGCGGGCCGGCAGCCGTGTCAGCGGGTTGGCCTGCGAGCCCCGGGATCCACCTCGAGAGCGTGCCGGTCGCCGCGAGCGCGGCTCCCGTGCCGCCGATGAGGAGCGCGGCGGCGGTGACCGAGGCGATGAGTGCCGCGCGCGTGCTCATGCGTCGTCGCGGCGGTCTCGCGGGAGCTTCACTCGGGCCGGGAAACTGAGCGCCCGGCTGCGCCACGTGAGGCATTGCCGGGCCGGGGAGCTGAGCTGCGGGCGGCGGGAAGTCGAGCTGTGGCGAAGCGGGATCGGGGGTGGGTTGCTGCCCTCCAGGGGGCGCCCAGCCCGCGTTGTTGTCGTGCGTCATTGCGCGTGGCCTCCCGGCGTTCAGGTGGCACACACGAAAAAACGGTGCCCGGCGGGCCACAGGTGTGCTCACCTAGCAGGCTAGTGTCGCTGACGCACCCGAGCAAGGGCACGTGAGGCTGGGCAGGTGCGCACGAAGGTCGGCGGTTGCTTCTACGATTGAGGCATCATGGGCATTGAATCGCGTGAGCAACAACCGGCGGGCTGGCGCGCGCAGCTCGCGGGGGTGCTCGGCGAGCACTTGGGCGCTGTAGCATTCGACCCGCTAACCGAACAAACCGGACAAAACGGATGGCCAAACCCTGGGGCGCAAGCCGCCCAGGCTGGGCGGCCCGAGCATTCGGTGCGGCCCGCGCAGCAAGAGCAACCCGAGCAACTCACCGAGCTCGGGCTGCTGTTCGAGCTGCGCGAGCTCATGCCTCGGTCGAGCGAAAGTTGGAACGGGCCGCTGTCTCGGGCGCTACCCACGGTTGGTCGGCTGCGCACGGGCGAGGAGCGGCCCGGTACCGGGGTGGTGAGGCTTGCGACGCGGCCCGCTATGCGCACTGCGCGCGGCTGGGCGCGCGGTTCGCTCACCTGGGCCAACATCGGGCACCACGGCAGCAGGCTCCGACTCGACCCCGAACAGCAGCGCTGGTTTCGGCAGTTTCACGCGCTGCACCGCGCGGCCGAGCCGCTCGCCGTCGGCCAAGACCCGCAGTGGGTGCTGCTTGACGACTTCGTCAGCCCGGCACTCTGGGCGATGCTCACGCAGGCACAGACACTGGGCATCGCGCTCGCCATGGCCGACAGGCGGAGCGAGGTTGTGCTGCACGAGCGGGCGGAACTCACCCTCGATGTTGTTTCGGTCGGCGGCGAGCATAGCGATGATGATGCCGCCGGGCGCAGCACGGCGGAAACGCCGCTCCCGCCGGGGCTTCGGGTCGCGCCGCTGCTGCTCCTCGACGGCGACGCCGTCGCGCTGCCGGGGGAGCAGCTTGCATCGACCGAGACCACCCTGGGGCAGGCTCGGGCGGGCACTCCCGCCCCAGCAGGAGCCTCGATGCGCGTGGCTGGGGCGACTGCCAGCCACGGTCTCTATGTCGTCGAACGAGCAGACACGAGCGGATCGGGCGGCAGCACTGCAAGCACCGTGCGGCTGGCTCCCGTGCCAGCCGGGCTCAGCGAGAACTTCGCCGCGCTGCTCGCGGCGGGCGGGGCTGGGTGGCCCATCACCGTGCCGGAGCGCGAACGGGCGGCATTTCTCGACGTCGGTGTGCGGGCGCTGCGCTCACGCTTCGAGCTGTCGAGCTCAGACGGGTCTGTGGCCCTCCCTAAGCCGCAGGCTGACCCGCCAGTGCTCACCGCGGCGTGGCGCCGCGGGCACCGCCTCACACTCAGGTGGCACACCGAATCGCGCGCCCCGCTCGCAGAGGCGTTGCCTCCGCAGCTCGGCGACGACGAGCGGATACCGCCTGTCTGGCTCGTGGATCCGCACCCACCGGAGGTGGAATTGCGCGACGCCGAGGCGGCCGTGTTCCTCGCCGAGGTACTACCGCAGCTCGAGCAGCTGCCTGGCATCGAGGTGCACAAGACCGGGTCGCCACCAACATACCGCGAGCTGCGCGGCGCCCCGGAGCTGCAAATCACAGCGGTGCCGAGCGAAACCGAGGATTGGTTTGACATGGGGGTGCTTGTCGTCGTCGACGGGCGAACGGTGCCGTTTCGGCCACTGTTTCGCGCGCTTGCGGCGAACCAGCGCAGGCTACTGCTCGTCGACGGCACCTATCTGCAGCTCAACCACCCGACTTTTACGCCGCTGATAGAGCTCATCGCTGAAGCGCAGAACCTCGCTGAGTGGGAGGCCGGCTTCGCGGTGCCCAGGCACCAAGTGCCGCGCTGGGCGGATTTTGTGGATCTCGCTGAGGAGTCGCCGGCAGCAACTCAGTGGCGGGCCCTGATCGCTGAGGTGGGGGAGCAGTCGCCGGTGGCCGTGCCAGTGCCAGCCAGTGTGCGCGCCGAACTGCGAAGCTACCAGCTCGAGGGGTTTCACTGGTTGGCGTTTCTCTGGCGGCACCGTCTCGGCGGCATTCTCGCCGACGATATGGGGCTCGGCAAGACGCTCCAGTGCTTGACACTGATCGCGCATGCGAAGGCGGGGTCGGGGGCCATGCCGCCGGCCCCGCTTGGAGCGGTGCCTAGCGTGGAGCGGCGGCCGTTTCTCGTGGTCGCGCCCACGTCGGTAATGACGAACTGGGCGTCTGAAGCGGCAAAGTTCGTTCCCGGGCTACGCGTGAGCGTGCGTTCGTCGACCTCGCGCGCTTCGCGCCGACCTGTCTCAGCTGATGCGGCAGTGGCCGACATCATCGTGACGAGCTACGCACTGTTTCGGCTCGACTTCGAGGAGTACCGCAGCGTTGCGGCAGACCCTGAGCGTGGTTTCGCCGGCCTGATTCTCGACGAGGCCCAGTTCGTCAAGAATGCTCAGGCGCAGGGCAACGAGCTTGCCCGCGAGCTCCCTGTCAGCTGGAAACTCGCGGTGACCGGCACACCAATGGAAAACTCGCTGCGCGAACTGCACGCCATCTGCGGCATCGTCGCCCCCGGGCTCTTCCCCTCGGCGCGTCGCTTTGAAGAGCGGTACGTGCGGGCGATCGAGCGGCCGGCGCCGGGTGTCTCCGAGGGCATAGGCGCGGGCAGCGGCCCACAGACACAGGCGGCGCTCCGCGCGCACCGCACGAAAGAACTTCGGCGCCGCCTTCGGCCGTTTTTGCTGCGGCGCACCAAGCCGCTCGTTGCGGCTGAATTGCCCGAGAGGCAAGAACAGCTCCTCGAAATTGAACTCGCTCCCGAGCACCGGGAGCTGTACGAGGTATTCCTGCAGCGTGAGCGGCAGAAACTGTTTGGGCTGATCGATGACCTCGACCGACATCGATTCACCGTGCTTCGTTCGCTCACGCTGCTGCGCATGCTCGCGCTTGACGCCTCGCTCATCGACGAGACCTACGCCGATCTGCCGTCTGCGAAGCTCGATGCGTTGACGGAGCACACTTCGGCACTTGCGAGCGAGGGGCGGCGCGCACTCGTCTTCAGTCAGTTCACCTCGCTCTTGGCCCTCGCGCGCGAACGGTTGACGGCGGCGGGCCTGCGGGTAGCGCTGCTCGACGGGTCAACGCGCAATCGTGACTCGGTGATTGGTCAATTCAGGCGGGGCGGGGTCGACGTGTTTCTCATTAGTTTGAAAGCGGGAGGCGTTGGGCTGAACCTGGCCGAGGCCGACACCGTGTTTCTGCTCGACCCGTGGTGGAACCCAGCGAGCGAGGCGCAGGCGATCGACCGGGCGCATCGAATTGGTCAGGGAAAGCAGGTACACGTCATTCGGCTCATCGCGCTCGGCACGATCGAGGAGAAAGTGCGGGCGCTGCAGGCGCGTAAGCGCGCCGTCTTCGATGCCGTCATCGACAACGAAGCTCACTTCGCGGCCGGGCTCACCGCGAGCGACCTTCGCGACCTGCTGGGCGCAGGCTCGGGGGAAACAGTTTCATAACGGTGGTGCGCTCAGGGAATTCATCGAATACTCTTAGACCAAATTGCATCCCCGGCAACACTGTGGTTGGGGCGCGTCACTAAGCGATAGGAACTGGTGTGGGCGGCTTTCGCAAGATAAAGAGGTCTGGCAAGCGCGGGATTGCGTGGGGCCTGGGGGCGGCTCTCGCGCTCGGCATGGCCATCGCCACACCGCAGGTGGCGCTCGCGGCCGAAGACAACGCACTGCTGGAGATCACGAAGTCGGCCTCGAAAGAGACGCTGAAGCCCGGCGAGACAATGGAGTATCGCATCGAGCTCGGCTGCTCGACGATCACCGACCTCGGCTGCCGCAACGCGACACTGTCAGACCTGATTCCTGCTGAGTTCGAGATTGTCGAGGGCAGCGTCGCGGTTTCGAACGCCACCGCGGAGTCGATCGATGTCTCAGGCAATCAGGTGACGGTGGTGTTCGGCGACGAGCTCGGTGACGGCACGACCGGCCTGCTCGAGAACGCCGACGCGGTCATCACCATTCAAGTGAAGCTGCGCGACAACCTCTCGTTCGACCAAAACGGTGTGCCGATCGTGAACACGGCAACGGCAGACGCAGACAACGCCGCAGACGTCTCCGACGACGTCGCTGTCACCCCGGTGATCGAGTTGAAGCTCGGCACCGAGGTGTCGAAGGGCTACGACCCGGCGCTCGCGCAGGCGGAGCCCGGCACACCGACCACGCTCACTGTCAACGGCGTGAACAAGTCGAACGCCGGAGTCGACACGCTCACGCTCACCGACCCGACAGATCCCGAGGCCTCGCCGAACCCGTTCGAGTACCTCGAGATGGCGACCCTCGAGTCGCTCACCTTCCCCGACGGCGCGGCGCCCACCGCGACAGTCGAGTACTGGGTTGGAGGCACATGGGTAACCGAGGTGCTCTCCGCGAGCGACATGCCGCACGCGCCGCCGGCCGGGGCACAGGGCATCCGTGTCACCTTCACCGCAGCGGATGGCTCGAAGCTCCCTACAAACGCGAGCGGCGGCTTCGAGCTCGGCCTCAAGCAGCGCCCCGAGGTGGCAAACCTCACAGAGAAATTTACCGCCGAGAACACCGTCAAGAGCGAAGTTGCACTCGGCGACCAGAGCGCGAAGGCTGAGAACGAAGCCGACTACACGATTCACACGACCCCGATCTCGGTCGAGGCCGCGAAGCAGTTCAACCCGAACGAGCTCGCCCAGGGTGGCAAGACCCAGGTCACGCTCGGCGCGACGAACACGAGCGCCGTGAGCCTCGACAGCCTGAAGATTCGCGAACCAGCGAGCGGCAGCTTCGCTGAGGAGCTCGACTTCACGGGATTCACCTCGGCGGTGACCTACCCGGCCAAAGCAGCAACCGCGACATTCACGCTCTACTACATCGACAAGGCCGGCGCGCCCCAGCAGCAGGGGCCACTGACCCTCGGCGACGGCGATGCATTCCCCGAGCTGCCGGCAGATTTCGGTTCGCTCGACTACTTCGAGCTCGACTTCGCCGGCCCCATTGAGCCTGGTAGCGAGACGACGATCGACTTTGCCGCCGTGGCAAACGCGAAGGGCTTTGACCCCGAGACCGGCGCGCCGCTCGGCACCGTGACGAACGTCGTTGGGGTCGAGGGCACCTTCGGTGACAAGACCGCGACCGACGAGGCCGATGACACGGTGACCCTCGAAGCGAAGAAGCTCGAGATCGCCACCGAGAAGAAGCTCACACCCGGCGAGATCTGGGGCTACAAGGGCGAGGGCGTGCTCGTGCAGCTGCCCACCACGGTCGTGAAGCCAGGCTCGAATGCGCCGGCGACCGAGATCATCGTGAGTGACCCAGAGCTCGAGTTCCCAGGAGACCCCAATAGCCCGCCGAAAGACTCGGCATTCTGGGACAAGTTCACGCCCGAAGCGATCACGAACACCGACGTGCCCGACGGTGCCACGCTCACCGTGCGCTACTGGGACACCGATGAGAGCAAGTGGATCGAGATCCCAGGCTTCACCGGGCTCACGGGCACCGTGAACAAGGATCTCCCCGCCGACATCCTCGACAAGATCGGCGGGCTGCAGTTCGTCTTCACGAACCCGGACCCTGGCTTCGAACCGCACGAGCTCCCCGACTTCAACGTCAACCCGAGCTTCACCGCCACGCTCGACGAGCAGCACCAGGGCCCCGAGCCCATCACCCTCGCGAACTGCGCGACCTCGAGCGGCGCGATTCAGGTCGGCGATGAGACAATCGCCGAAGACGTGACCGACGAGCCTGCCTGTGACGACCTCGTAGTGAAGGCGCCGCGCCCCGGCGAGTACGACCTGTTCGAGAAGACCTGGCTCGACGCAGGCAACCCCGCGCAGATCGTGCAGCGCACGGGCGACCACGCGAAGACCAGGCTGCACTGGTCGACCGAAAACCTCGCGTTCGATCGCATGACACTCGGCGAGACCCGCCTCGGCTCGACGCCGGGCGCTGGCCCGGCCGACCCGGTCGCACAGACGACCTTCGAGGCCTTCAACCTCGTGAAGGTAAAGGCTGTCACGAACGACAAGGCCTTCGCCGAGGGCTGGGACAAGATCACCTCGATTGATCTCTGGATCGGTGGCCAGTGGGTCCGCGCGACCAACGCGACCGAGCCGTTCTATACGAAGACCATGAGCGATATCGAGCTCACCGCAGACGAGCAGCGTGACGCGACCGCCGTGCGCATCGTGTTCGAGGAGAACCGAGACGGGCGCATTGGTGCCGGTGCTGACGCGCCAGCGCCAGGCTCGGGCCTCTGGAAGTCGATGGGCCGCGACCGCAAGGTCGACCTCGAGTGGGAGCTGCGCGACGTGCGCCGCAGCGACCCGGGCAAGGCCGTGATCGCGAGCGAGATCTTCAACGTCGCCGGCAAGCCCGGCCTCGTGAAGAACTGGGGCAGCGCGACCGGCGAGCAGCCGGGCGGCGGCACCGAGCACGATCAGGATGACGACGACATCACTATCGTGCCGCGCCCGCTCGGCGTGACGGTCTCCAAGGGCTGGAGCGGCGGCCCGCTCGGCGTTCCGCCGGGAGACGTGCCGGCAGAGTCGTACCCGACGAGCCGCGTCACCATCAAGGCGACGAACACCTCGCAGCAGAAGGTCGACCAGCTCTCGATCATCGATCCGGGTGATGGCAAGGAAAGCCCGTTCGAGATCTTCAACCTGTACGCGATCGTCGACGCACCGCACCCGGTGACGGGCGGCGACCCGAACAAGACCCTCGTGATACTGACGAAGGCCGACGGCTCGATCATCGACCCAGCTGGCATCGGCGGCCTCACGCCGGGCCAGGCAAAGGCGCTGACACCCGCAGAGCTCAAGGATGTCGTGAAGGTTGAGCTGCGCCACCAGGGGCGCATCGCGACCAAGGCGACGGCGACGCTGCAGCTCGACTTCCAGCTGCGCAAGACGCACCGTAGCGACCCGAATAAGCCTGTCACCACAGTCGACTCGCCCGTGAAGAACGGCACCGTCGGCAGCGTCACAGACCTGCTCGGGCTCGAGCAGGAGCACTCGGTCGAGGCGGCAGACGAGGCGCAGATTCGCCTCGACACGTTCGACCTCGCCGTGCAGACGACGAAGAAGTTCACGCCAGACAACCAGCGCGTTATCTGGGACGAGTCGGAGCCGGGGTACGAGCAACGCCTGTGGGACCCGATTCGCATGGATCTCACCGCACGCCCGTCGGGCACCGGGCGCACCGACAAGCTGGTCGTGACCGATTCCGGTGAGAACCGCGTGCCAGGCACACCGTCGGCGAAGAGCTTCTGGAACGCATTCAGCTTCGAGGGCTTCACGGGCGACACGCTCGAGGTGCCGACGCCCGTCACACACGTGCAGGCCGAGGTGCTGTACGGCGACTTCGAAACTGACATTCAGGGGTTTGGGCGTGCGCTGAACTTCACCCCCGATAACACGCCGCCGGCGGTTGACGGCTGGGTCAAGGGGAGCGACGCGCCCGTGAAGGCGGTCGATCGCAAGATCGAGGGTGCCGCTGCTGCGCTGCTCGCGAATATTCCCAACACCGACTACGACAAGATTCGCGGCATTCGCCTCACCTACACCAGGCTGAACGACGCGGGCGAGCGGCTCGCGTTCGAGAACCCGGCAAACCCCGAGGCGAAGATCGCTCTCGAGGTGAAGCGCCGCGCCTACCTGGTCTCCAACCCTGCCGAGCCGGTGCCCGACTCCGACGCGCAGATTAGCGCGCCCGGCGAGCCAGTGAAGAACCACGGCGGCGAGCTGCACAACACCGTTGACGCCGACGCCGAGAGCTACCTCAAGGGACCCGACTCAGGCAGCGGTGAGCCGGAGCCGCTGCTGACGGCGTCTGACGACGACACCGTGCGCTACACGTACCTCTCGGAGGGCATCGAGGTTGCGGTCGAGAAGACCCCGGTCGGTGCGCAGGCACCCGGCTCGGTGATCCCGTTCAAGCTGAAGACGACGAACACGGCAGAGCGCGTCGCCGACGCTGAAACGAACGAGAGTGCAGGCATCCTCGATCCGATCATCGTGGATCTGTTCCCGGTCGATGACAACCCGGTTGAGGCCGATCGGAAGCCGCTGCTGATCTTCGATCCCGACATGGAGGAGTCCAAGCGCTTTAGCTTCGCCCTCGAGAACGTCTACAGCGACGGGCCAAATGAGATTCCGGTAGACCCGAGCAAGGTGAAGGTCACCTATCTGGGCAAGAACCAGCAGCCCGTTGCTCCGGGCGGCGAGATCTTCGGCGTGAAGTTCGAGTTCCCCGAGGGCACCGTGCTCTACCCCGAAGAGGTGTACACGGTGACCGTGAACATGATGTTCCGGCCGGGAGTTGAGGCCGGGTCAGAGCACTCGCTCGAGAACCGCTTCTATGTCCAGTCACCGCACCAGGAGTTCGATAGCTGTAACTTCACGTCTTCAGATCACGGCAGCAAGGAGTGCTGGGCGGCGACCGAGGTCTACCCGACCGAGGCCGGGGCGCTGCGCGGCAAGAAGTACGTGCGCGCGAACGACCCCGAGCTCGGCACCGCGATTGTTGCGAACCCGAACTCGGTCGCAGAGTGCAAGCCGGCAATCGGCTCGGAGCCTGACGGCTTCTACGTAGGCAGCTGCGTTCCGATCACGAAGCCGCTCGGCATCGAGACGTGGCGCGAGGAACTGCAGAACACCGGCACGACGGCGATGGAGAAGGTCGTGACGATCGACTCGCTGCCGAAGGTCGGAGACCAGGGCGCGCTCGTGCTGTTGCCGCGTAACTCGGAGTGGCAGCCGACCTGGGTGGGTAACGTTGAGGTTGTCGAAGGCGCCGCGCCCGACGGCGTTGACTACCGCCACGACGTGACCCCCGAGCTGTTCTACTCCGATTCCGACAGCACGGCGTGCACGGCAGATTTGAAGCCGACCGAGACGCCGCAGTGCGACGGGTTCTGGAGGGCGCTCACGCCTGACGTCGACCCGACCACGGTGCGCCACGTGAAGAGCGTGTTCACCTTCCCAGCCGACAAGCGCTTCGCTCCAGGCGACCGCCTCGCGTACACCTTCGAAACTCGCACCCCGGCGCAGGCCCCGAAGATGACGGCAGACACTGTCGCGTGGAACTCGGTCGCAGTCGGCGCGCAGACGATCGGATCAGACGGAACCACGAAGGCGAGCGTGCTGCCCACCGAGGGCCTGCGCGTCGGCGTCGCACTCGCGAGCGGCCCGCTTGCCATCGAGAAGACCGTGACGGGCAACGGCGCGCACTTCGCCCCTGAGACCTTCGAGGTCGACGTGGTGTGCGAGGTGCCCGCCCGTGAGGGGTCTGAGGAGGGCCCCGTGAAGCTTGAGCCCGTCCGCGTGACGGTGACGGCCGGGGAGCCGGTGACGCTCGACGAGCAGTTCCCGTACGGCGCGAAGTGCCGTGTCGCAGAGGTGCCGGGCGCGAACGGCGAGACCTCCTCGGAGATTCCCGATGACACCGTGACGATCGGCCGAGACAAGGCCAACGTGCCCGTGCTGAAGCTCACGAACCGCTACGAGCTCGGCTCCTTCCAGGTCGCCAAGCGCGTTGATGGTGCCGAGAACCAGGCCGGCGACCCGATCGACTACGGGGCCTTCGAGGTCGCGGCGGAGTGCACGTTCCTCGGCGAGGAGATCGCGCTTGACCCAGCGTCGGCGGAGCTCACCGCTGGCGGTACCGCGTGGCTCGTCGACCAGCTGCCGATTGGCGCTCAGTGCAAGCTCACCGAGGTCGACGCGAAGGGCGGCTCAGCCGAGCTGAAGCAGGGGGACACGACCATTCCGCAGAACGAGGATGGCTCGTGGACGATCACGGTCACCGAAGACGCTGCGTCTGTGCCGGCGAACAACGCCGAGCTCGTGCTCACGAACACGATGCCGGTCGGCGCCATCGAGCTCTCCAAGGAGCTCGCCGGTGCCGGGGCCGGCGCGGTGTCTGACGCGACGAAGTTCTCGTTCGACGTGCTCTGCACGTTCGAGGGCAACGAGGTCTACTCCGCGACGCTCGAGCTCACGAAGGCCGAGGCCTTAGCAGGCAAGAAGCTCTCGATCGGGAAGCTGCCGGTAGGCGCCGAGTGCGGCATCGCCGAAACCGGTGCCGGCGGCGCGACCGCGACCGAGCTCGTCGACGGCGCGGGGGCGCCCGTCACCGGGCCCATCACCATCGGCGACACCGAGACCGTGAAACTCACAGCCGTGAACTTCTTCGACGCGGGCGTGTTGCACGTAGCGAAGGAGATCACGGGTGCCGGTGCCGAGCTCTGGGGTGCAGGCCCGTTCGAGGTCTCGCTCGCTTGCACGCTCGACGGTTCTGACGTGTCGATCCCCGGTGGTGCCGAGCGCGAGCTCACCGCGGAGAACGGCTTCGCAGGCGACTACTCCGACCTTCTTGTCGGAGCTGAGTGTGGTCTCACCGAGACCAACACCGGTGGCGCGACCACGAGCGAGATCGTCGATGCCGAGGGCGCGCCGATCACCGAGCCGATCGTTATCGGAGTGGACGAGGTCGCGCAGCTGCGCGTGATCAACACCTTCGACCTCGGTGGCCTCACCGTAAAGAAGGAGCTCACCGGGGCGGGCGCAAGCCTCGCTGGTGACAAGGTGTTCACCGTATCGCTTGAGTGCACCGTCGATCGCGGCGGCGTCGCCGCAGCGATCGAGATCCCGGGCGGCGCAGACCGCGAGCTGTCGAAGCAGAACGGTCTGACCGCGAGCTACGAGCAGCTGCCGGTCGGCGCGAAGTGTGAGCTGCGCGAAACCGGCACCGGCGGTGGAACCACGGTGTCGATCACGCCGAACGCCGGCGACATCAGGGTCGGCGCCGTGACCGTTGCCGCCGGGGCTGCGACGCAGCTCACCGTCGTGAACGAGTTTCCGGCGGTGCCGCCGACGCCGGGCGAGCCCGGGCTTCCCGGCACCGGTGGCTCGGCCCAGACTGGGTTGATCGTCGGTGGGGTCGCGCTGCTGCTGCTCGGCGCAACGCTCGTGGTGCTGCGAGTGCGCCGGTCGAGGAAAGACCAGTAGGGCTCGATAGCCCCGCCTTGCGCGGAACGTCAGCGGGCGGTGCTCCTTCGGGAGTGCCGCCCGTTTTTCGTTGGCGAGAACTCGCTGCGATTGCCGCGGCGACCCCGCTGGGCGCTGCCTCGACCGAGTGCGGCGCGAGGGCGCAGCACTCCGTGTCGCAGCGTTGCTGCACGCCCAGCCGCAGCGTATACAGTGCCGGTATGGCTTTCCTCACGCTCACCGATCGGCTCCCAGTCTGGCTGCGCCGCGTGATCGCTGCGCCCGGGGCGGTGAGCTTTTCTCGGCTAGCCGGCGGGGAACACCGTGAGCTGCTCACCGCGATCGCTGACGCGAGCAGCGATGCCCTCGGGCTCACGCCGACGCCCCAGCAGCTCACGGCGGCGGCAGCGCTGCTGGCTGGGCACGGCGTCGAGATGGATACCGGCGAGGGCAAGACCCTCGTGGGAGCGATGGCCGCAGCCGGGCTCGCGCTCCTCGGCCGACGTGCCCACGTGCTATCGGTGAACGACTATCTCGCACGGCGCGACGCGGCGTGGATGGGGCCGCTGTTCGACGCGCTCGGTGTCTCCGTCGCCGCGATCGGCCAGGGCACGGCCCACGTGGATCGACGCGAGGCGTACTGCGCCGACGTGCTCTACGCCCCGGTGAGCGAGGTGGGATACGACGTGCTCCGCAACGGGATCGCCTGGGCAGCGTCCGAGCGCCTCGACATCGACTTCGACGCGGTGATCGTCGACGAGGCCGACGCCGTGATGATCGACGAGGCGGTGTCGCCGCTCGTGCTCGCGGGCGAGACCGAGCGCACCGGCCAAGACTTCGGTGAAGAAGTCGCGATTGTGATGGCGCTCACCCCCGGGGTGGACTACGAGTGTGACGAGCACCGATCCACCGCCTTTCTCACCGACCGGGGCCTCGAAGCAGTCGAACGCTCGCTCGGCGGCGAAGACCTGTACGGGAGCTCTGACGGCGCGCGGCTCTCGCGCATCAACGTCGCGCTCATGGCCGTCGCGATCGCCGAGCGCGACGTTGACTACGTGGTGATGGATCGCGCGGTCAAGCTCGTGAGTGCAAGCAGGGGGCGGATCGCCCGAATGCAGCGCTGGCCCGACGGCTTGCACGCCGCGGTCGAAGCGAAGGAGGGTCTCGCCGCGTCGCGCCCCGGAACGATCCTCGACAGCTTGACCGTGCAGGAGCTACTGGGTCGGTATGCGCATCGCTCTGGCATGAGCGGCACGCTGGTTGCCGTGGCGCGCGAACTCGAGGAGTTCTACGGGATTCGAACGGGCCGGGTGGAGCGATCCGCGGCGAACGCGCGCGTGGATCACCCGCCGGTCGGCCTGCTCACTCGCGCAGAAAAACTCAGCGCCATCGTGGGTGAGGTCGGTGCGTGCCATTCGACGGGCCGGCCGGTGCTTGTCGGTACGCAGTCCGTTGACGAGTCGGAGGAGATCGCCTCGCTGCTTGCGGCGGCTGGCGTCAGCGCGCGGGTACTCAACGCCCGAAACGACGAAGCCGAGGCGGAGGTGATTTCTCGGGCCGGAGAACCGGGCGCGGTCACAATCTCGACCCAAATCTCTGGGCGCGGCACCGACATTCGGCTGGGTGGGGCGGCGGAGGAGCACCGGCGTGAAGTGGTCGCAGCCGGCGGGCTGAGCGTGCTTGCCAGCGGGATGTACCCGTCGCGCCGGCTCGACGCCCAGCTGCGGGGCAGGGCCGGCCGGCAGGGAGACCCGGGTTCGACACGGGTGTTTCTGTCGATGGACGATGATCTGGTCGCCGAGAATGCGCCGGGGTACCTGCGGCAGAGGTTCGCGCGATCCGGAAGCAGGCTCGGCAGCGGTGCGCTCGGCACCGCCCCGCTCGGCTCCGACGCGCTCGCGAAGATCGCGGCGACCTCGCAGGAGATCGCTGAGGCGATTCGCCTCGATCAGCATCGGGCGACCTGGGAATACAGTCTCGCGATCTCGCGGCAGCGTCGCACGGTACTCGAATACCGGGAAGAGATTCTTCTGAGCGGCGCAGGCGCAACCGGTGCCCGCGCCGCCGCTGCAGCAGTCGGGCGGCACGACGCCGACTTGCTCGCCGGTCTCGTGCGCGGATCGGGCGAGGCGGCGGCGCAGGCGGCCTGCCGCGACGTGACGCTGTGGCAACTCGACGAGCTCTGGAGCGAGCACCTCGAGCTGCTGAGCGAGCTCCGCGACGGCATTCACCTGCGGGTGCTCGGCGGCGAGCACCCGACCGATGCATTCCACCTGCAGGCGCTCAAAGAATTCGACGGCTTCTTCGCCACCCTCGACGAGCGGGTTGTGAGTGAGCTTCGCTTGCTCGACCCCGACGATCTTGGCGCTTCGGTAGCTGCGGCCGTGCGGCGACCGTCATCGACGTGGACGTACATGCTCATCGACAATCCGCTCGGGTCCAAGAGCGATCGGGCCGTGCGGGGGATGCAGCGGCTGCTGAAGATCAAACCATAGTAATTGCTAGCTATAGGTAGCAACTCTGGGGTATTTTGGTATCTATAGATAGCAACTACTAGGAGGCGTGATGGTCACCCGGTCATCGCTGTCGCGCGACAGGCAACTTGCCCAGTTCGGCGAGCACATTCGTGCGTGGCGGCAATTGCAGGGGCTCAGTGCCTCGGAGCTTGCGCGTCGGGCCAATGTCACGCGGGCGACCCTTCGCTCCGTGGAAGACGGCGTGGGGTCGCCGCGCTTTGACTCTGTCATGGCCGTGGTCGCAGCCCTCGGTTTCGCTGAGCATCTCGTCGCCTCCGCCGACCCACTGGGCACTGATGCCGGGCGGGCGCTCGCCTACCGAATGGCCAGTGGATCGTCATGATCGCCCTGCAGAACGACCTCGAGGTGGGGGTGGTGCTCGGCGACAACACGGTGGTCGCAGGGCGTCTGAGTGCGAGCTTCTACGGGGGACGTTCGCTCGGGGGCACGCGCTTTGCGTACGACCGCGATTATTTGCTGAACCCGGGGGCCTATGCCCTGGATCCGAAGCTCCCGCTCCGCGCTGGAACGTTTCAGTCCGGGGAAGACCGAAAGATTTTTGGTGCGTTCGAAGATCTCATGCCTGACGACTGGGGGCGACGGCTAATCCAAGCCGATTTGGCGCGCGAGGCAGGAACTCGAGCTCCAATCGGGGAGTTTGATTACCTCGCGCTGGCGAGCGATGCGACGCGACTGGGATCGGTGAGGTTTCGCACCATACCTGCCGGCCCGTGGCTTGGGGTAGCGAAACTCACTGAGCGCGGAATATCTGACATTGACGAGATCGCTGCGGCTGCTGCGCGTTTCGAACAGCACCAGGCGACAGATCGAGATTTGGAGCTCCTCGGCGCTCCCGGATCCTCGATCGGGGGCGCACGACCAAAGGTGTCAGTTTCCCTCGGGGGCCGACTTCGCATCATCAAGCTCCCGTCGGAGCGTGATTTCGGGATCGATGCGGAGGCTTGGGAGTACGTCGCAATGCGGCTCGCCTCGTTCGCTGGGATCAACGTGCAGCGCGGGAAGCTCGTCCGTGTCGGTGAGCAAAAGTCGAGTCTGGTTCTCGACCGGTTTGATCGCGGGTCTGAGGGTCAGCGACTTGGGTACATTTCCGCGCGCACTGCGATGGAACTTGGCGAGCAAGATCACGGCAGCGTGACCTATGAGCACCTTGCCGACACCGTGGGGGTGCTGGTCCCGGGTCGCCGGGAGCAGGGGGCGGACTTGTTCAAACGGGTCGCGCTCACCGTGCTGATCAACAACGTCGATGATCATTGGAAAAATCACGGGTTCCTGCGCGACTCGGTCGGCTGGGGATTGAGCCCAGCGTTTGATATCAACCCTTCACCTTCGCGCGGGGTCGTGTATTCGCGCCCGATCACGGCGGGTGACGATCCGCGCGCCCGCGATATTCGCAACCTGTTCAACAGCGCGGCAGCGTACGGGCTGCGGGCCGACGAAGGCGCCGGGCTCATCGGGCAGGTCGTTGCCGCGGTGAAGCAGTGGCCGGTCGTCGCCACCGACACGGGGATCAGCGTTGCTGAAATCGCGCGCATGTCGGTCGCGTTCGACGAGGATCAACTGGGTCATGCGGCCCGGATCGCAGGCAAAACGGGGCTCAACCGGGCAATTGTCGATCTCGGCGGCGCCCGACCTTCACATCTGGAGTCGGGGCGAGTGTCAGGCCCGGAGCGTGACAGCTCTGGCGCCCCCGACTCTCTGGGATCTCACGCTGCGCCGACCGTCTGGGTGCGCCCCCATGCCCGTGGAGGGAAGCGGGTGGAGGGGTTCCGGCGGAAGAAGCGCTGAGTGCCACGAAGGCACCGGCTAGGCGCCTGTCCGTAATCCCGGACGCGACTTAACAAATGATCAGGATATGCTTGAGCTCGCAGCTTATTGTGAGATGAGAAGGTCCGGGGGACACGCTCATCGCTGAGTTTTGGGTTGCGATGACCGCAGGCTGTCGGTTCGCCAGGCCTTCACTCATCATCAGCGCGGATGGCGGCAGCGATGCCAGCCTGACGCGTTCACCACGCATGTTCTCGTCATCACAAAGGAGGCGCTTTGAGTGCCACGCTGAACCGTCGACTCGGAGTCACCGGGATCGTCTTCATGGTCATTGCGGCGGCTGCGCCGATCACGGTCGTCGCAGCCAACTTCCCGCTCATCATCTCCGTTTCGGGCTCCGTCGGCGCGCCGACGATGATCCTCGTCGCGACGGCGATCCTGCTGCTGTTCTCGGTCGGATACGCCTGGATGACGCCGCGCGTGCCTGATGCGGGCGCCTTCTACTCCTACGTGCACCGTGGGCTCGGCCGCCGCGCTGGCCTCGGCACCGCCTCGATCGCGATGCTCTCGTACGTGCTGCTCACTGTCTCGATGACCTGCTACCTCGGCGTGCAGACGGTGAATCTGCTCGATCGCTCGGTTGGCTTCGCGCCGCCGTGGTGGATCGTCTCAGCAGTGATGCTCGTCATCGTCGGCCTGCTCGGCTACCGCGACATTGAGCTTTCGGCAAAGGTGCTCGGCGTCGTGCTCGTGCTCGAAGTGATCGCGGTGCTCGCGATCGACCTCGGCGTGCTGTTCTCAGGTAGCGAGCTCTCGGTGACGCCGCTTATTCCCTCGGAAGCACTCGTCGGCGCACCGGGCCTGGGGCTGCTCTTCGCGTTCCTTGGATTCTTTGGCTTTGAAGCGACCGCCGTGTTCCGCAACGAGGCGAAAGACCCAAACCGCACGATCCCACGAGCGACGTACATCGCCGTGTTCTCGGTCGGTGCACTTTACTTCTTCTCCGCGTGGCTCGTCATCGCTGGGCTCGGGGTTGACAACGCGGTCGCCGCGTCGACCGCAGCGCCCGACCAGGTCGTGATCGATCTTGCGGGGGCCGTCGTCGCGCCGATCGTCGCGGACATCGTGCAGGTGCTCGTCGTGACGAGCATGTTCGCGTGCATGCTCTCGTTCCACAACATCGTCACCCGCTACCTGTTCACCCTCGGCCAGCGCGGCGTGCTCCCCGCAAACCTCGCGACCGTGCACGAGAAGCATCGCGCGCCGTCGCGGGCATCGCTCTGGGTGAGCATCATCACCTCGGTCGTTGTCGTCGTCTCCGCCCTCGCCCAGCTCGACCCTGTGACCCAGATCTACACCTGGTACTCGGGCGCTGGTGCCGTAGGCGTGATCTGGATGATGACGCTCACGAGCGTCGCCGTGATCGCCTTTGGTCGCGCCCACCGCGGCACAGACGCCCCGTCCACCTGGGTCACGGTCTCGGCCGTGCTCGGCGGCATCGGCCTGCTGCTCGTGCTCGGGATCTCGGTGTGGAACCTGCCGTTCCTCGTCGGCGGGATTGTGCCGGCGTTCATCTGGGGCGGGATTCTCGTGCTCGCTTTCGTTGCGGGCCTGTTCTTGCCGAACCGACCGGGCACGCTCACGACCGAGGTCGATGCGATCGCCAGCGAAACCGCCGATTCCAGCGAAACCGCCGACGCACACTAGCCGCGAGCGCTAGCGGCGCGAACCGTCGTGCTCGAGCTCGGGGCAACTGAGCTCGAGCGCGGCGGTATGCAGCAGGGTGCTGAGCGCCCACTCGCCGCTCATCGACGCGTTGTCGCCGACGAGGTGAAGGGCGAGCCCGTCCTCAAGCGCGAGCAGCGTTCCCGCGACATCTGCGGCAGGCCGGGAGAGCGTGAACAACTGTTCGCGCACCCCATCCTCGATGATCCCGAGATACAGTGCGTGCTCGCTGTGCCACAGCCCGCTCATCGCCTCGGCGTGTGCGCTGTTGCGGCGGGCGAGTCCGTGCAGCTCGAACAGCGGGGCTACGAGGGCCGGATCAACGGCGGGCGGCAGCCCCGCCCTCGCGCAGGCGCGAAGCTTCTCGATGGGCCCAGACGCCGCGCGGGCGGCGCCCTCGCGATAGGCGAAGTAGTCGAGCACGAGTTCCCTGTGCACGCTCGCGATCAGCGTCGCCTGATCGGGGTAGTGATACGAAACCAGCGGGGGTGAGACGCCGGCCGCCGCGGCGAGCCTGCGGACACGCAAGCCCTCGACCCCAAACTCTGAGATCACCTCTCGGGCCGCAGCGAGCAGCCGCTCGCGACCCAACCCAGATCGTTTCCCAGCAGCCGGGAAGCTCGCGTCAGAATCCATGAGCCTCCAAGCTCTGTGCAACCGTCTTTTTCCACCCCAGCTTACGACCCGCACGCGCGGCCCCTGAAAGGAACACCATGAGCATCATGCAGATCACCGACCTTCGCGGAGCCGCGGACGCGGCCGCGTTCGCGATTCCCCGAGCCGCGGCCAGCGTCGCGAGCGCGAGCAAGGCCGTCGCCGAGATCATTGCCGACGTGCGTGCGCGCGGCACCGCAGCCGTACTCGACCTCACCGAGCGCTTCGACGGCGTGCGCACGGCGGCGCTGCGGGTGCCAGCCGAGGAGCTTGAGCGGGCCTGGGCCGAGGCGCCCGTGTCGCTGCGCGACGCGATCGAACTGTCTATCGCGCGTGTCACCGCCGGACACCGCGCGCAGTTGCCTGTCGCCGTAGCGACCGAGCTGGCTGCCGGCGCGGTGATCCGCCAAGAGTACCTTCCGGTGCAGCGCGTCGGCCTGTACGCGCCGGGCGGCCTCGCGGCCTACGCGTCGAGCGTGGTGATGAACGTCGTGCCGGCGCAGGTCGCAGGCGTCGAATCGATCGCGGTGGTCTCGCCGCCGAGCCGCGAGACCGGGCTCCCGGCGAACTCGGTACTCGCGGCCTGTGCCGCGCTCGGCGTGACCGAGGTGTACGCGATGGGCGGGGCGCAGGCGATCGCGGCGCTCGCGTACGGGCTTCCCGAGAGCGCCGATGGTGCCGCGCTCTCGCCCGTCGATGTCATCACCGGGCCGGGGAACGTCTTCGTAGCCGCAGCGAAGAACCTTGTACGCGGCGACGTCGGCATCGATGCGGTGGCAGGTCCCACCGAGATCATGGTGATCGCTGACGAGAGTGCGAACCCGGCGCACGTCGCGGCCGACCTGCTGAGCCAGGCCGAGCACGACCCGAACGCCGCGAGCGTGCTGCTTGCGACCTCGGAACGGCTTGCGGCGGCCGTGCAGCAGGAGCTGAGCGCCCGCGTTCTCGCCACCCAGAACTCGGAGCGAGCGCGCGCCGCCCTCAGCGCCGACCACTCGCAGATCGTGCTCGTCGACGATCTCGACACCGCGCTGCGCATCTCCGACCGGTACGGGGCCGAGCACCTGGAAATCATGACGGCGAACCCGCGCGAGGTAGCGTCGCGCGTGCGAAACGCTGGGGCTGTGTTTGTTGGCGCGTGGTCGCCGGTGTCGCTGGGGGACTACTGCGCCGGATCAAACCACGTGCTGCCCACCTCGGGCACCTCGCGCTTTGCCTCGGGGCTGAACACTCTGACGTTCCTGCGCCCCGTGCAGTTCATCGACTACTCGGAGGCGGCGCTGCGGGAGGTGTCGCCCCACGCGATCGCACTTGCGGGTGCCGAGGGGCTGCCCGCCCACGGGGACGCGATCGCGGCTCGGTTCGCGTAGCGATCGCGAGCGGGCCGGCGCGGCCACGTGCCGGCCCTGCTGCGGCCACGTGCCGGCCCTGCGCAATCCTCACGGAGCCAAGTAATCCATTCAGCCCCTGGTTGTGCGGATATTTGGCTCTCACTGGAGAACAAGGCTCATAACGGTTTGGTGCTGTCGAGTTTGACAGCGCGGCGCAGCGGCGTATGCTGAGTTAAAGTCACAATGACTTTAAGTCGCCGAGCGGTGCGGATTAAGTTCCCGAGGGATGCAAATCAGCCCCGAGCGGCCCAACCCCACAGCAGAAATCGGAGCGAGGATGCACTACCAGCGTGCAAGTGTCGCCGAGCGGCGCTACCTGCCACCCGCCGTCGCGGTCTCTGTCGTCGCATTTGCGCTGCGGCCCCCGTTTGATGCTGAACGCGGTGGCGTCGAGCGAGCCGAGCTCCGGGCCAATCCGAGCTCCGATCGCGAATCAGCTGAATCTGCCGTGCCAACGATCTGGCTGCCGCTTGTGCGCCGCACCCGGGCGCCGTTCCTTGGTGACTGGGCCCTGCCGGGTGGTCCGACCGAGTGGGACGAGACCCTCGCCGACACTGCGCTGCGCACGCTCCGGGCCGCGGCTGAGCGCGACCCGGGATACCTTGAACAGCTGTATTCCTTCGGCGGGGTCGAGCGGTCTGCGGAAGCGCAACGCCTCGTCACGATCGCCTACTGGGCGATGTACGGTGAGCATGAAATCGACGGCCCGCCTCACACCGCCACACCGATGCCTGCCGAACCAGCGCCCGATGATGCCAGTACGCCCACCACCACTGTGGCGCCAGGCAGGCCCCGCCGCTGGGACGATCCGCTCCCACCGCTCGCCGCACGCGAACGCGGCGACGCGGCCGCCGGTCAGACCGAGGCCGCGCTCGAGCAGCCTGCTGGCGAGAACGTCGCCTGGTTCTCGATCGACGCCCTCCCGCCGCTCGCGTTCGACCACGCAGAGATCATCGCCCACGCGGTTGCGCGGCTCCGCGCAAAGACCGAGTACGCCGCCGTCGCCCACCGCTTCCTCGGCCCCGAGTTCACGCTCGGGCAGCTCCGAGCGGTCACCGAGGCGGTGCTTGGCCAGCGCGTCGACCCCGCGAACTTCCGCCGCCAGGCCCTCGCCCGCGGCGGCCTCGTCGACACCGGCAGGCTCGAGCAGGGCGGGGCGCACCGCCCGGCGCGGCTCTACCGGCTGAGCGACACCGGCGCGCAGACACCGCAGCCGCCGCAGTAGCCCAAGCGCTGAACCGCGCGCCCCCAGACACCCCCTACTTCACATACCCACTTCACGAAACACAGAGGACGAACTCATGAGCAGCGTGCACGAACTCATCAGGGGCGCGGCCGCCCGCGAGACCGCGGCGGGCGACACGGCTGGCGGATCCGCCCGCGCGAATCGCACCGGCCCGGCGGGGCGACCGGCGACCGCGCCGCACCGCCGCCCGATCGCGCTGCGCGCCACGGGCGTGACGAGCTGCGACACCGAGCTCGCCGACGACCCGTGGGCGATCGACACGAAGCCCGGCTACGGCCCGGGCGCATCGGTCGGCGACGTGATTCCGGGGTCGGCGCCGCGACAGGGCCCGCTGCCCGCGCGCTACACGAACGCGAGCGACGAAGAACTCGACGAGTGGATCACCGCGGCGAAGACCGAGCTCGGCGAGCGCGTGCGCATCCTCGGGCACTTCTACCAGCGCGACGAGATCGTGAAGTACGCGGACTTCGTCGGTGACTCCTTCATGCTTGCGCAGGCCGCGAAGCAGCACCCTGAGGCAGAGTCGTTCGTCTTCTGCGGCGTGCACTTTATGGCGGAGACCGCCGACATTCTTTCGGGCCCCGAGCAGTCGGTGATCCTCCCGAATCTCGCCGCGGGCTGCTCCATGGCTGACATGGCGACGATCGAGCAGGTCGAGACCTGCTGGCAGGAGCTCACCGCGGCGCTCGGCCCGGCCGTCGAGGGTGAACTGCAGCCGGTGATCCCGGTCACCTACATGAACTCGTCTGCGGCGATCAAGGCGTTCTGCGGACGCAACGGCGGCATCGTCTGCACCTCCTCGAACGCCCGCACCGTGCTCGAGTGGGCGTTCGAGCGCGGCCAGCGCGTCGTGTTCTTCCCCGACCAGCACCTCGGCCGCAACACCGCGAAGGCGATGGGCATCACCGAAGACGTCATGCCGCTCTGGCGGCCGCACCTGCCGCTCGGCGGCAACACCGTCGAGCAGCTGCACGACTCGAAGGTGATCCTCTGGAACGGGTTCTGCTCGGTGCACAAGCGCTTCACGGTCGCGCAGATAGAGCAGGCGCGCGCCGACTACCCGGGCGTCAAGGTCATCGTGCACCCGGAGTGCCCGGCGCCCGTCGTCGAGGCGGCAGACGGTGCGGGGTCGACCGAGTATATTCGCAAGGAGATCGAGGCCGCGGCGCCCGGCACCGTCATCGCGGTCGGCACCGAGATCAACCTCGTGAACCGGCTGCAGCAGCAGCGCCCGGATCTCACGATCTTCTGCCTCGACCCCGTGGTGTGCCCGTGCTCGACGATGTATCGGATCCACCCCGCGTACCTCGCCTGGACCCTCGAGTCGCTGCTCGTCGGCCAGGTGCCGAACCAGATCAGCGTTGACGCGAACGTCGCAGACGACTCGCGCATCGCGCTCGAGCGGATGCTTGCGGCGAAGCCGTGATCCTCGTCATCGGGGCGGGCGTCGCGGGCCTGTCGTGCGCGCTCGCGGCGGTCGCTGCGGGGGCTGAGGTCGAGCTCGTGACACCCGGCAGGCTGCGGGGTGCGGCCGACGCCCTCGCCGGCGGCAATACCGCGATGGCGCAGGGCGGTGTTGCCGCCGCAGTTGGTGCGGGAGACACCGTCGACGCGCACCTCGCCGATACCCTCGCCGCGGGTGCGGGGCTCGTAAGCGAGGCAGCCGCGCGCGTGCTCGTGACCGACGGCGCGCGCAGCGTGCGCGGGTTGCTTGACGCCGGGCTCCCGGCGGATCGTGGCCCAGACGGCGAGCCGCTCCTCGGCCTCGAGGGCGCGCACGGCCGCCCGCGCATCTTGCACTCGGGCGGCGACCGCACGGGCGCAGCGCTGCACGTCTTCCTCACCGAGCGGGTGCTCGCGGCGGTCGCCGCCGGCGCGATCGTGCTGACGGAGTCGACGCGGGTTGAGTCGCTGCTTGTCGGCTCGGGGGCAGTGATCGGCGCCGCGCTCCGCTCCGGCAGTGGGATGCTCGAGCATCGCTCCGCCGACGCGGTCGTGCTCGCCACGGGCGGCTACGCTGGGATGTTTCCGCGCAACACGAACCACGTGGGGGCGCAGGGCGAGGGGATCCTCGTCGCCGCCCGCGCGGGCGCGATGGTCGCAGACCTCGAATTTGTGCAGTTCCACCCGACGGCGCTGGCGACGGGCGAGCTCGTCTCCGAGGCCGTGCGCGGCGCGGGTGCCGTGCTGCGTGACGCCGCCGGCCGGAGCATCATGGATGGCCGCCACCCGCTCGGCGACCTCGCGCCGCGCGACGTCGTCGCCCGCGAGCTACACCGGGTGCTGAGCGATGGCGCCGACGCCGTCTTTCTCGACGCCACCGGCATCGAACGCGAACGCGGCGCGGGCGCGCTCGGCCGCATGTTCCCCGGCATCTCCGCGGCCGTGGCGGCTGCGGGCCTCGACTGGGTGCGCGATCCGATTCCGGTGACGCCGGCCGCGCACTACACGATGGGCGGCGTCGCGAGCGATCTCGACGGACGCAGCACGTTGCCGGGCCTGTTCGTCGCCGGCGAGGTCGCGTCGACCGGCGTGCACGGAGCCAACCGGCTCGCCTCGAACTCGCTGCTCGAAGGGCTCGTGTTCGGGGAGCGCGCGGGCGTGGCGGCCACCGAGTTCGTTGCCGCCGGTGCGTCTCGGTGGGGGATCGGTGCCACGCTCGCCGAGCTGGCGCAGGGCGCTGAAACGCTCACGCCGCTGGCGGCGCGCGCCCCCGACGACAACGCGGTCGCACGTGCATCGGCCATCGGCGCCGATGAAGACGCCGCCGACGAAGGCGCCGCCGACGAAGACGCCTCCGTCGGCGAGGCCATCACCGCGCACCTCGGCATCGAGCGCGACGCCGCTGGCCTCGCCGCCGCGGCGGCCGTGTTTGACCAAGCCTCGGGCCCCCGAGCAGAGCTCGCCGCGCTGGTTTGTGCGTCGGCGCTCGCGCGCGAGGAGTCGCGCGGGGCGCACCAGCGCGCCGACTTCCCATCACCTGACCCGGCGCAGGCGCGGCGGCTCGGGTTCGTGGCGAGCCGCGTTGCCTCGCGACGCGCGCCCCAGCACACGCCACCCGACCCCGGCGCGCACCGCGGCGCACACCGTGGCGCGCACCGCGCCGACCCGCACGACGCGTCTCGCGACGCCTCCCGCGACGCCCCGCCAACCAACGCCGACACGCTCACGAAGGAGCCCGCAGCATGCTGACCCCGCAGATCATCACAGACGTCGTCGCCCGCGCTCTCGCCGAGGATGCGCCGTGGGGTGACCTCACCGTCACGCTCGCGATTCCCGAAGACGCAACTGTGTCGACCCGCGTCGTCGCGCGTGAGTCCGGTGTGTTTGCGGGCGGGCCGCTTATCGCCGAAACGTTCCGTCAGGTCGACCAGCGGATCGACGTCACGGAGCTTGCGCCAGAGGGAACCGCGTTCATCGCCGGCGACGTGCTCGCCCGCGTCGCGGGCCCGGCCCGCGGCGTGCTCACGGGGGAGCGCGTCGCGCTGAACTTCAGCCAGCGGATGAGTGGCATTGCGACGCTCACGTCGACGTTCGTCGCGCTCGTCGCGCACACGGGGGCCCGCATCGCCGACACCCGCAAGACCACCCCCGGGCTGCGCCCGCTTGAGAAGCACGCGGTCGCCGCTGGTGGTGGATCAAATCACCGCTTCGGTCTCTCCGACGCCATCATGGTGAAGGACAATCACCTCGCGGCGCTTGGCGCGGTCGATGCCGCGACGACGACCGCGGCGCTCGCGACCCTCAGGGAGCGCGCGGGCCACACGACCTCGATTGTCGTGGAGGTGGATCGCCTCGACCAGATCGAGCCCGTGCTCGCTGCGAACCCCACCGGGGTGCTACTCGATAACTTCACGCTCGATGAGCTGCGCGCGGGCGTCGAGATCATCGGCGACCGCGCGATCGCCGAGGCGAGCGGAGGCGTGAACCTCGACACCGTCGCGGGCATTGCCGAGACCGGCGTCGACGTGATCTCCGTCGGCCTGCTCACGCACGGTGCACGGGCGCTTGACCTCGGGCTCGACGCGGAATGAGCGGAGCAAGCTCGCCTGACGCCGCTTACCTCGACGTCGGCTACCTCGACGCCGCGGCAACCGCGCCGCTGCGGCCCGAGGCGCTGCGGGCGATGCTCGACGTCTGGGAGTCTGGCCAGGCGAACGCCTCGAGCGTGCACTCGCCGGGGTTTCGGGCGCGTGAACTCGTCGAGGGCGCACGCACACGCATCGCCCGGGCGCTTGGCGCTATGCCAGGCGAGGTGATCTTCACCTCGGGCGGCACCGAGGCCAACTCCCTCGCGATCGTCGGGCTCGCGCTCGCGCGCCCGCGCGGCAGACACATCGTGACGACGGCGATCGAACACTCCTCGGTGCTCGAATCGTGCCGCTACCTCGAGCGGGTGTTCGGCTTCGAACTCACCGTGCTTCCGGTTGACGCAGACGGGCTCGTCGATCAGGCGGCAGCCGCCCAGGCATTGCGGCCAGACACGACGCTCGTCTCGGTCGGGCTCGCGAACGGCGAGATCGGCACGGTCCAGTCACTTGGGGAGCTTGCGGACAGCGCCCGCGAGCTCGGGGTGACCGTGCACTCGGATGCGGTGCAGGCGGCGGCCTCGCTCCCCGTGTCGTTCGGCTCGAGCACGGCACCCAGCGCTGCGCCTGGTGCGCCCGCGGGCGTGGCTCCCGACCCCTCGGCCTGGCCAGGCCGCTCCGTCGACGCCATCACCGTTGCGTCACACAAGTTCGGCGGCCCGCAGGGCGTCGGGGCGCTCATTGTGCGCGGCCACCTGCAGCTCGAGTCGATCATTCACGGCGGCGGTCAGGAACGCGGGGCGCGATCCGGCACCGAAAACGTCGCGGGCATCGCGGGCTTCGCCGCCGCGGTGGCGGTCGCGACGGGGCAGATCGGATCCGCCGCGCTCGCGCTCATGGACAGCCGAGACGAGCTCATCGCGCGCGTGCTCGCCGAGGTGCCGGGCGCCGCGCTCACCGGCCACCCGAGCGAGCGGCTGCCCGGCCACGCCTCGTTCACGATCTCAGGCGTGAGCGGGGAGTCGCTGCTCGTCGCGCTCGACACGGCAGGCGTCGCGGTCTCGTCAGGGTCGGCGTGCGCCGCGGGCAAGTCGGAGCCGTCGCCGGTGCTGCTCGCACTCGGCCTGAGGGACGAGCTCGCGCAGACTGCGGTGCGGTTCAGCCTCGCCGATCCGCTCGCGCCCGAGACCCTCGACCGCATCATTCGAGTGCTCCGCTCCGAGGTGCTGCGGGGGTAATCATCAGTCTGGGCAGGTCGTGGAAGATTCCCCCGCCAAGACTCACAACAACCTTTAGGTTGTCGTCTTTAGTATTGCTGCATGGCAACGCTCACAGAACTCCTCGACGCAGCGGGCCCACACCCTGCTTCCCAGCGGGCAGAGTTCCTTGCTGCGCGGGACTTGCAGTTTCGCAAGCAGCTCGTGAGCTGGCGAATTGCGCGAGGCATTTCGCAGCAGGAACTGGGGGAGAGGATGGGCATCTCCCAACAGGCCGTCAACAAGTTTGAGCGTTACGACTCCGATCCAAAGCTCTCGTCGGTACGGCGCTATGCGAATGCGCTCGGGCTGCTGATTCAATACGAGATTATTGACGATAACCATCAGGGAGCGCAGGCGCCCGAGGATAACTCGGTAGCGCGGGGCACCGAGTCTGAACCCGTCGCTACGCATCGTGTGTAGGTGCGCTTCACCCCGGGGCCACGCCTCAGCGCCCCGGCCCGCGCTGAACTGGCCGGCGCTGAACCGACTCACGCTGAGCGGACTCCCGCCGACCCAGCCGCCGCGGCGGCGCAAGCTGACCCGCAAGCATCGCGGCGAGCGCGACTGCGAAGCCCGCGATCTGGATCGGTTCGAGCGCCTCTCCCGCCACGAGCACCCCGAGCGCGGCCGCGACAAGTGGCGACAGTAGCCCGAGCAGCGCCGTCGATGTGACGGGGAGCTGGCGAATGCCCGAGAACCAGATCGTGTAGCTCGCGAGCGCGCCGAAGAGCGCGAGCCAGGCGTAGCCGGCTAAGGCCTTCCCGTCGATGCCCTGCGGGATGCCGTCAATGAGCAGCGTCGGCACGAGCAGTACGAGCCCGGCCGCGGTGAGCTGCCAGCCCGCGAGCGCCATCGCAGAGACGCCGGCGGGCCTGCCCCAACGCTTGGTGAGTACGACGCCGAACGCCATCGATACCGCTCCGGCGAGACCGGCGAGGATGCCGACGGGAGAGAACCCCGCGCCGGGGCCGAGCACGACGAGCCCGACGCTAACGACGCCGACGATGCCCCACGCGAGCCGCCAGCCCGAGAGCTTCTCACCGAGGATAGCGACCGCGAGAAACGCGACAACGATGGGTTGGCCTGCCCCGAGGGTCGCCGCGACGCCACCAGGGAGGTGCTGTGCAGAGAGAAAGAGCAGCGGGAAGAAAGCCGCCATGTTCAGGGTGCCGAGCACGAGGCTCTTCCACCACCACGACCCGCGCGGCAGCGTGCGCGTGATGAGCAGCGCGATGATACCTGCGGGGAGCGATCGCATGAGCGCCGCGAACAGCGGATGCCCTTCGGGGAGCAGGTGCGTGGTGACGAGGTACGTGGTGCCCCAGATCGCGGGGGCGAGCGCCGTGAGCGCGATCAGGCCGAGGCGGCGAGGTGCCGGCGTGCTTGGCGCGTTCGCCGTGCCGGGGCGGTGCTGCGCGCCGTGGTGGATCGATGAGCCGGCAGATGCGGCCGGTGGGAGAGTTGGTGCTGTGTTCACTCGTTCATCGTCGCGTGACCTGTGACATGAGTCCAACGCATAGTTGTCATTGTTTCAATGAACTGAAATCATGAATGCATGGAGCTGCAGCAGATGCGATACGTCGTGGCGGTCGCCGAGGAGCGGAACTTCACCCGGGCGGCCGAGCGCTGCCGGGTCGTGCAGTCGGCGCTCAGTCACCAGATCAAAGCGCTCGAGCGCGAGCTCGGTGTTGAGCTCTTCGCCCGCACGAGCAGGCGCGTCGAGCTGACGGCAGCGGGCGAGGCGTTCCTGCCGCACGCCCGCGCGAGCTTGGAGTCGGCCGAGCGCGCCCACGCCGACGCCGCGGCCGCCGAGGGGGAGGTGCGAGGCTCCTTGACGATCGGCCTCATTCCGACGGTGACGGCCGTCGACGCCCCGGCAGCCCTCGCCGCGTTTCACCGCGCCCATCCGGCGGTGAAGATCGGGCTGCGCGGCGGCGGCAGCAACGAGTTCATCTCAGAGATCCTCGCCGGTCACATGGACGTCGCGGTGCTCGGGCTGCCTGAACATGTTGCGCCCGAGGGTGTTGCGAGCCGCGAGCTCGTGCGCGAGAAGTTCGTCGCCGTGGTGGCTGAGTCGCACCCGCTCGCGGGCCGCCGCGGCCTGAGCCTGCGCGACATCGCCGACGAGGCCTTCGTCGACTTTCCGGTGAGCACTCCGGGGCGCGCGCAGTCAGACCTCGCCTTCGCAGCAGCCGGAGTGCAGCGCGAGGTCGCGTTCGAAGTGATGGATCTCGGCATCGTGCTCGAACTCGTTCGCCACGGGCTCGTCATCGCGCTCTTGTCACCCGCGCTCGTCGCCGGTGTGCCGGGGCTTGCAACGGTCGATCTCGTCGACGGCCCCGGCCGGGTCGAATATCTCGCGTGGAGCGCGTTCAATCCGTCGCCCGCGGCCCTCGCGTTTCTCGCGTACCTCAATACCGCAAGCCCCCAGCGGCGGAGTGGCGGGGTGGTCGCGCCCTAAGCGCTCCGCCCCGCACGCCCCGATCGCCCTACACCGGAAGTTCCGCGAGCTGGCGCATGCGGCCCGCCTCGTCGAGCTCGATGATCGTGTCGATGCCGATCCGCCCGAGAAACTGGAAATCGTGGCTCACGACGACGAGTGCCCCGCGGTAGGCGTCGAGCGCCTCGGCGAGCTGCTCCACGCTCGCGATGTCGAGGTTGTTCGTTGGCTCGTCAAGCACGAGCAGCTGCGAGGGCGGGTCCGCGAGCAGGAGTTTCGCGAGCGACACCCTGAAACGTTCACCGCCTGAGAGGGTGCGCACCGGGCGATCCACGCTGTCGCCGCGCAGCAGCAGCCTCGCGAGCTGGTTGCGGATTGTGCCCGAGGGCGTGCCGGGCGCGACCGCCTGCACGTTCGCCATCGCGCTTGCGCTGTCGTCGAGCCCGTCGAGGCGCTGCGGGAGAAATCCCACGTGCTCAGTTGCGAGGCGGGCGATCGGGCGACCGGGATCCGCCACGGCCCCTGACACGAGCTGCGCGATGAGCGTCGACTTCCCGCTGCCGTTCGCCCCGATGATCGCCACCCGCTCGGGGCCCTGCACGATGATCGTGCGGCCCTCGTCCTCGAACTCGGCGATGCGCCGACCGCGCGGCACCCCGGGGTCGGGGAGCGTGAGATGGATGTGCTCCTCCACGCGCACCCTGGCGTCGGCGGCGTCGAGCGCTGATTGAGCCGCTTGCACTTTGTCGTCGAGGGTGTTGCGCATCGACCCTGCCGATTCCTGCGCACTGCTCGCGCGGCGGCCGGCGAGGATCTTCGGGATGCCGCCGTCTTTCTGCGTCTTCTTCGCGGTGCGCTCGCGGCGCGCGAGCTTCGTTTCGGCCTCGACGCGCTGCCGCTTCTCGGCTTTGAGCGTCTGCTGGGCGGTTCGGGCTTGCTGCAGCGCGGCTTCTTGCTCTTGCTCCTGGTGCGCCCGCCACTCGCTGTAGGGCCCGCCGAAGGTGGTGAGGTTGCCTGCGTGCAGCTCGGTCGTGTGCTCCATGCGCTCAAGGAGTTCGAGGTCGTGGCTCACGACGACGAGCGTGCCGGGCCACTCGTCGATGAACTCGGCGAGCCGCGCGCGCGTCTGCCGGTCGAGGTTGTTCGTCGGCTCGTCGAGCAGGGTGATCGCGGTGCGGCGGATCCGCAAGCCCGTGATCGCGATGAGCATCGCCTCCCCGCCAGACACCTCGGCGACGCGGCGATCGAGATCTGCCGCGGCGAAGCCGATGCGGCCGAGCGCCTCGTCGGCGCGCGACTCAATATCCCAGTCGTCGCCGATCGTGTCGAAGTGCGCTTCTGCGACGTCGCCGGATTCGACGGCGCGGATAGCGGTGAGCGTTGCGCTGATGCCGAGGAGGTCTGCGACCGTCGAGTCTCCCGACAGCGTGAGCGATTGGGCAAGGTACCCGACGTCGCCCGCGGTGTCGATGTGCCCGGAGGTGGGGGTGAGCTCGCCCGCGATGAGGCGGAGTAGCGTCGACTTCCCGGCGCCGTTTCGGCCGACGAGCCCGGTGCGGCCTGGCAGGAACGACCCGTTCACGCGATTCAGCGCGATCGTGCCGTCGGGCCACTCGAACGTGAGCTCGCGCAGCGAGATCGCCGACTTCTGGCCGGCCTTCGTGTTGGATGAGTGCAACATGGTGAGGGCATCCCTCTTTCCTCGGCGACGGGTGTGGGTCGCCGGAATGGTGTTCAAACAGTGTGCCTGTGAGTCGTCGAACGCCGGTCACGACCAACGTGTGACAGCTGGTGTGATGCTCAGAACGGCAGATCTGCGTCGGGTGAGCTGCGGGGCAGATCATCGCGGGAAGCAGATGTGCGCGGGCCAGATCAGAACGGCGCAAATCAGCGCGGTGTGGATCAGTGCCGTATGGATCGGCGAGGTGTGGATCGGCGTCGACGGTTCACGTCGAATCGCACCGGGGCGGTCAGCGTGCGGGGTGTGCCCGGCCTAGCTGGCGGCGGCGGTAGCGCGGAGGCTAAAAGCCATCCACCTCAATCATCTCCATGCGCAAGAGAATAACACAGGAATGTTTGGGTTCAGTCGGCGAGCCCGCGCGAGAGGCGCGCAAACACTTCCTGCGCGAGCCTGGCCGGCGTGCCGCCTGACCCGTCGGGGTCGGCGTCGCCCGCGGCCCAGTGCTCGAGCCCGAGGCGGATCGCGTCTGAGGCGACGGTCGCGAGGAGCCGCACCTCGAACGGGTCAGCATCTGGCCCGCAGATCTCGGTGAGGATGGGCCGAAGCCTTGCCTCGGAGTCGAAGTTCACGCGGTGCCAGGCGGCGCGCAGCAGCGGGGTTTCGGCGACGGTGCGAAGCACGCCGCGGGTGACGCGCAGCTCTTCGCGATCCGCCGCTGTCTTGGGCACGAGCACCTCGTCGATGAGGCGCGGGAAGAGCTCGAGTGGATCCTTCTCGGCAGCGCTCGTGAGCAGGTCGACCCAGTTGTCGGCGCCTGAGGTGAGCAGCGGCGTGATCGCCTCTTCTTTCGCGCCGAAGTAGCGGTAGAAGGTGCGCAGCGAGATGCCCGCGGCCTCGGCGATCTCCTCGGCGGTGACATTCTCTGGGCCCTGCTCGGCGAACAGGTGCGCGGCCGCGCGGGCAATCTCGAGCCGCGTGCGCTCGCGGCGTCGCTCGGCGAGCGTGCGTGCGGGGGCCGCGCCGTCGGCTCCGAGGGAATACTCCGAGGGTTCCATGGTTATAGTGTATGTCACAACGTGCCAAACTGGCACGACGTGCCACACTTCGTGCAGGGGTGTGGCTTGAGCGAAAGGACACACCATGAATCGCTACGAAGGTCGCCGCGCACTCGTTACCGGGGGTGGCTCCGGAATCGGGCAGGCCACCGTGCTGCGCATGCTCTCGGAGGGCGGCCGCGTGGTCGCCGCCGACATGAGCGAGGCAGGGCTCGCCGACACGGTCACCAAGGCTGGCGACGCCGCCGACCGGCTTCACACCGTGGTGCTCAACGTTGCAGACGAGGCGTCGGTCCAGGCAGGGGTTGCGAGCGCCGTTGAGTGGCTCGGCGGGCTCGACGCACTCGTGAACGCGGCGGGCATTCTCCGCTCCTCGCACACGCAGGAGACGACGGTCGACTCGTTCGAGCAGGTGCTGCGCGTGAACCTCGTCGGCGCGTTCGTAGTGATCCGCGAGTCGATCGCAGCGCTCAAGGAGGGCAACGGGGCTGCGGTCGTGAACTTCAGCTCGACATCGGCTGACTTCGCGCACCCCTACATGGCGGCCTACGCCGCATCAAAGGGCGGCGTGCAGTCGATGACGCACGCGCTCGCTTCGGAGTACTCGAAGAGCGGGATTCGTTTCACCGCGGTGCAGCCCGGCTCGATCTCGTCGGGCATGACCGATGGTTCTGGCCAGAGCGGTCAGAACCGCGGCCCCGGCCTGCCGGAGGACGCGGACATGTCGCTGTTCATGAAGATGAGCCCCGTGCTCGGTTCGGGCTACGCCGGCCCCGAGTCGGTGGCGAGCGTCGTCGCGATGCTCGCGAGCGACGACGGCAAATTCATCACCGGCACCGAGGTGCGCATCGACGGCGGCACCCACTTCTAAGCGGTTGCGGCACAGGGCGGTGCGGGCGGGGGAGTGATCCCACCGCCCGCACCGCCCCATCGCTTCCCGGGCTCAGTTACTCCGCGAGCTTCCCAACGGGGGAGTCATCGATCCGCTGCTCGGCGAGCTCGCGGAACGAATCAGGCGCGTTGGCTGCCGGTTCGAATGTGACGCCGAGGCCCGGCGACCAGACCATGTTGCCGCGGAACTCGTCGTTCTGCTCGGGGAAGTCGGAGCGGTTGTGCGCGCCGCGGGTCTCCTTGCGTGCGAGCGCGCTCTCGATCGTTGCGCGCGCGGCCAGCATCGAGCCGTACAGGTCGAAGGCGTGAGCGAGGTCGTCGAAGCCTGCGATGTCTGGGTGCGCGGTGAGGTTCTTCACGCGCGCCTCGAGCTCGTTGAGCTTCACGAGCCCGGCGGTGAGGCCCTCCTCGCTGCGCACGACACCAACGTGCTCGGTCATGATGTTGCGCAGCTGGCGCTGCAGCAGGCGCGGGCTCTCCTCGCCCGTTCCGGTGAGCAGCTGCTGCATCTCGCCGCGCGCCTCGGCGACGGCCGCGGGGTCGCGGTGCACCGAGGTGAGGCCGGTGATGTACTCGGCTGCGTCGCCGCCGGTCAAGCGCCCGTAGACGAGTAGCTCGATGAGCGAGTTGCCGCCGAGGCGGTTCGCGCCGTGCAGGCCGGAAGCGGCCTCGCCGATCGCGTAGAGCCCGTCGACGCCGGTCGCGTGCTCCTCCGCGCTCACCCAGACTCCACCCATCGAGTAGTGCGCGGTCGGCGCAATCTCGATGGGGTGCTGCGTGATGTCGAGCATCTGCAGGTCGATGAGGTTGCGGTACACGCGGGGGAGCTTCTCGAGAATGTGCTCGCGCGACAGGTGCGAGACGTCAAGGTAGACGCCACCGTTTGCGGTGCCGCGGCCCTCCGCGATCTCGGTGTAGCTTGCGAGCGCGACGCGGTCGCGGGTCGAGAGCTCCATGCGCTCGGGGTCGTACTTCTCCATGTAGCGCTCTCCGAGGGCGTTGCGCAGAATGCCGCCCTCGCCGCGTGCCGCCTCCGAGACGAGCAGGCCTGCCGCGTCAGCCGGTTCGAGGATGCCTGATGGGTGGAACTGCACGAGCTCTGCATCGCGGATCCGCGCGCCCGCGAGCGCCGCGAGCCGGAACGAGTCGCCAGTGTTCTCGTCGCGCCTGGATGAGGTGTTGCGCCAGATGCGCGTGTGGCCGCCAGCGGCGAGGATCACGGCGTCTGCGTGGATCACGACCGGGGTGCCGTCGACGATGTCGAAGCCGTACGCGCCGAAGACGCGCCCGTCGCCGACGAGCAGGCGGGTGATGTAGATCGAGTCGATGATCGGCACCTGCAGCTCCTGCGCGCGGCGAAGCAGTGTGCGCTGAATCTCGAGGCCCGTGTAGTCGCCGGCGTAGGCGGTGCGGCGGTAGAGGTGGGCGCCAAAGAAGCGCTGGCTGATGCGGCCGTCGGCCTCGCGCGCGAACGGCATGCCCCAGCGCTCGAGGTCTTCGATGCCGCGAGCTGCGTTCTTCGCGACGATCTCGACGATGTGCGGATCGGCGAGGAAGTAGGACTCCCGAAGCGTGTCTGCCGCATGCTGCTGCCAGCTGTCTTCGGGGTCCATGGTGCCGAGCGCCGCGTTGATGCCGCCGGCCGCGAGGGTGGTGTGCGCGTCGTGCTTGCGACGCTTGCCAACCGCGAGCACCTGCACGCCGCGTTCGGCGAGTTCGATCGAGGCGCGAAGGCCAGCGCCCCCCGTGCCGATCACGAGGGCTGAGGTGGATATGAGACGTTCGTGGGTGCCTGTTGCGGTCATGAGAGCTACGTTAGATAAAAGAGAATGATCCTTCCAATGAATAGTTATCATCGTCACGATGCAGTTAGGCTATGAACATGAACCTCGAACAGCTTCGCGGTTTCGCGGAAATCGCTCAGACCAGCCATTTCACCCGTGCCGCCGAACGGCTGCACGTCACCCAGCCATCGCTGAGCCGGCAGATCGCGGCCCTCGAATCAGACCTCGGCGTGGAGCTGTTTCACAGGGCGCGCGGCAACGTCACGCTCACGGCCGCAGGCGAGCGGCTGCTTCCGATTGCCAAGCGCATGCTCGCCGACGCGCACACCGCCGAGAGCATGATGGCCGAACTCGCGGGGCTGCAGACCGGCCGGGTGCGCATCGGCGCGACGCCGACGCTCTGCACGAGCCTCGTCGTCGAGGTCGTTTCTGAGTATCGGAAGCGATACCCCGGCGTCGATATCGAGATCCTCGAGCGGGGCTCAAAAAGCCTCATTGCGGCGCTCGTCGAGGGCCAGCTTGACCTCGCGCTCATCGTCACGAGCGTGCCATCGGAGGCTGATCGCGCGGTGCTCGAGCGCGAGCCGATCCTCTCCGAGCAGCTCGTCGTCGCGTCTGCAGCAGACAAGGCGTGGCCGAAGCGGCTGAAGACCCCGGTTGCCCTCGAAGCCCTCGCCGAGGAGCCGCAGATCATGTTCCCAGCGAACTACGACCTGCGCGCCGCGCTCGACGCTGAGTTTCGTGATCTCGGACTCACGCCCAAGGTCGCCGTCGAGGGCGTCGAGATGGATGCCGCGCTGCGGTTTGCCGAACGCGGCCTCGGGGTCGTCGTCGTGCCCGCCATGGTTGCCGTCGAGCGCCCGACGCTCAGGGTCGCCCCGATCGCGGCCCCCGGCATTGCCCGCACCGTGAGCATCGCGCGCAGGCACGACATGGCCCCCACCCACGCAGCCGAGGCGATGCGCTCACTCGTGCGCGAGGTCGCAGACCACTTCGCGTCTGACGATGACCGCCTCACGCGGCTCGTGCGCCGCGTGGGCGTGGTCGAGTAGCCGCCTACCGTGGTGCGCGGGCCAGGGGGGTCGACCCGGGCGCTCGACCCGGGCGCTCGACCGTGTCGGCATCGCAAACTACACTGGCGGCATGTGTGCAGGCTATGGACTGGCGCCCTCGGGGCCGAACTCGCGGCGAGACGAGCGGCCGGGGCTGCGCGGCCCGATCCCTCCCGGGGATACTCCGGCGGGCTTCGCGCTGATCGAACAGTGGATCGCCGACCGGGGCGGCAAAGCGAGCATCACGGGGCGCAACGCGCTGAATCTCAACCCGCTCATTCGCGAGATCGACGGTGAGCGCGAGTTCGAGCTCGGGTGGTGGTGGCTGCACGTCGGGGGAGCGCCCGCGAAGTACACGGCGTTTAACGCGCGGGCCGACCGGCTGCTGCAGAGCTGGAAGACGCCGTTTCAGCACCGCGCGATCCTGCCGGCTACCTGGTACGTCGAGAAGGGCGTGCGGTTCGAGCTGCCCGACGGCGAGGAGTTCGGCATGGCCGCGGTGACCGCTCCCGGCCTCATGCCCGACGGCACCGACGTGCGGAGCTACTCGCTCGTGACCCGCGACGCGCTCGGCACCGCCGCGACCGTGCACGACCGGATGCCGCTCGTGTTGCCCCGCGAGCTGCACGACGAGTGGCTCGCAGCTGACCGTGAGGGCGATGCGTCACTCGTTGCGCGTGCGCTTTCGGTCTCGGAAGAGATCTCGCACTTGCTGGCCGCTCAGGCCGCTGCGGATACCCCGGCATCCGCACCCGCCAAGCGACAGGCCAAAGCCTTTGCGCCCGCCGAGCCGCCCACGCTGTTCTAGGGTGCCCCTGCTGCTCAGGGAAGCGCAGCGCCTCGAGCAGGTCGCTGACAGTCGTTGAGGTTGCTCGGTTCCCTCGCACACCCGCAGTTTCCTCCGAAACTACCCAGTTACCTCCTGAAGTAACCGGGTGGTCTCGGGGGCAAGTGGAGGGTTGAAGACTGGCCACGGCCCGAAACCCAGCCTCGATTAGGATTTTCGAAGACAAACTGAGGAGCCGCACATGCGTACTGCCGAGTACACCCGCCGTCTCGGGGTTCCCAAGATGCGCGCGCGTGATCCGCTCGAAGTGTTCCGGTCGTCGAGCCCACTCGAACTGTTTCTCGACCTCGTGTTCGCGATTGCGGTGTCGCTCGCATCGGCGCAGCTCTTCCAAGCCGAAACCACCGCGCACATCGGCGAGGGGATCGTCGCCTACCTCATGGTCTTTTTCGCCGTGTGGTGGGCCTGGATGAACTTCACCTGGTTTGCGAGCGCATTCGATTCCGACGACTGGTGCTATCGGGTGCTCACGCTCACCCAGATGGCGGGGGCGATCGTGCTCGCGGTGGGGGCAACCCCAGCCATGGTCGACGGAGACTTCGGGCTCATCATCGGCGGGTACGTCGTGATGCGGCTCGCGCTCGTCGCGCAGTGGATCAGGGTGGCGTGCAGCCACTCCTCGGTTCGGCGCACCGCCCTGCGATTCGCGGCAGGCATCAGCGTCGTCCAGGTGCTGTGGGTGCTGTTCGCGTTCGTGCCAGACCACCTGTCGAAGTTGATCTTCTGCGTCCTCGTCATCGCGGAGCTCTCCGTTCCGGCATTCGCCGAGAGCGCGGGTCGAACCCCCTGGCACCCGGGGCATATTGTCGACCGATTCGGCTCCTTCACCCTGATCGTGCTCGCCGAATCGGTGCTCGCTGCGACCACCGCCGCCGCGAACGCGATTGAACAGGCGACGCACCTCAGAGACTTCGTGTTGATCGGCCTCAGCGGGTTCGCGCTCGCCGCCGGCATGTGGTGGGTCTACTTCTCCACCGACGCGCGTGCCTGGCTGCAGAGCCGACGAAACGCGCTCACGTTCGGCATCGGCCACTACCTCGTGTTCGCCGCCGCCGGCGCGTTCTCAACTGGAATCAAGGTGCTGTTGGACTTCGAGGCCGGCCGCGCCGCGGTGACGGGTGCCGAGGCAATGCTGTTGCTGGCGGTGCCGGTCGCGGTCTTCGTACTGGGCGTGTGGGCGCTTATCCTGAGGCGCCACCTCACAAGCTTGCAGAGCGCATGTTTCGTGCTCGGGGCCGGTCTCATCGCGGCCTGCCCGCTGCTCTCGGAGGCCTGGGTCGCGCCGCCCGTCGCAGCCCTCGCAGCCGCGGGGGTCATGGCCGCACTCGTTGTCGTGATCGAGGTTTCTGGAGTGCGGCAGCGCGCCTGACGCCAAACGCCTAGACCCGCGTCGAGATGCGGCCCCCTCAGCGCACGAGTCGTGTCTCGAGCCGCTCGATCGCGGTGGCGAGCGTCTGATCGTTCTTCACGAATGTGAAGCGCACCCAGTTCGCGAGCGCTTCTGCGGTCGCCGACCCCTCGCGGCAGAACGCCGAGAGTGGCACGCACGCGACCCCAACAGCGCCGGGCAGCCAGCGCGCGAACGCCGCACCGTCGGGCACATCGGCGCTGAGAAACGGCGTCGCGTCTGCGCACACGAAGTAGGTGCCCTCGGGTCGCACCGAGGAAAACCCCACGCGGCTGAGGCTCGCGAGCAGCAGTTCGCGGCGGGCGTCGAGTGTCTCGCGAAGCGAGGCGATATCGGCGTCTCCGCCAACGAGCGCCCGAGCAATCGCCGGCTGGAAAGGAGCGCCGCCCGAGTAGGTGAGAAACTGTTTGACCGCGAGCACCGCCTCGATGAGCTGCGCGGGCCCCGTCACCCAGCCGATCTTCCAGCCCGTCAGCGAAAACGTCTTGCCAGACGAGGAGACGGTGAGCGTGCGCTCGCGCATTCCGGGCAGCGTGGCGATGGGGGTGTGTGTTGCACCATCGAACACGAGGTGCTCGTACACCTCGTCGGTGATGACGAGCGCGTCGACCCGCTCTGCGGCGTCGGCGATGAGGCCGAGTTCTTCGCGCGTGAGCACCGTTCCCGTCGGGTTGTGCGGGGTGTTCACGAGAATGAGTTTCGTGGCGGGGGTGACGGCAGTTTCGAGCGCTGCGCGATCCACCGCGAAGCCACGCGTGCTCGGCACGAGCGGCACCGTAACGTGCGTCGCGCCAGCCATCGCGATCGCCGCGGCGTGCGAATCGTAGAACGGCTCGAGGGTGACGACCTCGTCGCCCGGGCCGGCGAGCGCGAGAATCGCGGCGGTGAGCGCCTCGGTTGCGCCCGCGGTCACGAGCACCTCGGTTGCGGGGTCGAGCTCGATGCCGTAGTGGCGCGACTGGTGCGCGGCGATCGCCTCGCGCAGTGCCACGATGCCGCGGCCCGGCGGGTACTGATTCTCGCCCGAGCGGATCGCGTCGATCGCCGCCTCGCGGATCCACTGCGGGCCGTCGTCGTCGGGGAATCCCTGGCCAAGGTTCGCGGCCCCGGTCGCTGCGGCGAGCGCACTCATCTCCGCGAAGATCGTCGGGCGAACGCTCCCGTCGCCGCTTGCGAGCCCCGCCGCCACTGCCACATCTTTCCACCGTGAAGTCATACCCACCAGAATAGGAGGTGAGGCGCCAGCTTCGGGCGCACGTGACGGAAGATGGCACGCCGATGACTCAGATCGAGCAGCGCGACCCCTTCGAAGCGCTCTCCGCAGAGCCGAGCCCGCTCGCCCCGCTCTGGCTCGCGCTGTTTGATCACCACGTCTCGACCGGCGCCGCCGGGATGGTGACGAGGCCGCGCGAGGGGAGCTGGCCGCGGCGACGCGACCACTACCGTGACACGATCTCGGGTTCGCCCCGCGCGTCGCTGTGGATCGCGACCGACGATGGCACGCCGGTTGGCTACGCGCTGAGCTTCGAAGACTCGCTGGGCGGATCGGATGCGCTTGGCGGATCGGGTGCGCAGGTCGGATCGGCCGATGCGGCAAGCTCACGCATCGAAGTGCTTGAGACGCTGTCATTGCTGCCGGAGACCCGTGGTCAGGGTCTCGGCGCTCGGCTTGTCTCGATCGTTGAGGGCGCGGCCACGGCCCGCGGGATCGAGCGTGTTGCGATCGATGTGATGGGTGGAAACGACCGTGCGCTGCGGTTCTACACCCGCGCAGGGTACGCCCCTTACTCGAAGACGTGGATGCGTTCGGTGCACCCCGCTCCCGGCGTGGTGCCGCCGGCGCTCGGCGACACGAGCGATGCGGAGGAGGTGTTTGCCGCGTTGGGAGTCTCGCTCACGCAGACCGGCCACAGCGACGACACGTGGGTGACTGCGTCGAGCGTCGTCATGCTCGACGTTGCCGCGGGCGCGGTGCCTCCTGTGGGTGCCGGTGGCGTTTCTGCCGGCGGTCGTGCCTTCGAATTCGCGCGGTGGATCGCCGAGCTCAATCGCGGGATCGACCTCCTTGCCGAGGCTGGCTATTGGACAGTGTGGGCGGAGTCCCGCGTGAGCGAAAGTGCAGAGGCGCTCGGCGATGCGCTCATAGCGCGAGGCTTCAGCCACGGCATGACGCGGGTGCTGAAGTGGCGCTAGTCGCATACTGGTGGTGCAGTGCCACTTCGAGCCCCGGGAGATGCGCCTAGTTGCGCCAGAGAGTCGACAGCGGCAGCGCCCAGAGGCGGTCCCCAAACGAGTGAGCCCGTTGGCCAGTGTGCAGCACGACGCCGGCCACGAATTGGTCTCCCACGCGGTCGCGAAGGTAGCGGAGCCCGGCGAAGTCGGCGTGCCCAGGGCTTGAGGATGCCTTGACCTCAATACCCGCGATACTTCGGCTGCGATCCTCAACAATGAAGTCGACTTCGCGGTTCTCGTCGTCGCGGTAGTGGAACATGCGGGTCGAACGTGTTGACCATGTACTCTGCTTTGCAAGTTCGCCCGCTACGAAGCCTTCGAGCAGCCCTCCAGTGATCGTGGAGGAGATGGCAGCCTCGAGCGCGTCGAGTTCCACGCCCGCAAGGTGCGCTGCGAGGCCGGTGTCGCTGAGTGACACCTTGGGTGTAGACACGGCTCGATTTGCAATATTGTTTGACCACCCCGGAATCGATCTGGTGAGAAACACGCTTTGCAAAGCGTGGAGATATGCCGGGATGGACCGCGCCGGAATATCGATGTCGCGACCGATTCGCGCCGCAACAAACTCGCTGGAATTGCGCGCAGCAATGACATTCAAGAGCGTTTCCAAACGATCGGGGTACAGAATGCCGGTGATGTCAGTCGTGTCCTTAGTTAGTAGGCGCTCGGTGTATGCCCTGAGCCACCGATCGCGCGAGCGCGCTGTGCGACGACGCGCCTCGGGAAAGGATGGCGTGATCGCCAGCTGGAGATACTTGCGTCGGTCGATGTCGGACTGTTCCGGTGGCTGGCCTCGTGTTGGAAGCTCCCAGAGGAACGAGACAAAGTCGGCCTTGCGGCCCTCGAGTTCGTCTTGGCTGAACCCTTCCAGTTGGATCGTCTCAGCGCGTCCCGCGAGCGACTCGTGAGCCCCGCGCAAAGACAACAGATTGGCGGAGCCCGTGGCGATGAAACGGCCTGGCCTACGGTCCCTGTCCACATTTGCTTTGAGGGACGTCAATAGCTCTGGAACCCGCTGAATTTCGTCGACCGCGAGAATGCCTTCCGGGAACTGTGCGGCGAACCCATCGGGGTCGGCCTGAGCTGCGTTCCGGTCTCCAAGGTCGTCGAGGTTGACCACGCGAGCATGCTTATCTTCGATCAGTTGACCCATCAACGTGCTCTTGCCGACTTGGCGGGCCCCGCTGATGATCGTGATTGGCGTGTCGGAGAGTGTCTCCTGCGCGAGCCCGGCGACGTTTCGCGGCACGAAATTTGTCTTCATGGCGTCGAGACTAGCCCGCGGTTCGCACAAATACGAGCCCCGGTTGCCGATTCCCGGGTTTCTGGTCGCCGATTCCCGGGTGACACGTTGCCGATTTCCGGGTTCAACACTGCCGATTTCCGGGTTGATCAACGCGTAATGACGAGAGAATGACCGCGCGGAGGATACGCTCGGACCAATTACATGCAATGTAGCATGCGTGCCTGTGAAAGTGCATCCTGGTCAGGGCTTTTTGAATTGGCCATGATGGAGTTAACGCCGTAAGGGCGCTCCGGAGGTCTCGGGTTGAGCTCGATGCCATACGCATCCTGATCCCCGCCCCGGAGCCTTGCCCTGAGCGTGTGCCCTCGGGCGACTCCCGAGCGCGCTGGTCTGTTTCATGAGGGTCCCAGGATGCAGGCCAAGCAGTGATGCCGGTGCAGCGATTGTCGATCGCCTCGGCGATCGCGTCGCTTACACCAACACGAACGTGACCGAGGAGGCCGCCATCGAAGCCGTCGTCGCGGCAACTGTCGAGCGCTTCGGCAAGCTCGACATCATGTTTAACAACGCCGGCGCACAGGGTGGCCAGGCTCCGATCATGGAGATTGGTCAGGCGGGCTTCGAGAAAACCCTGTCGCTACTCAGCAGCTCGGTGATGTTCGGCCACAAGTACGCCGCGCGCCAATTCAAGACGCAGGGCGGCGATGGATCAATCATCTCGACCGCCTCAGCCGCCGCATTCCAGGGTGGTTGGTCGGCCGCGGCCTACACCGTGGCGAAGCACGGAGTTGTCGGCATCGTGAAGCAAGCGACGCCTGAGCTCGCGCCGCTCGGTATCCGCTCCAACGCCATCGCATCCGGAATCATTATGACCCCGATCATGTCGCGCGGCTTCGGGATTCCGGAGGAGAACGCGGCAGAGTTTGTCGCCTACCTCTCGGAGAAACTTGGGCCGACGCAGCCCAGCGGCCGCGTTGGCACGCCGGAGGACATCGCGAAGGCGGCAGTGTTCCTCGCGAGCGACCTGTCGGAGTTCGTGAACGGCGTCGTGCTCCCTGTGGATGGTGGCATCACGAGCACCAACCTGGGTAGCTTCACCGACGACCTCACCGCCGCCGGTGTGGCGCACCTCGGCCGCTAACGACTGGGTGCCGCCGGGCACCAATCGCTCACTACCTACGCACTGAAGCCAGGCTCCACGCAACGTGGGCCTGGCTTCAGTGCTGCCTGGATGGGTATTGCACGCGTAGGATCGACGCGTGGGTAAGTCATCTCGAGCGAGCGGCGCGCCAGGCGCTCTGACGTTTTCGACCCTCGCACTCGTCGGCCTTGGCGGCGCGGTCGGAACCCTCGCCCGCTACCTGCTCGGCGTCGCCCTTCCGTGGAGCGGCACCGTGAGCACGTTCGTGATAAATATTGTGGGTTCGTTCGCGCTTGGCCTGCTCGTCTCTGCTCTCGCGGGCCGGGCCCCGCGCCTCCAACTGCTGCTCGGAACGGGGTTCTGCGGCGGGTTCACGACATACAGCGCCCTCGCCGTTGGGGTCGCGGAGCTCGCTCGACTCGGCAGCGCCGGGGGAGCGCTCGCCCTCGCGCTCGGCACCGTTGTCGCCGCCGCACTGGCGACGGTCGCCGGAGTCTGGATCGGCACGGTGTGGATCGGCACGGCGCCGATCACAGGCCGTCGCAACAGTACTGCCGGGTCGGCGGCGAACCGTGAGTGAGCTCAGCCTGTTCGGCGCGCTCCTCGTCGCCCTTGGTGGTGGTCTCGGATCCACCGTTCGCTTCGCGCTCGACACCTGGGTGACCCGCCTCGCGCGCCGCCGCGCGGACGCGCCCGCGAAGGCGTTCTTCCCGTGGGGGATCACGCTCGTGAACGTCAGCGGATCGTTACTACTCGGCCTGCTCGTCGGCGTGCTCGGCGCGGCACCGGATTCGCTCGTCGTGCCAGCTGCCGCCGCGCACCCGGCATGGCTCGGGCTCGGCGTTGGCCTCCTCGGCGGGTTCACGACCTTGAGCACTGCGAGCCTCGACACCGTGCGGCTCGCGCGCGCCGGAAGGCTTGCTGCGGCCGCGCTCAACGCGCTCGGCACCCTGGGCGTCGCGGTGCTCTTCGCGCTGGCGGGGGTACTGCTTGGCCCAACGTTCGCGTAGCCATACGGGGCGGCGCCTGTCAGCGGGCGCGCTTCTTCGCGAGCCGACCCGCGCGCAGCCTCCCAATGTCGCTGGCAAGCGGGTCGAGAGCGTCGACCACGGTGTCGAGCATTCCAAGCGCTCTGAGTATTTGCATTGTGTTGCCGAGCGATACGCCCGGATGACCCGTTTCGAGCTTACGTAGCGTGTCTCGGGTGATTTCAGCGCGCTCAGCCACCTGTTGTGCGGTGAGGCCGAGCACCATGCGCCAGCCGCGCACGTGCTCGCCAAACTCGACTCGTTGGCGGTCTATCCGGTATCCGGCCACAGCACAGCTCCCTTGCTCGAGTAATGCCGACTACCCTATGCGTATCTTGGTGATAAGGCGAGGGTAGTCGGCATTGGGTACTCGAAGCTTGGAGGGAAGGGGAGCCCGTTAGCCGCGCAACCCGTTGAGCCACGCGACGAGGCTCCGGGGCTCGACGCCGAGGCGGGCGGCAGCGCCGGTCTCAGGGGCGAACGTGAAGTCGGTCTCCGCGCCGAGTGCCGTGTAGAGGCCCGCGACGCCTGCCGCGGGGCCCTCGCCGAGCAGCGGGGCGATGCTCTTGCCGAACTCTGCGGGTGTGACCTGCTCGAAGCTCACCGGGGTGCCGAAGGCCTCCGCGAAGGCTTCAGCGAGCTCGGGTCCAGTTGCCGGGGGAACGTGGCCGACGCCGACGGTGCCCGTGACCGACGGATCGCGAAGCAGGGCGACGATCGCATCGGCGACGTCGAGGTGCGATGCCCACGAGACCGCGAAGTCGGGGCGCACGGGGTACCGCAGCACCCCTTGTTCGCGCACGCCGGCCTGCACGTGCGGCAGCAGGAGGTTCTCAAGGAAGAGGCGCGGGGCGACCACCGCGGTCGAAATGCCGGTTGCGACCGCGCCATCGATGAGCTGCGCGAGCGCGGAGTCTGGCGCGACCTGCAGCCTGGTGCCGGGGGCGTCGACGATCGATCCACTTGTCGAGATCACGACGCGACCGGGCCGCGCTTCGCCGAGCGCCGTGACGACGGCGCGCGCGATCTCGAGCCGCGTTTCTTCCGTGCCGAGCGGCAGGTGCACGAACACCGAGTCTGCGCCCTGGTACGCGGCGGTGAGCTGCTCGGCGGAGGTGGCGTCAACGGCGAGGCTGTTCGCGCCGGGAATTGACTGGCCGAGGCGGCTGAGCGCGATCGGCTGCTCGCCGAGGGCGATGAGGGCATCGAGAACGGGGGATCCTTGGGCGCCTGTCGCGCCGTGAACAACTGAGGTCATGCATCAATAGTGCAGACAATGCATCAGTTACATCAACTGCACTGTTGGGGTATTCTTCAAGTTATGCAAAATGAGCTTCCAGAATGCGGTGTCGCGCGCTTCCTCGTGCTGCTCGAGGGGCCGTGGGCGACCCTCATTGTGCGCGAGCTGCTGCACGGCCCCCTTCGTTTCGGGCAGCTGCGCGAGGCGCTTCCCGGGATCAGCCCGCACACCCTCACGAGCAGGCTCCGTCAGTTCGAGGCGCACGCGCTCGTGACGCGCACGGTGTACGCCGAGGTGCCGCCGCGCGTCGAGTACGAGCTCACACCGCTCGGGCAGCAGCTGCGAACGGTGCTCGATGCGATGGCCGAGTGGGCGCTCACGGTACCCGCGGTGGCCGATCGTGAGGGAGCGCTGTGATGGGTGGTCGCCGTCGTTGGAGGAACATTGCTGGGGGGTCGCTCGGGCGCCGCATCGCTCTATGCAGTGTCGCCGGCGCCCTCACGGCGGGGTCGCTGGTCGGGTGTGCAACGGGTGATGCGGTGCACGATCAATTCGCCAGAGAGTTCTCGCGAGACCCAGCAGTCGTCGAGCTCGATCTGTCGAGCGCCGACAACCAGGCGTTCACCGGGGGCGTCGGTGGCGAGGTGTCGCTGCGCGACGACATCACGGATGCCGAGCTTCGCGCCTTCGGCGAGCGCGTTCGCGAGTTCGCGGTGGATCATGACACCCGCGTTTTGGGCTCCGCAGGGCCGTCGAACGTGCGGATCTCGGTGCTCTTTGACGGTTGGCGGGTTCCGGTGCTGCTCGACGAGGCACAGGGCGACGCGCTCCTCGATGCGACGAAAGAGCTGCGAGGCGATTCTCGCGTCGATGCCGTGGTGTTCAACTCCGTCGAGTTCACCACGGTTGTAGATAGCGCCACGATTGAGATCGCCGATGGTGACACGGCGTTCGCAATGCTCGCCGAGAGCCCCGGCCTCTTCGCTCAGCTCGCCCCGAGCCCGACGCTGACGGTCACGACGCAGCCCGGCGCCGCGGCGCGCGTCGTGCTTGCCGGTGCGCCCGGCCCCTGGCTCGGCTCGGCCCGCGCCGCATACGACGGCCTCACCGCGGAGCTCGCGCTCACCGGGTTCGAGGCCGACCAGGAGGCCGCGACGATCACGCTTGCCAACGAGGCTGATCTCGCACGCGCCGAAGCGCTCGCGCGGGCCGCGCTGCAGGGATCCACCCTCGCCGTCACCTTTCAGAGCGACCTCGTGACGCTGTTCCCCGGCGCGACCGGGGGCGCGGCACGCGCACTGCTCGCGGAACTCCCGGAGAACGCCAGGGCAGCGCTCGAGTCTGTGTGGACTGATGACCGAGCGCTCAAGCTCGGCGCCACCGATACGGCAGCAGTTGCCGCGCTGGCGCGCGCGATCGACGGGGCTGGCGCTGGCGGCGCTGGCGGCGGGGCCGAGCCGCTGAGCCCCGTCACGATCCACACGGGGGATCAGAGCGAGCCGGCGCTCTCCATCCAGGGCGCCCCGGGTCAGCTCGTGGCTTAGGCCACGGTCGGTGTCGCGTTGAGCGCTCGGGGAGAGGTGGCCCGGGTCGCGCTCCTGCCCGGCTCGTCGCTTGAGCTCGCGCTGGAGGAGCGGCCCACGCAGGCCGACCTCGCCGACTATGCCGCGGCCTTGAAGCCGCTCGCCGAACCCGGCGACCGGGTCTGCATTGACGCAGCCAGTGGCGGGTCGTTCTGCGTGATCGCTGCACCGCAGCTGTCAGACGCCGAGCTGAACGACCGCGCGAAACGGGCAGGTGCCCCGTTTATCGAGGCATGGAACGAACGCCCGTGAGCGCGGGAACAGCGAAATTTGCTGTCGAATAGCGACGTGATCTTCACTCTCTGGTCGTTCTGACGTGGACATTTTCCCGCGGCAATTGTTGAAGCAGCCGATATCGGAATCCGCGCTGGCTGCCGCTGTGGGGGCGCTGGGGATGCCCTCGCATCCTGCACAATAGGGGAATGCAGAATTCGGGGTGGCAGCAGCTGATCGCACGGGTGCATGCCCAGATTCCGCAGTTGCTCGCGGACTTCCTGACCGAGCTCGAACAGCACGACGACTACCGCGAGCACGCCGTGAACTCGCAAGACGTCGAGCACACCGCGACGCAGGCGTTCGAGATCTTCCTTGAGCGGCTCGAGACAACTGATCCGCTGCCGCACGGCGCGGAGTTCGCAGACCGCCTTGGACGCCGCAGAGCCCGCCAGGGCGTACCATTCGCGTCATTTCTTGAGGCGGTGCGGATCAACTTTCGTGTCCTGTGGCGCGCGCTCGAACGAGCCGCGCAGCCCGATCTCCTCGCCGTGCTCGTGGAGAACGGCGAACGCGTGTTGGCGGTCGTTGAGTGGTACGCGACCGAGGTGCAGCGCGCGTACCTCGCCGAGGCAGAACTGCTTGAACGGCAGCACCGCAGCACCAGGGAACGCGCCATCGCGCGGCTGTTCTCCGAGCGGCTCACCGCGGCCGATGCGGCCGAGGTTGCGGCGACCCTCGGCGTCGAATCGGGGGCCGAGTACGAGTTTCTCGCCATGCACACTGGTGCCGGGCACGGCTCAGAGTCAGCTTCGAGTGGCCCTCGACCGCCGGCCGGATCGCTCGCCTACGACGACGGTGAGCACGTATTTTGGTTCCGCCAGCGTCGCGGGCAGGCAACTTTGCCGGACGGCGACCCCAGCCTCAGCGGCGTGTATCTCGCGCGGGTGCCGGGGCTCGCTGCGCTCAATCGCGCGGCGGCGCTCACGAAGCGGATCGCGGTGTCGGTAGACGGTGAAGCCGCTGGGCGGGCTGACGGGACTGCGCCGCCGCGGATCCACACCCTCGTCACCGCGTTTGGCGCGCTCGCGTCTGACGCGATCGGTGAGGCCGTCGCGGGCTTCGAGTACGAGCTGCTCGGCAGCTTCGCCGAGGCGCCAGACGACGAGCGGGAGCGCCTCACAGCTACCGTGCGCACCTTCGTCGAGTGTGGATCGGTGCAGCGCACGTCGGAGGCGCTGTTTTTGCACCGCAACACGGTGTTCAACAGGCTGAAGCAGTTCGAATCGCTGACGGGGCTCGACGTGACGGTGCCGCGAGACGCAGTCGTCGCGCTCGTGCTGCTGCGCTGACGAGCTGCACTGACCAGCTGCACTGACCAGCTGCTGCTCTCGCTGTAGTCGCTGTCGGAATGCACAGCGCCCGGCTTGGTTCGTGAGCGAACGCCCACTGACATGCGCGGCCGCCGGGCGTAGCGTCGAAGCAGCATCGACGTTTACGCACGCCGCGGCTCCGCCTGTGCGCGGCTCCCGGCGGGCACGACCCCAGGAGACAGCAGCGCAATGAGCACCCACGAACCGACCACGCAGCAGCACGTTCAGCAGCAGCTCACGCAGGAGCAGGCCGACCGCATTCTCGCGGCGGTCGACGCGCAGTTCGACGACCAGCTCGCCCGCACCGCGGAGCTCGTCGCGGCGCCGTCGCTGCGCGCCGGTGAGGAGGCTGCGCAGGATCTCATCGAACGCCACTACCGCGAGCTCGGGCTCGAGGTCGACCGGTGGGCGATCGGATCAGACGAACTGGAGGCGCACCCCGGCTACGGTAAGGCGACCGTTGACTACAGCACGATGACGAACGTCGTCGGCACGTATGCGCCGAGCGTCGAGGCTGGCCGCTCCCTGATTCTCAACGGCCACATCGACGTCGTGCCCGAGGGCCCCGAGTCGCAGTGGTCGCGCTCGCCGTGGGATGCGCGCGTCGAGGGCGACTGGATGTACGGTCGCGGTGCGGGCGACATGAAGGCGGGGCTCATCGCGAACCTGGCCGCGTTTCGCGCGGTGCGCGCAGCGGGGCTCGAGCTCACTGGGCGCGTGCACCTGCAGTCAGTGGTCGAGGAGGAGTGCACCGGAAACGGGTCGCTCGCGGCGCTCCTACGCGGCTACACCGCAGACGCCGTCATTATCTCGGAACCCGAAGAGGATGCGCTCGTGCGCGCCAACGTTGGTGTGCTGTGGGGCACGATCCGCGTGAGTGGCAGCCCGACGCACCCGCGCGAGATGGCGAGCGGGTTCAACGCGATCGACGCCGCCTACGACGTGATTCGCGCGCTGCGTGTGCTCGAAGCACGCTGGAACGCGGAGCAGGGCGAGCATCGCTACTTCCAGGATCTTGATCACCCCATCAACTTCAACATCGGCGGCATCACGGGCGGCGACTGGCCGTCGAGCGTGCCAGCGTGGTGCGAGTTGCGTGTGCGAATCGCGACCTACCCCGGCGTCACCGCCGACGACGCGTGGGCTGCGGTCACCGAGTGCGTTGCCGCTGAGGCGAGCGACGACTCGCGCCACCCGGCCTTCGCTGTCGAACTCACCCCCGACGGGTTCTACGCAGAGGGCTACGTGCTCGAGCCAGGCAGCGAGGCGGAGGCGCTGCTCGAAGAGACTCACCGAACCGTGTTTGGGAAAGACCTCACGAGCTTCACGACCCCCGGGTACCTCGATGGGCGGGTGTTTGTGAACTACGGGAATATCCCGACGCTTGTCTATGGCCCGATCTCAGAAAACATCCACGGCTTCGACGAGCGGGTGAGCATCGAATCGATCAGGCGCTGCACGAAGTCGATGGCGCTGTACCTCGCGTCGTGGTGCGGGGTGGTTGAGGCCGCTTCGGCAGCGTAGCCGGTTCTCAGGAAATGCATCGATAGGCTCGGAGGGCCCGCCCCGACCGGGGCGTGGCCCGCCTGCCGACCAAGCCGGCGACGAGCAGATGGAGAAATCGTGCAGCACCGCGACGAGTTGACTCCGCAGGAGGCGGCGATCTCGGCACTGCGTGCGGCGGGGTGGCGCTGGGTGCCGCGGGGTGCCCACGAGCCTGTCGCGCCTGCGGATGGCGGCGTCGACGAGCCGAGCAGCGAGCCCTGCTGGCAGCAGAACGTGGCGCTGACGGCGTGGCAGCGGTCGTACGACGAGCTTGCGAGCGAAGACGAGAGCGTCTGGTTTCTCGCAGTCGCAGACTACGGTGAGCACGGCGCGGGGAGCGATGCGTTTGCGTGGAACGCGTTCGAACGATTGAGCCTCGAGGGCGCGGTCGATGCCGATGAACGAGCCGCGGTGACGCGCTTCTGGGCGCGGCATCACCCGATCATGCTGTCGGTTCGCGGAGCCTACAGCTACCTCGCCCTGCGCGATGACGGCGCGGTTGTGTTCGGTGAAGAACCCGAGTTCGAAGCAACGACCACCGTCGCTGGCAGTGTTGAGCAACTGCTCGAGTCGATTGCGTATTGGGGGTCGGTGATCACGCCCGAAGCTTCCCAGTCGGCCTCGCCGGCCTCGGCGGCCTCGCCTGCCTCGCCGGGCATCGCTGGCCCCGATTCGCTGCGGGAATTGATGCGCCTACTCTTCGGCGAGGGTGCCCGGCCCTGAGTGGGTAGGGCGTCTACCGGTAGAACCCGTCGCGCAGGTTGATGCCGTGCTCGACCCACGCCTTGAGCGCGGCGAGCATGCCCGTCCACCCCTCACAGTTGCCGAACGCTGCCTTCGCGCCCACTGCCGTTGCCTGCCACGAGCTCTCGGTGATGGTGACGAGCGTGCGGGTGTCGTTGTCCACTGGCTCAAACTCGAAGACAACCCTGGTGACGCCGCGCGTATCGGTCGTCGACTCGTTCTCCCACTCGATCACTATGCGCTGGGGCGGCGTGGCCTCGGCGACAGTGACGGGGAACTCACCTGGGAAATCGGCGAAGTCCCACTGCGCGACAGTGTTCGATTCGAGACGGCCCTTCGCGCCGCCCGTGGTGAAGTAACGCGAGAGCTGAGAGGGGTCTGCGACCGCTTCGTACACCTCGGCGCGCGGGCGCGAGACGCGCCCGGATACGGTGAATGTGAGTTCTGAGAGTGCGTCATTGCTATTCATGTTGTAATTTTACAACATGACCAATCGAGCTGTCGATGACGAGATTGATGATCGAGTCTTTAAGGCGCTGGCGTCGCCAGTGCGCCGTCGCATGCTCGATGCGTTGAAGCTGTCGCCCCACACGACTGGGTCGCTCTGCGCACTCTTACCAGAGATCGACCGCACCACGGTGCTGCAACACCTCCGCGTGCTCGAGGCCGCGGAACTGGTCACCGGTAGAAAGGTCGGCCGCGTGCGGCACCTGGCGCTCGCGCCGCTGCCGATCAAGCGGATTCATGACCGGTGGATCAGTGGTTATATGGACGCGGCCGTCGGGTTGCTCGATGAGCTCTCGTCGCCTGAGGACGCCTGAGGGTCTGTCGCCCCTTTGCGGCGGTGCCCGGCCCAGCAGTGCGAGCGTATCTACGATCAGTGGATGGCCGCCGCGGGCGTCGCCGGGGCGCGCCTTCGGTAGTCGCTGGGGGAAACGCCCCAGTGGGCCGAGAAGCGGCGGCTCGCGTAACTCGGATCAGACCAGCCAACTGTGCGGCCGGTCGCGGCGACAGTGAGCTCAGTCGTGCGCAGCAGATACGCCATCCGCTCGGCGCGGAGTCGCTGGAGATGCGTCATCGGGCCAACGCCGAGGTCGGCGCGGAAGGCGCGTACGAGCTGCGACGCCGAGGTGTTGAGGGTGGATCGCTGGGCCCATCGCACCCGCCAGCTCGGGCGAGGCGCTGAGCGTCGCGAGCAGCCCGGTGGTGAGGTACACGTTTGTGAGCTCAAGCTCGGGGAGCGCGCGGTGTGCGTGCCAACCTTCCGGGCCAAGAATGATGAGTGTTCCTGGTGTGAGCGGGTGGACGCCGGCCTCGGTGAAGTGCTCCCCGTTGCCTGCGGTGAGGAGTGCGACCTCCGCGAATTCGTGCGAGTGGGCGGTCATATCGTTGCGCACCACAATGAGCTCGGCCGCGAGCACCGCGGCCGGATCGGCGAAGACCTCGGCCTCAGACAGGGAATGCAGTGTGTCGTTCACACCGACAGGCTCAGTTCGTCCATGTCTTGGCGCGTCAACTCGACGCCAGCGTTCACGAGTTCCGTGGCGCGGGCAATGGCGGTTTCAGGGGGTTAGCGCAACACCTTGGATGAGTTCGTCTAGCTTCTCACCCGGCGTCGCGAATTCCAACGTTTTCCGTGGGCGAATGTTGAGCAGCCACTGTGTTCTCGCGAGGTCTTCATTGCTGACCTCGTTGAAATCAGTGCCTTTGGAATAGACGTCTCGGACGAGGCCGTTCAGGTTCTCGTTCGTGCCGCGCTGCCAGGGCGAGTGCGGGTCGCAGAAGTAGAACGCGCAATCGTTCGTGACCATGAAGGCCGCATGCTCGGCCATTTCTTGCCCATGGTCCCACGTGATCGAGCGCAGCAGGTCTTCTGGGAGATCGGTGACCATGTCTCGCATGGCATCGAGCACGGTTCGGGAATTTTTTGCTCCGGGGAGCCTGCCAAGAAGCGCGAACCTGGTTTGACGTTCCACAAGAGTGACAATGCCAGAGTTGTTCGGGCCAACGACCAAGGCGCCCTCTCAATGCCCAGGAACTGCCCGGTCCTGGACCTCCGCAGGCCGGTCCGAGAGGCGGGCCCCGTCAAGCCAGGGCCGGCTCGACCTGCGCGGAAGCTTTGACTGTGGCTTCCTGCCAGTCCGGCCAGAGCGCAACGCTTTCACGACGGTGAGCTCGTGACGGAGCGCTCCTTTGCCCTGCATGTACAAGGCCTGGTAAATCGCTTCGTGTGACACGTGCATCTGCGGTCGGTCGGGGACGTCTCGTTTGAGTTGTCCCGCGACTTGCTGCGGGGAGAACTTCAAATTCAAGCGTGTCACAACCTCAGCCCGAAGTCTCGAATCCGACAGCTTCCCGGGACGTTCGCGGCCACGCTCCGCGGCCGCGAGATAGTGAGCGACTTCGGCATCGTAATGATTCACCTTCCAATGCTCCTGCTGGTGTGCGTGTATCTCCCGTGACACCGTCGACGGGGAGACGCCGAGCTCGCGTGAGATTGCTCTCACTCCCAGTGGCGGCACCAACGATAACGCAGCTTGAATGTACGACCGGTCAGCGAGCGTGAGTCGACGATACGTCGCAGGCCTCAAATGAGGTACGGCTCGGGGTATTTGAGCGAGGCCGCCTGTCCGGCCCATCATCAGCTTCATGCCAGCAAGTTTCGCCCAGTTCTGGATGGTTGCGTAAGAGACCCCGGTTATAGCGGCCGCAGACAGCAGAGACTCGGGTCCCATGCTGTGGCTGAGCGAGCATCGGCTTGAGTTGATGTTTGAAGCTGCGCCCACGCTGGCGTGATGGCGCGGCTGAATGGCTATGCCGACCTGTAGATCGGTGCGCACTCGGGCGGTGAGCGCGGAGGGTGGCGGGCGGAAAAGGCAACAGGTACAATGTATGTGTAACCGTTCCTGTTCGATTGGAGGCGACATGAACACTGCATTTCTGCCAGACATGCTGGGATACAAAGATCTCGCAGCCGCAGGGCTAACGCGCAGACATTTTGAACGCTTGATCGAACTCGCGGAATACGATCGGATCGCACCGGGGCAGTTCTTACGAGCCGGCGCGACGGATGACACCACCGCAGCGTGGATGGCAATTGCTGGAAAACGCCCCCAAGCAACTCTCTGTCTGCTGACGGCACTGTCGCTACATGATCTCACCGATGAGATCCCTGCACGGAGCAATATCGCAATCCCTCGAGGGGCGAAGCCATTGACGGTCTGGAGCGCACCGATCAGTTGGCACCATTTCGACGCGGGGACTTTCGAAATCGGCCGAACAGAACACGCTCTGCCTGGCGGGCGCAACATCGGGTTGTACTCCGCGGAACGCACGATCATCGATCTCTTTCGCCTCAGTCATGAGTGGGGTATCGATCTTGCCGTCGAAGCACTGAAACGATGGCTTCGAGAGCGAGGAAACAGCCCGGCAAAGTTGCTCGCCATGGCCAAGCACTTCCCGAAAGGCAAGCCCGCGCTCCAAAACGCACTGGAGATACTGCTATGACACCGAACATCCAACGCGGTACTCCAGCCGGCGACGCAGCGCTGGCGCTCCGGCGGCTCGCGCGTGACTCGGGCTCGGACGTGCAGGAGCTGCAGACACTCTACGTGCTTGAGGCCTTGCTCGCTCGAATCGCTGTGTCGGCCCATCGGGACGATTTTGTGTTGAAGGGTGGCGTGCTTCTGGCAGCATTTGCCGCACGCCGCCCCAAAAAGGACATCGACCTGCAAGCTACCGGGTTCTCGAACGATGCTGCGGTTGTGACTGAACTGGTCCGCGCAGTTGTGGCGCACGATCTCTCCGATGGTGTGGTCTTCGACGCGGATAGCGTCACAACCTCCAGCATTCGTGACGGCGACATTGACGAGTATGCTGGCGTTCGCGTGCGACTCGTCGGGCGGCTCGGCCGTGCCCGGCTTACTGTTGGTATCGATGTCAATTTCGGCGATCCGATCTGGCCTTCACCGCAGCTCATCGAGATGCCCCGCATTTTGCCGCTCGACCAGCCGCCAGTTCTGCTTCTTGGATATCCGCTGGCAATGGTGCTTGCAGAGAAAATCGTCACCGCAATTGACCGCGGTGAGGGCAACACGCGCTGGCGGGATTTCGCTGACGTCTATACGCTCGCACGCCTTCATGCGGTTGAAGCCGAGGCGCTACGCAAATCGCTAGAGACCGTGGCGGCCTACCGGGGCGTGGATCTTACGCCGTTGTTGCCGATGCTGAACCATATGCCAGAGCGTGCACAACCAAAGTGGCGGGTCTGGCGCACACGCGTCAACCGACAGCGTGAGCTACCTGAGGTTTTCGTGAAGGTACTCGATGCAGTTGCACATTTCAGCGATCCCGTGTTGAAGGGGCTCGCAAAAGGAAACTGGAACACTGCCACGCAAAGGTGGGAAACTGAAGTTCACGGCTCCACCGTCGGCAAGTGACCCCGGGCGCGACCCTCGAGATCGCAACTCCCGACGCTCCCGGCGGGGCAGCTGGATGGACGACAACACATAAGAAATCCTTACACGTTGGAATTGCGAGAGCCGGATCGATCCGGTCCACAGTGCCCACCAACAATATCGACGCAACAGCCGCATGCGGCAACCATGCCCAAAGCGCTGTCGCGGCTCACGCTCAAAGTTTGACGACAGAATATCCAAGCGGACTATTGTGCAAGTCACGGCTGCGCGCTTGCCAGTCCAGCGCGTCAGGCCACGGATCTAGTAGCCACGTAATCGTGTAGCTACGGGGTCTCAGAAGCTTCACGGTCAGAATCACGTTCGGTCTTCGCAAGGTCCATGGCAAATAGTCCGCCGCCGATGCCGCCGATGCCGCCGATTCCCGTCATGAGCAGGAAGTCGGGCAACACCCCAAGGTCGAATCCGAGGGTGATCACCCCAAGTGCAGTGGTGAGGATGCCCACGCCGACCATGCGTCGAGCGATGCGATACCGGCGTGCGGGAGGGTCGGAGATAGTTTGCGCCCGCCCTCCGCGACGGTCGAGAACCATCAGTACGGCCACGAGAATCGCAGCCGCCGCACAAGCGGCCACTCCCAGAAGCGGTTGATCAAGTGCAGCGAAAACGAGGGTCGCACCGATTGCCAGAGCGCCAATAGACCACATGGCCACGTTGATGGCTGAGAGGCGTGCACGCTGCATAGCTCCAACCTCTCCTCTTTGATGCCGCCCAAAGCGCGGTATCACCGACATCGTGGCCACGCCCCGGTGCAGGCAGCCTAGAACGCCGACCTGAGGAGGCCGTGAGAACTGCGAGTTTAGCGACGCTCCTCCGAGCGCTCGGTAGACGCGCGGGCAGCGCCCGTCGGCACCACCCGCCAAGCCACAACCCCAAGCACCACACACAGCACCGCTGCGATCACGACGGCGGCGACCGACCCGAGCAGCGCGATCCTGAGGGCGTTGCCGAGCTCGTTCGACATCTAGGCGATGGCTCCGGCTGAGCCAGCCCGATCGGGCGACAGCGCCGACACCGCAGTGTCCGCGACGAGAGCGAACGAAATGCCAAACCCGAAGCTCGCGACAACGGTGGCCGCAACAAACCAGCCGATACCATGCGCGGTGATCGTCGCCAGCAGCAGGGCGAGGCCGGCGGCCATCGTGAAGTGGCACAGCACGAGCGCTGCGCGCGCGCCGATCCGCTCGGTGAGCCGCGGCGTGAGAATGCACGTGACAGTGAGCACGACCGCTCCCGGCAGCGCGAGGAGCGCGGCCGTGAGCACCGGCAGCCCGAGTACCGACTGCAGATACATGCCGCCGAGATACGCCGACGCCGACCACGCGAACAGCGTGAGCAGCCCGGTCGCGATCGCGATAGCGAACAGGCGCGACTTGAAAAGACTCAGATCGACGAGCGGCAGCGGAATGCGCGCCTGCCGCCGCAGAAACAGCATGAGGATCGCAGCCCCGGCGATCCCGACCCCGCCACCGACCCACGTCGGCCCCTCGGTCGCGAGCGACTTCACCGCGTATACGACGGCGAGGAGCCCGGCCGCAGAGAGCGCGATGCTCGCGAGGTCGACGCGCCCCGAACCAGCCCGCGCGCCGCGCCGCAGCACGATCGGTGCGAAGACGACCACGAGCACCACGACGGGCACGTTGATGAGAAACACGGAGCCCCAGTCGAAGAAGCTCAGCAGTACGCCGCCGATGACGGGGCCGATGGCGAACCCGGCGGCGAACGTTGCCGCGTAGATCCCGATCGCGGTCGAGCGCTGCCGCAGATCGAGGAACAGCTCAGACAACACCCCGAGGCCCGACGGTAGGAGCGTCGCCCCGCCAATGCCCATGAGCACCCGGAACCCGATCAGCCACTCGGGCGTGGGGGAGAACGCGGCCCCGGCCGAGCCGATGCCGAAGACGATCGCGCCGAGCATGATCAGCTTTCTGCGCCCGTACCTGTCGCCGAGGTTGCCGAAGGTGATGAGCAGCGCGCCGACGGCGAAGCCGTAGCTGTCGAGAATCCAGAGCGCCTGGCCCGCAGTCGGCGCGAGCGCGTTCGTGAGCGTTGGCATAACGAGATAGAGGATCGAGCCGTCCATCGAGATGAGCAGCGCCGGCCCGAGCACGAGCAGCAGGCCGAACCAGGACCGGCGGTCGGCGCGCGGGGATAGGTGCTGGGCGGGGCGCTCGGATGGACGCCGGGCAGGAGCGACGGGGATCGATGGCGATGAGGTGTTCACCCTTCGATCATCGGGGCCGAGATCTCAGCGAGCCAGGCCTGCGCCGTGGGTACCACTGAGAGGGGCAGGCAGCGGCACAGCGCTGAGAGAGGATATCCCTCGCCGACGCCTGCAATCCTTGAATAACTATATGCTCGCACCCTAAAGCAAGCTTCCCCAATTGTGTCGGCCCCTGCTCGACTGCAGGTTGCGCTCTCAGCGTTGAGAAAACTGCAACAGTGCAGCAAACTCAAGGAGCACGCAAAGCTAAGTTATCCATCCTTGTTAGGAACGATTGGGAGTAGCTACCGCGTTCTTCGAGCTGCGACTCGAATCCAGATCATGCCCAGAAGCACTCGCTTGGAGAATTACGGGTGTATCCCTCAACAAATTCCCGCACCTAGGTGCCGAGGGATACTTTGTATTGTTCAAATCCCTGAGAGCTGACCGAAAATGGTGACTCGGCCCGGGGGATCCAGGATCCGCTGGTACCTGACCTAACGGATAATCTGGCGTGAGTGTACTTATCTCTGATGCCTGAAACCCGAAGTGCTTCTCGAACTCGCGTTGGGCTCGGATCTGAGGTGAGCCACTTGCAGCTCCAAGTGACGTCTTGAACACGAGCTGCTGAAGTAAGTCGTCTAGTCCCGGTCGGACTTGACCACGTCGCTGTCTTACTTGGCTGCGTACGCCCACTCACGCGCAAGGGGCGAGGGTACCGTTGAACTGTCGACCGGGGATATCCGACGCGGTAGCTAAAACGCTGAGCCCCACCAGCAGGTAGACCGCAGCGAGATGATTGGGTGCTAGCACCGACGCGATTCCCCCGTGGCGAATTGTGGGGCGTGAGGAGCGGTTTTCGAGGAACTCTCATCTCTGGTATCTCGCTGCCTAGTTCGAAGCGGTCGCTTGCAAGATTCGGACGCGATTCGTGGCTCGCCTGATCGTCTCGCCCGAATCCACGATCGATGCAGCTCAGCGTCGACGCCGTATCTGGTGAGAAGTGCGTTGGCATGGGACATCAAGAATGGCGGTTGGGATTTGGAGGGTGGTGACCCTCATGCTCCCCGAGGTTTTCGTCAATCTAGATTGTTCGCGATGTTCCGAGGAACTACAACTAGTCGCGGATATCCAATCGGTCCAGTCCGTCCAAGAGTTCGGAAAACACGTGGACTGCTCCTGAAGCAGACCTACGGGCAAGCTCCACAACTCTAGGTATGAGCTCTGATGCGGACAGCCCACTTTCGAGATCTGTCGCCATTCCTGCTGTGGGTCTCGACTCAATCTTGTCGACATACTCCTCAACCGCTGGGTTCCAGACCCCAAAAAAATAAGGCAGTCGACCATCGTTATCCACCGATCCCACTACGAATTCATACTTCCCAACCGCAGCGCTAAAAATGGTGTCCTCACTGGCCCAAACCAACTGTTCGGCTTCCGTTTGGGCGATTGCCCTCTTAATCAGTGCATCCCACTCATCTGAACTAAACACGTGCATCTTCTCCTAACTGGTACCGGTCACTCGCGATCAACCCAGAGATCTCGACCGTCAATGACGAAACAGCAACTCCCACGGCTTTCGCGGTTCGAGCCACGTCGGCGTTGGGTCTTCCGACAATTGATGATTTGGCATCAAGCGCCTTTGAAGAGGTTTCAGTCAGACGGGTCTGTAATGGGCCATGATCCGGTTCGAGGTTTCCCAAAATCGCCTCTGCTTCTTTTGCAACATAGCTGAAACGAAGAAGCGCGCGATGCGCAACCTCGCGGTCGTTGCTGTCAATAGCGAAGTCGATATCAGCGACCACTATTTGCATTTGGTTGACAACCGCGGAGAGTTGATCGGTGTTTAGCTTTTTGCGTGCTCTGTTCAACTCAGCGGTTGCTGTTTCGGACGCAGATTTTGTCTTTTTGAGCTGCCAAAACGCTATGGCGAAGCCAAACACTGTGAGGGCAAGGCCGAGCCAGTCATGCCAACCTGGCCCTGAATTGGGGTCCCAAAGCACTGCGTTGAGAACCCAAGTAGCGGCAACCATGTCCCTCTGACTCTAGCATTCTCCTGTGTGCCGCCCCTTTGCGCCGTGGGTACCCCTGACAGGGGCAGGCAGCGGCACAGCGCTCGCGCCTACGCTGGGGGCATGCGAACTGACACGCTCGGCGCGTTCCTGAAGAACCGCAGGGACCGGATGTCCCCGGATGCCGCTGGCCTGCGCTCGTACGGCACCGTGCGCCGCGTGCCGGGCCTGCGCCGCGAGGAGCTCGCGATGCTCGCCGGTGTGAGCGTCGGCTACTACACGCGCCTCGAGCAGGATCAGTCGGGCACCGCGTCACCGCAAGTGCTCGACGCGTTGGCGCGCTCGCTGCGCCTCGACGCGACCGAGTCGGCGCACCTGCACAACCTCGCGCACCGCTCCGGGCTGTCGTGCCTCGAGGAGCCCGACGCTGAGACTCTCGCGCCGCGCGCTTCGGCGTTGCTTTCGGCGCTGGGGGAGAGCGTTCCCGCGATTGTGCTCGGCAGGCGCGGCGACATTCTCGCGTGGAACCGTGTCGGGCACGCGCTCGCGTCGGGGCACCTGCCGTTTGGTGCGCCGGTGGATCCCGCGACGAGGCCCTCAATGGCCCGCATGTTCTTTTTGGATCCGCGCCAGCGCGAGCTGTACCGCAACTGGGAGGAGCTTGCGCGGATCCACATCGGGTACCTGCGGCTCACCTCTGGGCGCTACCCGAGCGATGCGACGCTCGCCCGACTCATCGGCGAGCTCAGCATGCACAGCCCCGACTTCGCTAGGCTCTGGGCGACCGGCGAGGTCGCCGACTGCACGAGCGGGCCGATGCTGCTGAACCACCCGGCGCTCGGCAACATCGACGTCGATTACCAGGTGTGGCTGCAGCCAGACAGCCCCGACCACCGGCTCGAGGTGTACACCCCGCGTGACGATGCCGCGCGGGCGGCGCTGGGGGCGCTGGCGTCGCAGTAGCTGGCGTCGGTGGGCAAAAGGCGTGACAGGGATCCTCGGATTCGGAGAAGAAGCCAAACTTTCACGACTTACCGTGGAGGCATGAGGCGCCCGTCGGTCGTGCAGGCCGGCCTTGTACGCGGGTGTCACGCATATCTAGCGAACGGGTGACATGGGTGCTCATGATGAGGCAGCACAAGAGCCGGAGCCAGGGTCGGAGCGCGACCCGGAGCTGGCGCCGACTTCGGTGCGGGACAGGATAATCGCGGCTGCGCGCCCAATGGGCGGCCTCCCCGCGGAGGCATTCATGGCGATGCGCGAGGAGGAAATCTTTTAGCCGCGGGAGGGCTGAACTCCGCGAGGTGGTCGCGTGCGCGAGCCCACGATTGCAGAACGGACTGTTGACTTATCTCTTCATCAAGACGAACATAAACGTATGATCACGAGCACTCGCGATGCGGCAGAAATTCTTGGCGTAACACAACGCCAAGTGCAGAACGCCGTGCGAGAGGGCTTGCTCGCTTCACACCGGTTCGGCAATTCACTGGGCGTCTACGAGCGGCAGGTGTTCGCATTGCGTCGCATGAGACTCGCTGGGCGGCGTTGGGAGGGAGCGACGCTAGTCGCAGCCCTGGACGTGCTCTCAGGGCTGCCGGTGACCACCCTCCACGGGTCACAGCTGAGCCGCCTCAAAGCGAGGCTCCGCACGATGCCCGATGCTGGGCTTGCCGGGCATGTGCTCGCCGGCAAAGCCAGCCTGTACCGGGCAGGTGCAGATCGGGGGAGGGAATCGGACACGATCTTCGCCGGGCAGGCAGCGCTTGTCGGTGGCGGGACATCGGTGATTGTTGAGCCGGATGCTAATCGGTTAGTTGCCTCCCTAGGGTTCACACCAGACCCCGAAGGGAACGTAATCGCAATCGATGGGGATCCTCGGCATTATGACGTCATTGCGGCCCTTGTCTACACCGTCTACGGCGCGACCCGCGAGCGTTCTGCGGGCGCTCGTTTGCTCAGAGAACGGCGCAGCGAAAGCCTCCCGATGCGATGAACGAACGCCCACAGCGAGTCGTTTCCGAGCCGTACCGTGGCGCGTGGCTTGACCGGCCGTGGGCAGTCGTTTCTGAGCTCTCCGAGCTGCTCCCGCCGTTTTCATGGACGCTCATTGGCGGGCTGATGGTGCAGGTGCAGGCATACCTCTATGGAGTCCCGGCGTCACGCGTGACGGACGATGTTGATGCGATATTGCACCTCGAAACCAGTGCAGTAACGTTCGCCGGCGTAGGGCGGTTGTTGCAATCACGCGGGTTCTCTCTTGTGCACTCCCAGAACCACGCGTACCGCTTCCGGCGTGACGCAGACAAGATCGATGTGATGGTCGCCGATCGGTACGCAGCGTCGAGGAGCCCGACTCACGACCGGCGCCAGCTCCTTGGCGTCCCAGGCGGTACTCGTGCACTCTCAAACACATCGAACGTCACGCTGCGCGACCATGCTGGTGTAGACGTCGCCAGGTTCTCACTTCCGTCGCTCAAGGGTGCGTTCGTCCTCAAAGGCGCTGCCTATCTCGTCGACCAGCGAGATCGCGACCGCCATGTTGAAGATGGCATCACCCTGCTCGCGTGCGTTTCACACGTTCAGGAGATTCGTGAGGGGCTCACCTTCCAAAGTAGGCGCCGCATCAGAGCGCTCCTGCGCGCGATTGCCAGCAGCCGCGAGTCGTGGCTATCGCTCGAGCCCGATACGCAGGCAAGAGCGCGCTTGAACCTCCCGGAGATGGAAGCCGCGTTCGACGTTAGCGGGACCGACAATTCCTGGAAGCCCCTTCGCTAACGCCCTGGCGGTGCTATTGACTGAGGCTCAAAAGCACCGCCGCGAACCCGGTCGCTACGATGAATGCGACGCACCGAAGCCCGCCCCACCACTCGGAGGAGACCACGCATGGCGATGGACACCCAAGCCCTCGTGACGGCCGCGGCCGCGCAGCTCGTCGACGCCGTGCGATCAGTGCGCGAAGAGCACCCCGGCGAGACGATCTACGGTGCGGTGTTCCACGAGTTCTACGGCGACGGCACGGTGATCTACTGGCCGATGGTCACCGTCGGCACCGAGGAAACGCTTGCCGAGGTCGTGGCGAGCCACACGGACCAACACGGGGCCGAGCCCGGCCTCGCCGAGTCGCTGCGCTGGTCTGGGCCCGACCTGGCGCACAGTTTCGACCTGGTGCACAGCTTCGACCCTTCGCCGGAGCTGCAGGCCCTCGCAGACGGGGTGCAGGCCGCGGCGGGAAGCGGGGCGAAGTGGGAGCGCCAGTACGAGCGCTGGCTGCGGTGCTTCCCGAAGGCGGCCAAGCTCGCGCGGAAGGAGCTTGTCGCTGAGGGGATCGTGCCGAAGGCCTTTGTCGCGGTCGCCGCCGACGAGGCGGGCGAACTCATCCCGCTGAGCCTCACGAAGGCGCAGCTTGTCGCGAACTTCCCCGAGTACGACGCGGCGGAGCAGGAGCGGCGAAGGCTTGCCGCGCTCCCGGTGGCTGAGCGCATTGCCGAGTTGCTGCCCGAGGCAGTCGCCCCGCGCTACCAGGGCCCGCTCATCGGCGAGCACGAGGCCTTACTCGCCGCGTGCGGCGAGGCGGCACTGCCGGCGCTCGTGAGCGTCGTGCGCCACGAGACCCTCGCGCGCGGAGACGTCGTCGCTGCGCGCCTGCTCGCCGAGATCAACATCGACACCCCCGAGGTCGTCGTGGCGCTCGAGGGTCTCATGCTGAGGCGCAAGGCGCGAGGCAACTCCCGGGCGTGGGCGGCGAGCGCGCTCGCGCGACTCGGTCGCTCAGACCTCATTCTTGAGCGGGTCGCCGAGCTCCCGGTCGACGTCGTCACGCGGGGGATCGCCGACCCGCTGAGCTCGTTCCGCGATCGCGGCGCGCACCGCCCGCTCGACTACGCGCCGCTCGAACAGGTGCTGCGCGACCACCCCGAACTCGAGTCAGCCTTCGAAGAGGAGCTCAGGCCAGGCAGTGGCTACTGCGCGCTCGCCCCGGGCGAGATCCCGACGGCGAAAGCGGCGCTCGATTCGCGGTGGCAGGTCGTGCGGGTGCACGCGGCGGCCGTGCTCGAAGACGTTGGCGTCAGCTCGTAGCTGCGCCCCGCCCGGGGCCCCACGTGTCAAGCGCACCGCCTGCCCGACGGTATCCTTGGTAAGTGACAAGCTCCCGTTCAGAAACTGCCTACCAGCGCGCGCTGGCTGCGTTCAAGAACCCGACGCTCGATCTGCTGCACGGCAGGTATGCCCCGTTCGTGGTCTCCGTGCTGTCGGTGATGTTCACCGCCGAGCGCCAGACGGTGCCGATCTCTGACGCCCACATCGAGGTCGGCAACTTCGTCGATGAGTTGAGCGCGGCGGGTTACGACTTTGATGAGCGCCGCCTGCCGAACGGTAGCGGCCGCGACATCTGCCGCTACTGGGCCCGCGTCGGGTGGCTCGTGCCACAGATTCACGAGGGGGTCGAACTGTATCGGCTCTCGGCGCAGGCCGTCGGCGCGCTCGAAATCGCTGGCCGCGCGGGCGCCGGCCGCGCGAAGGTGTCGCGCTCGCGAGTGCGCACGCTCCTCGAATCGGTGGATCAGCTCACCCAGCGCGCCGAAGACGACCCCGAGAAACGCCTCGCCAGGCTCAAGGCAGAGCGCGCGGCGCTCGACGCCGAGATCGCGCTGCTTGAGGACGACGACGTGCCGTTCGACCCGATCGACGACGACCAGTTGCTCGAAGACACCGAGAACGTGCTGCACCTCGCCCGCGAACTGCCGGCGGATTTCGTGCGCGTCGCCGAGTCGATCAACGCGATGCAGCGCGACGTCATCGCCGAGCTGCGCCGCGACGAGCGGCCGACGGGCGACGTGCTGCGGGAGTACCTGCGCCGCGGCGAACACGTCATGGAGGCCACGCCCGAGGGTCGTGCGTTCGCTGGCGCGCTGAAGCTCATTGGCGATCCCGAGCACATCGACCAGCTCACTGAACAGCTGCAGTCGATCCTCGGCCGCCCGTTCACCAGGCTCATGAGCGCCGAGCAGCGCGGAGAGCTGCGCGCGATCGCGAAGCGCGTCGAGCAGGGCGTCGAAGAGGTACTGAACGCGCAGCGCCGCGCCTCGCACGTCATCACGACGCAGGTGCGCACGCACGACCCGATCCGCGACCGCGAGGTCGATGGGTTGCTGCGCAGCGTGATGGCGGGCCTGCAGGCCTGGGTGCCCGAGTCAAACGCGAGGGATCGCGTCGACCCGCTGCGCGCGCTGCCGACCGCCGGTATTCACCACCTGCGCCAGACCGTCAGCGACCCGCGGCCGCCGAACGCGCCTGCGCCGCTGCGCGACCCGGAGGCCGCAGCGAACGCCGCCGAATTCACCGATGCCGACACGCGCGCGTGGGGCGGCCCGAACTACGTCGAACTCGAGGCGTACGTCGCCGGGCTCGGGGGAGCCGAGTACGACCTCGCCGCAGCCTTCGACGGCATCGCCGACGACGCGAGCCGCCGCCCCGCCGACCTGCTTGGGCTCCTCGAGCTCGCGCACCGCGCCGGCATGACCGAGAGCGCCGACGTGTCGACGGTCGAGGCGATCCGCCCCGATGGCACGACGCGCACCTTCGCGTTCGCCGCGGTGACCGCGAATACGGCGACGCACGACACGGCGACGAACGATACGGCGACGAACAACGCCACAGCAGAAGCAGATGCAAATGAGTGAGATGACTGAGACAGAGACCGAGACAGCCATCGAGGCAGGCGTCGAGACCGTGCCCGTCGAGACCGTGCCCGACGCGTTCGTTGCCACGGCGCCGATGGAGCGCGACCCCGAGGAGATTTTTGTGGGGGATCGCGGTGTGCTCGACCCCGCCGTTCGCCGCGTGCTCGTGCGGCTGCTCCAGCGCCGCGTAGTTTTCGCCGATCGACACAAAGACGACTGGAAGGTGCTCCTCGAGAACCAGCAGGTCATCGAGTCACGCCTGCACGACCTGTTCATCAGGCTCGTCGTCGACCCCGAGCGCGGCGTCGCCTACAAGCAGCAGGTGCGCTCCGAGGAGCTCGATGTGCCGGTGCTGCTGCGCGACGAGGCCTACAACCGCGCCGAAACGCTCGTGCTCGTCTACCTCCGCACGGTCTACCAGCGCGAATCCACCGCGGGCGAACCGTCGGTGCGCATCGACGTCGAAGAGATCGAGCAGACCGTGCTCAGCTACTTCACCGACAGCGACGGCCCGACCGCGGCCCGCCAGAAGACAATCGAGAAGGCGCTCAACCGGCTGCGCAACGAGGGCATCATCGACGAGGAGTCCGAGGGTCGCTACCTCGTGACGCCGCTCGTCGAGGTCGTGCTCAGCGCCGACAGGCTCGGCGAGCTGCAGCGCTGGCTCAAGGATCAGGTGGCAGCGGATGCGGATCCGCCAGCCGCGGGCGTTAGCGCCGGCGCCGCAGACCTCGACCGCGCAGACGACGCCGGCACCGCGCCCGACACCACCGACAGCAACGACGAGGACACCGCATCATGACCATGCTCGACACTCTCTTTGGCCTCATCCCTGCGGCCTCGCGCGGTCAGCAGTGGGTCGCAGACGAGCTGCAGCTCGTGAACTGGGGCGGTTACGACGGCGCGCACCGCGTGAGGTTCTCGCCGCAGGCGACGCTCCTCTGCGGCGGCTCCGGCTCGGGCAAGTCGACGCTCATGGACGCGTACATCGCGCTCATGATGCCCCACACGACGCCGTTCAACGGCGCGTCGAACGGGGGAGTGGCCGGCCGTTCGCGCGGCGAGGAGCAGCGCAACATTCTCTCCTACGGCCGCGGCAAGCTCGACGAGTCGCGCACCGACGAGGGCACGAGGGTGCGCGTACTCCGCGGCGACGGCGAAGACACCTGGACAGCGATCGCGGCGACCTGGCTCGACCACGACGGCTCGCGCTTCACCGCGATCCGCGCCTGGTATATCCCCGCGACCGCGCGCATCATCGAGGACGCGGTGCGCGTGCGCGCGACGATCGATGGTCCGTTCGATCTCAGCCGGCTCGAGCAGGCGGCGACGCAGCGGCTCAGCGATGCCGCGGTGAAGGCCGCGGGCCTCGACACCTACTCGACCGACCGCGAATTCTCGGCGAAGATCCACTCGGTGCTCGGCATTGGGGCCTCTGGCGCCGGCGCGAAGGCGATGAGCCTGCTCGCGCGCATCCAGGCGGGCCAGCAGATCACGACGGTCGACGAGCTGTACAAGCGCATGGTGCTCGAAGAGCCCGACACGCTCGCCACCGCCGACGCCGTCGTCGAGCACTTCGACGAGCTCGAGAGCACCCGCATGCGCATGGTCACCGCGCAGCGCCAGGTGAAGGCGCTGCGGCCGATCCGTGAAATGCGGGGGCGGATCGTCGCCGCGGCCGACCAGCTGCGCCTCATCGATGACATCGGCAGGTTCGACGACCCCGAGTCGCTCTCCTCGCTCTGGCGCACGGGCCGCAGGCTCGAGCTGCTGCGCGACGTCGAAGCGGAGCTGCAGCAGGACAAGGCCGCCGCCGACACCGAGGTGCGCACACAGCAGGCGCTCGCGTCGGCCGCCGAGGCCGAGCGCGACGGCCTCGTCGAGGTGCTTCGAAACGCCGGCGGCGACCAGATCGAGCGCGCTGAGCGCGACCTCTCGATCATCGAGAAGCAGCTCGACACGGTGGCCGCAACCAGGCGCCGGTTCGACGAGGCGATCGCCCCGATCGGCGAGGAGGCGGGAACCGAGAAGGCGTTCAGGCAGCTCATCGCCCGCGCGCAAGCAGCGCTCGCCGACCCGCAGGCCAAACTCGACGTGCGTGACGCGTATGCCGACGCACGCGGCAAGACCAACGCGCTGCGCGAGCAGGTGTCAGATCTCGCGAAAGAGAGCGGCCGCGCAGAGGGGCTCAGGGGCAACATCCCCGGTCACCTCCACGAGGCCCGCGAGCTCCTCGCGAGCGCCGCGGGCATTCCGATCGAGGAGCTGCCCTTCGTTGGCGAGCTGATCGAGGTGCGCACCGAGTTCGAGCCGTGGCGGCAGGCGTTCAACCTCGCCCTCGGCGGGTTCGCGACGACACTGCTCATTGACACCGCAAACCTCGGCAAGTTTCGCCAGGCCATCAACGAGGTGCGCCTGCCCATGCGGCTGCGCTACGAGGGCGCCCACACCGACCGAGGCTGGCACGCCAGGCTCGACGCGGCCAAGCTGCCCGGCCGCCTAGAGTTTCGCGACACCCCGTTTACGGGCTGGCTCATGGATCGCCTCGAGGAGCAGTTCGGCTTCGTCTGCGTCGACACCGCGGCGGCGCTGTCAGATCACCGCATGGCGCTGAGCATCAGCGGCCAAATGTCGCAGGGCTCGCGCGGCGCGCACGGCGGCCACGGCCGCTCGAACGTGCTCGGGTTCTCGAACCAGCGCAGGCTCGACGAGCTCGCGAACCAGGCGGGAGACCTCTCGGCCCGCCTGACCGCGGCAACAAAGATCGAGAAAGAGGCCGCGGCTGCCCTCGACGCGCTCGATGCCCGGCACGCCGCCTACGCGAAGATCAGTGCACTCACCTGGGATCAGGTCGATGTAAAGACCCTCGAACAGCAGCGCGACAAGTGGACGGCGCTCGTCGCCGAGCTCGTCTCCGGCAACCCGAAACTCGAACCACTCAAGCAGCAGATCAACGATCTGAAGCTCAAGCTCGTCGAGCTGCAGAAGGCTGTTGGGCGTGCAGAGGCGCGGCAGGAGAAGATCGCTTCCGACTGGGCCCACATCACCGATGAGGTCGACGAGGCGCAGCGCGCCGTCGACGACGCCGAAGATGCGGATCGGGTGCTCGACGCCGCGCAGCTTTCCTACCTCGACGAGCGATTTGAGGGCACGACCGGCAAAGCCGCGCGCAGCAAGCTCGAGGCGCTCGCACGATTCGACGCGGCGCTCGATACCGCCTCGAAGCTACTCCACGACGATCAGGCCGCAGCACAGGCGACGCTCGAGGAGCAGCGCACAGGCCTGAAGCGTGCCCTCGAGGCGTTCCTAGAGAGCTGGCCGAACCCGAACCTGCGGGCCGACCCCGACTCCTCAATGAAGGACTTCGAGCGCATCCTTGCGGAGCTCGAGACGAGTGGGCTGCACGAACTCGAGACCGAGTGGAAGCACAGCCTGCTGAAGCTCTCGGGCAACGATCTCACGAACCTCGATTCGTCGCTCAGCCGCGCGCTGCGCGAGATCAAGGAGCGCATCGAGCCGATCAATGCGATCATGCGCGACCTCCCGTTCTACGACGACGAACACCGGCTGCAGATCACGCCCCGCGAGAACCAGTCGGAGGCGCGTCGCCGCTTCCGGGCGGAGCTGCGCGACGTACGCACGCTCATCGGCGAGGCCGAGACCGATGCCGATCGCGAGGTCGCCTACGAGCGGATGAAGAAGTTCATCGGGCGGATCCGCCGCAGCGCCCCCGACTTTGCCGAACTCGTTGATGTTCGCAACCACGTGCGGGTGAGCGCCGAGAAGATTCACGCCGTCACCAAGCAGCACGCGGCACTCTACGACCACATCGGGGAGAAGTCGGGCGGCGAATCGCAGGAGCTCATCGCGTTCATCGTCGGTGCCGCGCTGCGTTACCAGCTCGGTGACGCCGATGCCGAGCGGCCGCGCTACGCGCCGGTCTTCCTCGACGAGGCGCTCATCAAGGCAGACGCGCACTTCACGAAGCGCGCGATCGGTGCGTGGCGGGGCCTCGGCTTCCAGCTGGTTATCGGCGCGCCGAACGATAAATACAGCGCGATCGAGCCGCACGTCGACGTCGAGTACGACATCTTGAAGGACACGACGGGCCGCTCGTGGGCGAAGCCGAAGGTGGGGCTGCCGGCGGTCGCGTAGCGGGCGGGTTACCGCACGCGGCGCGCGTCGAACTGCATCGCCGGGTGCGCGTAGGCCTCCTGCGACTCGACGAGCTGCAGCTCGCGCTGGCCCGAAGCGAGCGTGTTCTCGAGCAGCGTGAAGACGCTCGACGCGGTGCGGGCGAGGGCCCCGGCGGCGCTCCCCGTGCCGAGCAGATGAGCGGTGAAGAGGGCGGCGGTGACGTCGCCCGAGCCGTTGGCCTTGAGCGGCAGCTTCGGGGTCTCGATGATCCACGCCTCGTCGCCGGTGACGGCGAGCATCTCCATGACGTTGTCGTCCGCGCGCTCGGGCCGCTGCACGCTCGTCACGAGCACGGTGCTCGGGCCGAGCTCGCGAACCCTGTCGACTGACTCGAGCGTTGACTCGAGTGTCGTCGGGTTCGTGTTCGTGATGAAGCCGAGCTCGAACTGGTTTGGCGTGATGAGATCTGCGTGCGGCACGACGCGATCGCGAATGAGGTTCTGCACCTCTGGCGCGACGTGGCATCCCGAGGTGGCGTTACCGAGAACGGGATCGCACGCGTAGATGGCGTTCGGGCTGTGGTGCTTCACGCGATCCACCGCGTCGAGAATCGCATCGCCGATGTCGTCGCCGCCCTGGTAGCCAGAGAGCACCGCGTCGACGCCCTCGAGCCCACCGCGCTCCTCAATGCCCGTGACGATCTCGCGCACGTCGGTGCCCGTGAGCATCGGCCCGCGCCAGGCACCGTAGCCGGTGTGGTTCGAGAATGCGACGGTGTAGACGGGCATGACCTCGACGCCGATTCGCTGCAGCGGGAAGACGGCGGCGGAGTTGCCGACGTGGCCGTAGGAAACGGAGGACTGGATCGACAACATGCGCATCTTTCGATCCTGCCACTGGACCTCCCGGTGATCCACTTTGGCCCGGCTCGGCTGGACCAATCGGTGGCTTGTGCTCCCGTGCTTCCGTGCTCACGCGGTCCTGTGGGCCCGTCCTCCCGCGGCGCTGCGGCTAGATGCCGCGACCCGGGGTGAGGATCCCGCGCGGATCGAGCGCGTCTTTGATCGCGCGCTGCACGTCGATCGCGACCTCATCGAGCTGCCAGGGGAGCTCGTGCTGCTTCACCTGGCCGATGCCGTGCTCGCCAGTGATCGTGCCGTCGAGCGACAGCGCAAGTCGCGTGATGTCGTCGATGAGCGCATCTGCGGCGGCGATCCCGCTCGGCGTATCGGGCGCCGCGACCTTACAGTGCAGGTTGCCGTCACCGGCGTGCGCGACGCTCGCGACCTCGATCCCGTGCTGTTCAGAAATCTCGGCGACACCCGCGAACATCTCGGCGAGGCGTGAGACGGGCACCCCAACATCGCAAGCGATCTTCAGCCCGCGGGCGCTGAGCGCAGGATTCGACTTGCGCCGTGCTTCCACCAGGGAATCGTCGGCTGCGATCGCCGATTCTGTTGCGCCGTTTGCTTCGCACAGCGTAAGAATCGCCTCCGCATGGGCCGCGGCGTGCGGGCCAACGGTCTGGCCGACGAGCAGCGCGCCCGCCGGGATGCGCATTCCTGATGGGAAGACCTCCTCGATCGCGCGTACGGTAAACGCATCGAGCAGCTCGAGCACCTCGGGGCGCGACGGCGACGCCACGATGTCGGTGACCGCGCTGCCCGCCGCGGCGAGGCCGTCAAAGTCTGCCCAGAACGTCACCGGGTCGCCCTCGGGCAGCGACTCGAGCCGCACTACGGCCTCGACGATCACGCCGAGCGTTCCCTCGGAGCCCACGAAGAGTCGGGTGAGGTCGTAGCCGACGACGTTCTTGCGGGTGCGCGCCCCGGTGCGGAGAACGCGGCCGTCGGCGAGCACAACCGTGAGCGCCGCGACCCAGTCAGAAGTGACGCCGTGCGCAACGCAGCGCAGCCCGCCGGCGTTCGTCGCGATGTTGCCGCCGACGGTGCAGGTGTGCACGCTCGCGGGGTCGGGCGGGAAGAAGAGGCCGTGTTCGTGCGCTGCGGCGTCGAGATCGGCGGTGATGACGCCGGGCTGCACCGTGGCGAGTCTGTCTTGCGGGGCGATCTCGACGATGCGGTTCATGCGCTCGAGCGACACAATGAGCCCGCCATCGTAGGCGGTCGCGCCCCCAACCAAGCCCGTGCCTGCACCGCGCACGCTCACGGGTATGTTCCGCGCGTGCGCCCACCCGAGCGCCGAGGCGACGTCTTCGGCAGAAGTTGCGAGCACCACGCCGAGGGCCTCACCTGAGAAGACGGCGCGCGACGAGTCGGTCTCGTAGAGGGATACGATGCTGCGCTCCGTGACGAACCGGCCGCGGAGAGCTGCCGTCAGGTCAGTGAAATCGATGGTGGAGTGGGCGCTGGCGGCGCGGGTGTTGTTGGTGCCAGTGTCAGCGGTGTCATCGGTGTCAGCGGTGTCACCTTCGTTGCCGTGTAGCCCTGAGTCGTGCGTTTCCACGCTGTGCTCCCTCATGGTTGCGGTGAGTGCGAACGCGGCGCTGGATGGCCGCGGTGCCGTGTGGCTCAAGCGTAGCGCGCGCGACGTGGCAAGATGGAGCCCGTGAACGATGCGCCGCGGGACAGTGACGAAGCCGCCAACGAGTCGGGTGCCGGCCGCTACGCCCCAAGCCCTTCAGGTGACCTGCACCTCGGCAACCTGCGCACGGCGCTCGTCGCCTGGCTGTTCGCGCGGGCAAGCGGCCGCCGCTTCCTCATGCGGATCGAGGATCTCGACCGGGCGCGCGACGCCGGCGCGGCGGCAGCGCAGCTGGCAGACCTCGCGGCGCTCGGCATTGATTGGGACGGCGAGCCCGTTCTGCAGACTTCCCGAGGCGCGGCCCACGAGGCGGCCATCGCGCAGCTTGCGGCAGCCGGGTTTGTCTACGAGTGCACCTGCACCCGGAAAGACATTCTCGCCGCCCCGACCGCCCCGCACGCCCCACCCGGCGCCTATCCCGGCACCTGCCGCGACCTGAGCGATGACGAGCGCGAGGCCGCGCGGGCACGCATTGCGCCGAGGCTGCCCGCGCTGCGACTGCGGGCCCCGGCGGGGGAGTCGTCGCTCGCGTTCGATGACCTGTTGCTGGGAAACGTCGTTGGTGACATCGACGATCTCGTGTTGCGTCGCGGCGACGGCACGGTGGCCTATAACCTCGCGGTCGTGGTTGACGACGACGCGATGGGCGTCGACCAGATTGTGCGCGGCGATGACCTCGCCTCGTCGACCCCGAGGCAAATCTTGCTGCAGCGGCTGCTGGGGTTGCGCACGGTGCCGCAGCTTCAGTACGCTCACGTGCCGCTCGTGCTTGGGCCAGGCGGGGCCAGACTGGCGAAGCGAGACGGTGCTGTGACGCTCGCAGACCTACGTGCAACCGGTGTCGGTGCGGCTGAGGTGCGTTCCTTGCTCGCTGAGTCATTGGGGCTAGCAGGCCACGGCGAGCCTGTCACGCCAGATCAGATCGTCGAACGCTTTGACCCGACGGCACTGCCGCGCGCTGCGTGGGCCTGGCCGGGGGTCTGAAACTTCCACGGGTGTCGCCCTCGACCCCGCGCAGGCCAACACCAACACCAACACCAACGCCAACACCAACACCAACACCAACACCAATGCCAACGGCTTAGGGCGCGACCTCGGCAAACCCAAACTTAGAACGCAGGGATTGCATCGTCGAGCGGGTCCTCGGCGTCATTCTCCCTGACCCGAGCGCGAATCTCTTCGAAAGTCTTCGAGGTTCGATGCCTTTCCGGCGTGTGTTTGCGGCGCTTGCCAGGGGCAGTTGGTTGCCACGAGGAGTTTGGGTGGCATTCATTGCCTCCCGTGGGTTCGCCCCCAATCTGTTGGTGGGGTGGTATCGACGCTGAAACTGTTTCATGGGCCCTAAAGCGAACCCGACTCGGCGGTTGCGATACGTGCTCATGGCCGGTGGGGCTTGTCCACGTCAGTACCCCTCCGTCGTGCTGCTCCACTCGCCAGTTGGAGTGGTGCTTCAAGACGTGATGGCCGCGGCAGAGTACGGCGAGGTTGTCGGTTGAGGTCGTCCCTCCCTTGGCAGCGTCAATAGTGTGGTCGACGTCGCTCCGACTTGCCTTCGCGCGGCACCCCGGAGCGCGGCAGTGCACATCGCGTGCTGCGAGGAAGCGAAACTGGGCCGGCGTTGGCCGGTAGCGCTCGACAGAGAGCACGGTCCCGCCGAAGTTGACGCTGACCACCTCCCAGGCGGCGGAGTCTGCCGCGATGCTCCGGCCCGCGGCGTCACTGATCGGCCCGTAGCCAATGAGCTCGGGCACGCCGCCGACGCGGGCCCGGTGAGCTGCTGAGTTGCCCCCGGGAGCGAGCGTGGCGGCAGCTCCGCCGGTAGCTCCGCCGGTAGCTCCGCCGGTAGCTCCGACGGCTGCTCCGGCGACCAATCCACCGACCAGCACCCCCTCCGCGCCGAGCCCGAGTGCGTGGCCTGGAACGATGACCTGCACCTGCGCGCGAACCCTCCGACCGACGGGGGTCGAGTGTTCCCCCGTCACGGGAACCTCGCCGACAAGGAGTATGTCTGCGAGCACGTCAGCTTCGACCTGTGGCAGCTTTCGCTCAGCGGTGGGGCCGGGGGTGCCTCTATCGGGCGCGGCTGCGCGGTCGGCTTTTGCGGCTGCGCGTTCGGCATCGATGACTGATTTTGCGACCTGCTTGACGCGATCTCGGATTGCGTAGGCTGTCGGCGCCGGCAGGAAGGCCGTGAGCTCCGCCATCCCGTCATCTGCCTCCCGCACCTGCACGCAGCGCCGCGCCGCGGCTTCCTCGTGCCGGTCAGCGACCGGGAGCTCGGCAAACTGGATCGCCAGCCGCCGTGCGATCGGGCGTAACCGATTGGGAGTCTCTACACGAGCGTGGGGGAGGATCGCTGCTTCATAGGCAGCGCGCCTGGCCTCGGCGGTAGCGCCCTCGAGCGACAAGAAGACTGCGGCCTCGTCGATGATCACGCCAAAGGACTGCGCGCCGTATGCGCCGCACGCGAGGCCGGCAAGCGCAGCGGGGAAGAGGTCGTGTGCCTGGTGCGCCGTGTCCATGAAGCGCGCTGCCTGGTGCTCTGACATGTGGAAGCGCGTGGAGATCTCCAGTCGTAGCGAGCGGTAATCGAGGTCAGGAGATGAGCGGCCTGCTGCCGACGACGACCGAGGGGCGCGTGAAGGAGCGCCGGCGAGGCTAGCGGGCCTGCCCGGGGCGCCCGCAACTTGCGCGGGGTGCCCGAACGTGCGGTGCATGATCTGGCCAAGGGCTCGGTACTGGATTGCCTCGGCGCGACGCGCGTGCCTGGTGGCTGCCTCGATTGCTTCGAGATCAGCGGCGTCAGCGAGGTCAGCGGCGTCGGCGAGATCGGCGAGGTCAGCGAGCGCGGCTGGAGCGGAGGAACCCAGCAGGGCGGGCGAATCGGGCGAATCGGTCGGATCACCCCGACCCCGTGAGTCTGGCGGATAGGGCTGCGGAGAAGGAGAATTAAGTAACATGCGTCTAGTGAAACACGCACGTCCGACATTCACAGTGACCGCGTTGGCGACTGAGCACGCACGGCCCAAACACCGCTTTCCGAAACCTGGTGACAGCGCTCCCTGCCCCTGCGCATCAGCCTCCCTGCGTGGCCGCGCGAACCCTGAGGGTGGCGGGGATCCCGACGACACTTCGCGGTCCCGGCAACTCGATGTCAGTTTGCCCCAGAAATCGGGCCGAAAATGTCTGGAACGTGGGGCAAACTGACATCAACTTCCCGCGCGGGGCGGATCCGCGGGCCGAAACGCCCCTACCGCTTCAGCGCGCGAATCACGCGCGCGAGCGCCCGGCCGGCAACCCAGACGAACGGTACGCCAACGGTGAGGAGCGCGATGAGGTTCGGCTCGAACTTCGTGTGGCCGTCGCGGGTGACGTACGCGCCGATGGGAAGCGACATGCCGCCCCCGCCGCCACCAGAGCCCTCGCCGCTCACGGTGCCGTCGGCCCCTCCGCCGCCCTCGCCTGCGCCGAACATGTAGCTGCCGACGGCGACCGGGAGAATCGTGGTCCCGTCGATCTCAACTGCCTCGCCGTAGGCCGTGTTGACCCCGGTCTGAGTTACGGTGTCTGCGATCTGCTTCGTGATGTTGGGCATGTCTCCACCCTACTTCTCAGGGCTCGACGAATGAAGTGCGACTTTCCCAGGAGTAGCTGCGCGTCGGTGTCGCTGCGCGTCGGTGCAGCCGCGCCTCGCGGGCGGCAGTTAGCCGTCGTGCCCGTGGCGCGGCTTGAGCGCCTGCGGCTCTGGCCGCTTCGCGGAGATGTCGTCGCCAGACGACACGTGCTTGATGCGGCGCACCACCCAAGGAACGAGGTGCTCGCGCGCCCAAACAACGTCTTCCTTACGGGCCTGCCGCCAGGTGCGCTCGGGGAGCGCAGGCGGGTCGAGCGGCCCGAGCTCGTGTGGAACGTTCAGCGCGTCGAGCGCCGCTCGGGCGATCGTGTGGTGGCCGAGCGCGTTCATGTGCAGGCGGTCGCCGGCCCAGTATCGACTGTCTTGCAGCTCTTCGATGGCCCACTGATCCACAACGTAGCAATCGTGGCGCTGGGCGACCTTGCGCACATTCTCATTGAAAATCGCGACCTTGCCGCGAATCGAGCGGAACACGGGCTGGAACGCGACATCGACGCCGGTGAAGATCAGCACGGTTGCGCCGGTCTCCTTGAGGCGCGAGACGATGTAGTCGAGCTTTGCGGCGACCTCGTCGGGGTCTGTGCCCGGGCGAATCACGTCGTTGCCGCCGGCACAGATGCTCACGAGGTCGGGGCGCAGCTCCATTGCGGTGTCGAGTTGCTCGTCAATAATCTGCTGGATGAGCTTCCCTCGCACCGCGAGGTTCGCGTACGCGAACTCCTCGTTGTGCTCGGCGAGCACCTCTGCGAAGCGATCTGCCCAGCCGCGAAGACCGCCTGGGCTCTCGGGGTCGGGGTCGCCGAGGCCCTCGGTGAACGAATCTCCAATTGCGATGAATCGCGACCAGGGGAGTTCGATATTGTCTGCAGAAGCTCCGTTCGTGCCGCCGGTCTGGCGTGAATCGTCAACCACGTGCTTTGCTCCTTCTAGCGGTCGGCTGTTGTTATAACTCCGATCGTATATGGCATCGGCTAGCCTGCCTATACGCCGATCTCTGCCTTGCGCTGACGCGACCGCTGCGGCGGCCCATGACGCGACCGACGACGCGACCGCGGTTTGCGAGGCGGCCCCACCGCGACTCGCGAGGCGGTGGCGCACTCAGGGCGACGCTGGGCGATCTTCGGTAGTCTAAGACGTTGTGATTGAATCGGCAGAAGACGGGACTCTCCTCCCGGGGACATTTGCCGCCGAGCACCTGCCGCCCGCCTACCCAGAGCGGGCCGCACGTGGCACCGCGGGCAGTCTCCGGGCCTGGCAGCAGGAGGCAATCAACCTCTACTTGGAACGTAACCCGCGCGACTTCCTCGCCTCGGCGACCCCCGGCGCGGGCAAGACGACGTTCGCGCTCAGGCTCGCGGCGACGCTCCGCGGCAACCAGACGGTGTCGCAGATCATCGTGGTCGCCCCCACCGAGCACCTGAAGGTGCAGTGGGCTGATGCGGCGGCGCGCGCGGGCATCAGGCTGAACCCCCGCTACTCAAACGCCGACGGCCTTTCGCTCGGGCGCCACTTCGACGGCGTCGTCGTCACCTACGCCCAGGTCGCGATGAAGCCTGTGCAGCACCGGCTGCTCACGGAGTACACCGACACCCTCGTCATCATGGACGAGGTGCACCACGGCGGTGACGCGCTGAGCTGGGGCGAGGCGATTCGCGAGGCCTATGGCACCGCAAAGCGCAGGCTCTCGCTCACCGGCACGCCGTTCCGCTCCGACGAGGCCCCGATCCCGTTCGTGCAGTACGCGCCGCAGGGTGACGGATCCCGCATCTCGCTTACCGACTACGACTACGGCTACGGTCGCGCGCTCGCAGACGGCATTGTTCGCCCCGTGATCTTCATGGTCTACGCCGGCAAGATGCGCTGGCAGACCTCCGCGGGCGAGGAGATGGAGGCGCGCCTCGGCGAGGGCAACACGAAAGACGTTACGAGTCAGGCGTGGCGAACCGCGCTCGACCCGGCAGGCGACTGGATGGGCAAGGTGCTCCGCGCGGCGGATCGTCGCCTCACCGAAGTGCGCGAGCACATTCCCGACGCCGGCGGGCTCGTCATCGCGACCGATCACGCCTCGGCGAAGGCTTACGCGCAGATGCTGCATCAGATCTCTGGCGAGGAGGTGGCGCTCATCCTCTCCGACGACGCGGGCGCCTCTGAGCGTATCGACAGTTACTCGGCGGGCACGTCTCGCTGGATGGTCGCCGTGCGCATGGTGTCGGAGGGCGTTGACGTGCCGCGCCTCGCCGTTGGCGTGTACGCGACGAGCTCGTCGACCCCGCTGTTCTTCGCGCAGGCGATTGGCCGCTTCGTGCGCTCGCGGCGCCGCGGCGAGGTCGCCTCGGTGTTCATTCCGAACGTGCCGCCGCTCATGGAGCTCGCTGCGCAGCTGGAGAAGGAGCGCAACCACGTGCTCGAGGGCCCGAAGTCGGCCGAAGAAATGTGGGATGCCGAGGCTGCGCTCATGGCGGAGGCCGAGCGCGAGGACAAGGCTTCAGACGAGCTCATCGAAGACGAGTTCAAGTATCAGGCGCTCGAATCAGACGCCCACTTCGATCGGGCGGTGTTCGACGGCGCAGAGTTCGGCGGATACGCCGAGGTCGATAGCGAGGAGGAGCTCGACTTCTTGGGCTTCCCCGGCATTCTTGAGCCGCAAGAGGTGCGCGCGCTCTTGCAGCAGCGACAGTCGAAGCAGGCGAGGCGCAGCGCGCAGAGCCAGGGCATTCTCGAGCACGCCCCCGAGAAGGCGGAGGCGCCGGAGGCGCTGCACCGCACGCTCGGCGAACAGCGCAAGCTCCTGTCGAGCCTCGTTGGCATGTACGCCCGAGTGAGCGGCGAGCCGCACAAAGACATTCACACCGAGCTGCGGCGCATGTGCGGCGGGCCGGCGGTGCCGCAGGCCTCGGTTACGCAGCTGCAGAAGCGCATCGACGTGCTCAGGCAGCGGCTGCGGCCGTAGGGGATGGCGGGCGGCGGTGCGCCCCTGCGCCCTGCGCCCCTGCGCCCCCGCGTGCGCACCGTAGGCTTGCAGGCATGGCGAAGCAGGCTGCCGGGGCGACCCCGGCGATGACGGCACTCACGAAGCTCGGTATCGACTACGTCGTGCGCGGTTACACGCACGACCCGGCCGAGTCTGATTTCGGGGGAGAAGCCGCGCGCGAGCTCGGCGTCGCGCCCGAACGGGTGTTCAAGACGCTGCTCGCAGACATCGACGGCACCCTCACCGTCGCAGTCGTGCCGGTGTCGGGCATGCTCGACCTCAAGGCACTGGCTGCCGCCGTCGGCGGTAAGCGCGCCCGCATGGCAGAGCCAGAGCTCGCGGAGCGCAAGACAGGCTACGTAGTCGGCGGCATCAGCCCCGTGGGGCAGCGCACGAGTTTGGCTACAGTCATAGACATATCCGCGCCCGAGATGCCAAGCATATTCGTCTCGGGGGGCCGCCGCGGGCTCGATATCGAGCTGTCGGCGGCCGATCTCGCGCGCGCCACGCGCGGCACGTTCGCGGCGATCGCAAAGCACTGATCTGGGGGCGGATCGGCCCGGTGATTGGGATCCGCGGGCTCCAGGTGCCGCATCACCGCTCGCGCCGCGCCCGGCTTCGCGGGGCGATTCGCTTTGCCTCGAGTTTCCGTGCTAAATTATTCTCTGTTCGGCCGGTGAGAAACCAGTCAGACAGATTCGCGCGGATGGCGGAATTGGTAGACGCGCTAGCTTGAGGTGCTAGTGCCCGTATTAGGGCGTGGGGGTTCAAGTCCCCCTTCGCGCACGTGAATCGAGTAAGGCCCCTGCTTCGGCAGGGGCCTTCTTGCGTTTCGCGTGGCCCGGCGCGGCCAGGCGCCCCGATCACCGGAACACACGATAATCACCGGAGCACACGAAGTTTGCGGCAATTAACGTGTGCGCTGGTGACTAACGTGTGCGCTGGTGACTAACGTGTGCTGTGATGACGAGTTGCTTCTTGCGCCCTTCGCAACAGGCAGGGTGCGCGCCCCGCGCACCGTGCTAGTTTTGCTCCATGGCTCATGTCGACATCGCCGCCGTGAGCTACACGCTCTCTGACGGGCGGCCACTTCTCTCTGAAATCTCCTTCGCCGTGGGCAGCGGTAAGCGGGTCGCGCTCATCGGCGCGAACGGTGCTGGCAAAAGCACGCTGCTGAAGATCGTCATCGGCGAACTCGCCGCAGACTCCGGTGCGATCGCCAAGACTGGCACGATCGGCGTGATGCGCCAGTTTATCACCGGCGGCACCGTGCGCGGGCTGCTGCTGTCGGTGTCGCCGCCGGCGCTGCGGGAGGCCGCCACGAGGCTCGCGAGGGCCGAGGAGAAGATGCACGAGGCCGGCACCGAGAAATCGCAGCTCGCGTTTGCGAACGCGGTTACGGCCTGGGGCGACGCCGGGGGCTACGACGCAGAGGTGCTGTGGGATACGTGCACGGTCGCGGCGCTTGGCGTGCCCTACGACGACTGCCGAGACCGTGCCCTCACGAAGCTGTCGGGTGGCGAGCAGAAGCGGCTCGCGCTGGAAGCGCTGTTGCGCGGCCCAGACGAGATCTTGATTCTCGACGAACCAGACAACTCGCTCGACGTGCCGGGCAAGCGATGGCTCGAGGAGCAGCTGCGTGCCACAGAGAAAGGTGTGCTGTTCGTCAGCCACGACCGCGAGCTGCTCGCGCGCACGGCGACGTCGATCGTCACCCTAGAGCTTGGGGCAGTGGGGAGCACCGCCTGGATTCACCCGGGCAGCTTCGCCACTTACCACGAGGCCCGCAGGCAGCGGTTCGCCCGCCTCGACGAGCTGCGCAAGCGCTGGGACGAGGAGCACGCCAAGCTCCGCGAGCTCATGCTGATGTACAAGCAGAAGGCCGCCTACAACTCAGACATGGCGTCGCGCTATCGCGCAGCGCAGACCCGCCTGGCACGCTTCGAGGAGGCCGGGCCCCCTGAGGAGCAGCCGCACGACCAGCACCTCGAGATGCGCCTGCAGGGCGGTCGCACTGGTAAGCGGGTGCTCGTGTGCGAGCGGCTCGAGCTCACGGGGCTGATGCTGCCGTTCGACTTCGAGGCCTGGTATGGCGATCGCGTCGCCGTGCTCGGCTCCAACGGCTCGGGTAAGTCGCACTTCTTGCGGCTGCTCGCCGCTGGTGGTAGCGACCCGGCCCCCGAGCATGCGCCCGTGAGCGAGGCCACGATAGCGCCGGTCGCCCACAGCGGGCAGGCGAGGCTCGGGGCGCGGGTACGGCCGGGGTGGTTTGCCCAGAATCAGGGCAGGCCAGACCTTGTCGGTCGCACGCTGCTCGAGATCTTGCACCGCGGAGACGAACACCGGGCGGGCATGCCGCGCGAGGAGGCCGCGCGGGCGCTGGCGCGCTACGAGCTTGCACGCTCGGCCGAGCAACTCTTCGAATCGCTCTCGGGCGGGCAGCAGGCAAGGTTTCAGATCTTGCTGCTCGAACTCGGGGGCGCGACGCTGCTGCTGCTCGACGAGCCGACCGACAACCTCGACCTGGTGTCGGCCGAGGCCCTGCAGCACGCGCTCAGCCGCTTCGCGGGCACCGTCGTTGTCGTCACGCACGACCGTTGGTTCGCGCGCGATTTCGAACGCTTCCTGATCTTCGGGAGCGACGGCTCGGTGCGGGAGTCGGCGACCCCGGTGTGGTCGGAGGCCCGGGTCGAGCGCGATCGGGGCTAGCGGAGCCCTGGGTCGTTTGTCGTGCCGAGCCGTTCGAGTAGGCGGTCGGGTAGCAGCGCGCGGAGCGGCAGCGCGAGCCGGTAGCGCCAGTCTGAGACGAGTACCGGCTTGCCCCGGTAGAGCGCGCGGAGCCCCTCGCGCGCGACCCTCCCGGTGTCGGCCCACGCGATCGACGGGAGCGCGGGGAGGTGATCTTCGCCCATGCGCTCGTGAAACTCGGTCGCGAGCAGCCCGGGGCACAGCGCCGTGACCCGGAGCCCGCTGGCCCGGTAGCGCGCGCTCAGCGAGCGCGACAGCGAGACCGCGGCCGCCTTGGCTGAGCCGTAGCTGCCGCTCGGCAAAAACGCTGCGGCGCTTGCGACGTTCAGGATCCACCCCGAGCCGCGCTCGAGCATTCCGGGCACTGCCGCGTGAGCGAGCCGCAGCGGTACCCACGAGAGCAGCTCATGCAGCCGGCGCTCCTCGGTGATGTCGCTCGCCTCAAAGCCCGCGTAGACGCCGAACCCGGCATTGTTGATGAGAATGTCGATGGGGCGCTCTTCGGCGCTCAGGCGCCCGGCCACGGCCTCCAGCGCAGCTGATGCCGTGAGGTCGGCGGCGAGTACCTCGACGTCGACCCCGTATCGACTGCGCAACACGTGGGCGAGCCGCTCGAGTCGCGCGGCGTCGCGGGCGACGAGCACGAGATCGACGCCGAGTGCCGCGAGCTGCCGCGCGAACTCCGTGCCGAGGCCCGCAGATGCGCCGGTGATAAGCGCACGATACGACATGGCCGCAGTGACTCGCTACTTGGCCGCGGCAGCAGCCGCGCGCTTGGCGGCCTTGTCGATCTGCTCCTGAATGTAGGGGAGCGGGTCGATGGGCACGCCCGATCGCCGGAGCGCGAGGTGCAGGTGGTCGCCGAATGACATGCCGGTGTTACCCACCCGGCCAATCTGGTCGCCGATCTCGATCGTGTCGCCGACCTTTCGATCGTGCGAATCGACCTGCATGTGGCAGTAGCGGCTCGTGAGGGTCTCCTCGCTGACCTTGTGCTGCAGTTTGATGCTGAAGCCGCAGCCGTCGTTCGCGTACCCGGCCTCGATGACGACACCGGAGCCGATCGCGAGCACCGGCGTGCCACCGGGGGCGGCGATGTCTTGGGCGTCGTGGAACTGTTCGACGGGGGCGGTGCGGTAGGCGAAGCCGTCGGTGAGCGGGTAGTCGCGATCGAACGCGTTGCGAATCTCGGTGTTCTCGAGCGTCGCGGGGTCGACGAGGCCGGCCTCTGGCGTGATCTGCTTGTACGAACCCGGGTCGACGCCAAGCTCGACCGAGCCGATCGCGTCGAGCGCGTCTTGTGAGCCAGAGGTCTGAGAGCTCTGCAGCTGCTGCGCAGCGTGAGCGGCCGCTGCGTCGACGTCGCCGAAGCTCGAGGAGAACGCCGGCATGGTCGTGGTCACAGCCAGTGTTCCGACGCACGCGAGCGAGAACGTAGCGGCGACGAGCTTCTTTGCCGTGCGACGCTTCGTTGGTGCGACCTGTGCGGTGAGAGTGTCAGGCTCCGTGGCTTCGGGGTTGCCGCCAAGGGTGAACTCTGGCAGCGGTGTCAGAAACAGCCCGCCTGGGGGAGTGCTCTCCTCCTGGTGAAGCTGTTGCTGTGCCTCCCGTAGGGAACGTCGACTCGGATACGCAGTCGGCTCTTGCGGGGAATCAGACATGTAGTAATCGTCAGCGGGAGATCGACTTCATGAAAGCACCGAACCGCTTCACCCGGGCCTCCATAGCTGGAATTGTGCAACCATAGCAGACCGAACAGCGCTCTGGCGAGTGTCGCGGAGCGCCCGCGAGGGGGGAGCGAGCGCGGGCTTCGACGGCCGTTTCGGCAACAATTCGGCAACGATTTAGGTAATGGGTTGCGAATCCAGGCGCTTGCGCGGGCAAGAAACTCCGGGCCTATCTGGGGTTTCATGACCGCTTTCCGGGCTCGAGTCGCAGCTCTTCGCCTGCCCAGCGACGGCGCAACCACCGGTCATGTGACGCGACAACGACGGTTCCTGTGAACTCCATGACAGCGCGCTCGAGGGCGTCGGCGAGCGCGAGCGACAGGTGGTTTGTCGGCTCGTCGAGCAGCAACAACTCGGGCGGCTCGGCGAGCAGAATAGCGAGCGCCAGTCGTCGCCGTTGGCCGACGCTGAGGGCGCCGAGCGGCTGCGACTCATCGCGCGCGGCGATCAGCCCAAACTGCGAGAGCGGAACAGCCTCGGCGAGTTCGGGCCTGACGCCGTCGACGTACGTCTCGCTCACGGTGCGCGCGGTGCCACGGCCGCTCGGGTCGGCGAACTCCGTATGCTGCCGCAGCAGGCCAACGCGCGGCGCCCCGGGCAAGCGAAGCTCGCCGGCGGTGAGCGCAATGGACCCGGTGAGCGCCCCGAGCAGCGTCGATTTCCCCGCGCCGTTCGGGCCGGTGACGAGCAGCTTCTTGCCCGTCTCGACACACACCGTGACGGGAGCGAGCCGCCCCGCGACGGCTGCGCCCGTGGCCACGATCGCCGGGCCATCATCGTTCGTGTCGCGCGCCCCGCGAATTCCCGCAAACGTGAGCTCGGCCGGCGGCTCCGAGATCTGTCTCGCAGCAAGCGCCTCGAGCCGGGATCTGGCGTCATTGACGCGGCGTGAGACCACCTTGGCGTTTCGATCGGCGTAAAACTTTTGCGCCATGCGGGTCTCAGTGCGGGGCTTCCACTCCTCGTGGCCGACGGTGTGGCTCGTGCCAACCGCCGCCCGCAGGCGGCGCAGCTCGCTCTGTTCCGCTGCGAACTGCTCCTCCCATCGCACTCTCGCCGCTGCGCGCGCCGCGAGGTACTCGCTGAAGTTACCTCCGAAGCGCGTGATGCCAATGCCGCTTCCTGTCCCGTCTTGCACGAGCGGGGCGGTGCGCATCTCGGGCTGCGGCGCCGGGTCGAGATCGACGAGTGCGGTCGCCGCCTCGTCGAGAAAGGCGCGGTCGTGGCTCGCGAATAGCACCGGGCTGCGCTGGCGCTGCAGCACGCGCACCAGGTACTCGGTCGCGCTGTCATCGAGGTGGTTGGTCGGCTCGTCGAGCAGCAGCACATCGGGCACGTTGAGCAGCACCCAGGCGAGCCCGAGGCGTGCGCGCTGGCCGCCGGAGAGCTCCCCGGTCAGTCGATCGCGCGGCAGCTCGGCGATGCCAAGGCCGGCGAGCATCTGTTCGACGGTCGCGTCAAGCTGCCAGGCGTCGAGCCGTTCGGCGTTGTCGAGCGCCGCGGAGTAGTCGCGTTCCGCGCTCGCGGGGTGCAAGCCCGAATGCTCTGTCGAGGGCAGCCCATTCGAGGCTCCCGCGAGCGCTGCGCCGGCGCGGTCGAGTTCGTCGAGCGCTGCCCGCACGGGGGCGGTCGCAGCGCGCAGAGCTTGTTCAATGGTGTGGCTCGGGGCGAAGGGCTGCTCCTGGTGGAGCAGGGCAACGCGAGCGGCGGTGGCCCCTGGGGTGACCGCGACTGCGCTGCCGCCGGCGGGCTGGTCGATTCCGCCGGCGATGCGCAGCAGCGTCGACTTGCCAGACCCGTTCTCGCCGATCAGGCCGACGCGGGAGCCCGCAGCGACCGTGAACGAAATGTCGGTGAGCACGCGGCGCGCGCCGAATGTTTGCGAGACCCCCTCGAACTTGAGATGCGTCGCCGCGGTGGGTGAGGTGTGCAATATGGAGGCTCCAACTGTGATCAAAGGGCCCGGCTGCGCCGAAGCTCGCCGATCTTTACGGTGATGACCCCGGCGACGATGAGCCCGGCGCCGAGCCACTGCAGCGGTGTCGGCACGACCGCGAGCAGCACGATCGTCCACACAATGCCAAACAGCGGCTCCGAATAGCCGGTGAAGCTCGAGACGGTCGCGCCCAGTCTGCGGGAGGCCGCCACCCCCAAGAGATACGACAGTACCGTAGAGATCAACACCATCCCCGCGACGACGAGCCACGGCGACACCGCAACACCGGCGATCTCCGTCTCGGCAGAGCTTACAGCGAACGGCAGCGCACCGGTGGCGCCGGCGACGAGCAGGGGCACAGCCCCAACGCACAGCCCGAGGCCGACGAAGGGCAGAGTGGGAATGCCGTGGTCGCTCGCGGCGCCGGTCGCGTAGTATGCGGCATTTCCGGCCGCGGCGATGAGCGCGAAGGCGATCCCGAGCGGGTGCAGCGAGACTCCGGCGAGCACGCCGGAGATTGCGACGACTCCGAGCACCGCGATGCCTGCGCCGAGCAGGGTGAGCGGCGACGGCGCGACGCGGCTTCGCGCCCACATCCAGAACACGAGCATCACCGGGCCCGTGAACTCGATGAGCAACGCCAGGCTCGGCGCAATGAATTGCACCGCGAGAAAGAAGGCGAGCTGGCACCCGGCGATGGCGAGCACACCGAACACCAGCAGCTGCGGCCACGCGCGCCGCACGAGGCCCCACTGGCCGCGCAGCATGATGAGGGTTGGCCAGAGCAACACGAGCGCCGAAAGCGTGATGCGCGCGGTCGTTGCTGCGCCGGCTGACCACCCCGCCTGCATCAGTGCGCTCGCGAAGCTGCCAGAGAGAGCGAACGAGGCGGCTGAGCCGACGGCGAGCAGAAACCCGGTCGCGGCTGTGCCCTGGCCAGGGTTGTGTGCCTGCATGAGACCCTCTCGACTTCGGCGGCGGTGGGCCGTACCCACGAGGCGACGTTCGCGTGTTCGGCGCCGGGCAAGCGAAGCGAGAAGCCCTCGCGCCCTAGCCCGAGCGTAACAGGGAGTATCACTGGTCGCACAGGGGCCGGAGCGGGCTATGGTGGGAGCATGGCTACCGAGCACGTTGGCGAACTGTCAGAGACCGCGAGGATCGCGCGCGACCTCATCCGCATCGACACCTCAAATCGTGGCGGGGGAGACGCGAACCCGGAGCGCCCGGCGGCCGACTACGTCGCCGCCTATCTGCGCGATCTCGGCCTCGACCCGGTGATCATCGAATCGGCGCCCGGCCGCGCAAGCGTCGTCGCCCGCGTGGCGGGGCGAGAAGCCGAGCTCCCAGCGCTCGTGCTGCACGGCCACCTCGATGTCGTGCCGGCCGACCCGGCAAACTGGTCGGTCGACCCGTTCGCGGGCGTTGTGAAAGATGGCCTGCTGTGGGGGCGCGGCGCCGTCGACATGAAAGACATGGACGCCATGATTCTCACGGCGATCGCCGAGCTGCTGCGCGCGGGCGAGAGGCCCCGGCGCGACGTCGTGCTCGCGTTCTTCGCCGATGAGGAGAACGGCGGCATCTACGGCTCGCACCACCTCGTCGAACACCACCCCGAGCTGTTCGAGGGAGCCGGCACCGCAATCAGCGAGGTCGGCGGCTACTCGATCGACATCGCTGGCAACCGCGCCTACCTCATTCAGACGGGAGAGAAGGCGCTCGACTGGATCAGGCTGCGCGCCCGAGGAACCGCCGCGCACGGCTCGCGCGTCTGGCACGACAACGCGGTGACGCGCCTCGCGGAGGCGGTCGCCGCGCTCGGCCGGCACGAGTGGCCGATCGCGCTGTGCGATACGACGCGCGAGCTCGTCGACGAGATCGCGCGACTTGTCGGGGAGGATCCGCGACAGATCAACCCGGAGGAGCTCGTGCTGAGCCTCGGCAAGGGCGCGGGTTTCGTGCAGGCGAGCCTGCGAAATACTTCGAACCCGACGGTGCTCACGGCGGGCTACAAACACAACGTGATTCCAGACACCGCCGAGGCCCTCGTCGACGTGCGCACGCTGCCGGCCGAGCGCGACGCGGTGCTCGCCCAGATCCAAGAGATCGTGGGCGAAGACATCGAGATCGAGACGGTGCACTCCGATATTGGGCTCGAGGTGCCGTTTGCCGGGGAGCTCGTCGAGGCGATGAGGGCGGCGCTTGAGGCCCATGACCCCGGGGCCAAGGTGCTGCCGTACCTGCTCTCGGGTGGCACCGACAACAAGGCGCTCGCGCGGCTCGGCATCACCGGTTACGGTTTCGCGCCGCTCAGGCTGCCGGCCGACCTCGACTTTCCCGGGATGTTCCACGGGGTAGACGAGCGCGTTCCCCTTGACGCCCTTGATTTCGGGCACCGCGTGCTCGCCGATCTGCTCCGCTCCTACTGAACCCACAGTGGCGTGTGAGCTAGTCTTGACGACGGCTCGCAGCGCGCGCCACGAGACGGAAGGCCACTCACCGCATGGGTATTTTCGAGGCGATCATCCTCGGCATCGTTCAGGGGCTCACTGAGTTTCTGCCGGTTTCTTCGAGCGCACACCTGCGGGTGACGAGCGAGCTGCTCGGCATTGGCGATGCGGGGGCGGCGTTTACCGCGATCACGCAGATCGGCACCGAGGCCGCGGTCATCGTGTTCTTCTGGCGCGACATCGTGCGCATCATCGGGCGCTGGGCCAAGTCGCTCTCGGGCAAGACTGTGCCGCGCAACGACCCCGACGCGAAGATGGGGTGGTGGATCATCCTCGGCACGATACCGATCGTGGTGCTTGGGCTGCTTTTCCAAGACGCGATCGAGACGACGCTGCGCTCGCTGTGGTTCACCGCGATCTCACTCATCGTGTTTGGCCTGCTGCTCGGCGTCGCCGATCGCGTCGGGCAGAAGGTGCGCCCCATCGAGAAGCTCACCTGGAAGCACGGCCTCATCTACGGCCTCGCCCAGGCCGCCTCACTCATTCCCGGGGTGTCGCGCTCCGGCGGCACGATCACCGCGGGCCTCTTCATGGGCTACAAGCGCGAGGCCGCGGCCCGCTACTCCTTCCTGCTCGCAATCCCGGCCGTGCTCGGGTCTGGGTTCTACCAGGTCTTCAAGGTCATCAAGTCGCCCGAGAACCAGACGCCTTGGAGCATGACGATCGTCGCCACCGTGGTCGCGTTCGCGATTGCCCTCGTGGTCATCGGGTTCTTCATGCGCTACATCTCGAAGCGCAGCTTCATGCCGTTCGTGATCTACCGCGTGCTCATCGGCGCGGCCATCATCGTGCTGCTCATCACCGGGGTGCTCACCCCGGGCGGAGAGGTGCCCGCAATTGCTTGGGAGGGAGCCGCCCAGTGAGAACCTGGACCCCGCCCGTGACCCCCAAACTCCCGGGGCACGGAGAAGCACCACGCCTGTTCAACACCGCGAAGGGCCGGCTCGAACACCCGGCGATTCAAGACGGCCGCGCGACGCTGTATGTGTGCGGCCTCACGCCCTACGACGCGACCCACATTGGGCACGCGTTCACCTACACGACGTTTGACACCATGCAGCGGGCGTGGCGCGACGCCGGCATCGAAACGGTCTACGCCCAGAACATCACAGATGTCGACGACCCGCTGCTCGAGCGGGCGAACGCCACCGGGGTTGACTGGCGCGCCCTCGCCGACGAACAGATTGGGCTGTATCGCTCCGACATGCACAGGCTCGGCATGCTGCCACCCGAGCACTTCGTCGCCGTCACCGAGGCGATCGAGGAGATCGCCTACGGAGTGAAGCAGCTCGTCGAGCGCGGCTTCGCCTACAGCGTCGCAACGCCAGACTCCGCCGCCGGCGACGATATCTACTTTGACGTGCGCGGCGCCCAGAAGGATTCGCAGTGGCGCCTCGGTGACGTCGCCCCCTACGACAGGTCGCTGCTCGAAACACTGAGCGCAGAGCGCGGGGGAGACCCCGAGCGCGAGGGCAAGCGAGACGTGCTCGATCCGCTGCTGTGGCGCGCGGCCCGCGCCGGCGAGCCGAGCTGGGAGTCGCCCGTCGGTGAGGGGCGGCCGGGGTGGCACATCGAGTGCACCGTCATCGCAAGGCAAGCGCTCGGCGACCTCTTCACCGTGCAGGGCGGCGGGCACGACCTCGTGTTCCCGCACCACGAGTTCACCGCCGCGCACGCGACTGCGATCACCGGCAAGCCGCTCGCGCACGCGTTCTGCCACGCAGCGCTCGTGTCGTACGAGGGCCACAAGATGTCGAAGTCGCGCGGCAACCTCGTGTTCGTGTCGAAGCTGCTCGACGGTAGCCACGCCGGGCACTGCGTCGACCCGGCCGCGATTCGCCTCGCGCTGCTCGCTAACCACTACCGCAGCGAGTGGGAGTGGTTCGACAGCGACCTCGAGCGCGCCGAGCGCAGGCTCGCAGCCTGGCGCGAGGGGCTCGGGCGCACGGGAGGGGAACTCGTCTCGGCGACGACGGTGCTGCAGCAATTGCGCGCGGCCCTCGCGAACGATCTCGACACGCCGGTGATGCTCGCCACGCTCGACGCCGCGCTCGACGCGGGCGTTGACGACCCGGGTCTCATCGCCGACGCGATTCAGTCGCTGCTCGGCGTGCAGCTCGTGCGACCGGAGGGCTGCCAGGCCTGACGCTCACCGGGCAGCGGGCAGCGGGCACCTGGCAGCATGACGTTGCTGCTGGCTAGTTGCCCGGCGCCTCATCGGAGTCATCGTTCTCGGGTGCGTTGCCTGGAGCAGCGGCGGTGTCGCCGGCTGCCGGGTCGCCGGCTGCCGGGTCGCCGGCTGCCGGGTCGCCGCCAGGCTGCTCGTCGACACGCGAGTCTTGCTCGAGGAACTTCTCGAACTCGGCTGCGAGGGCATCGCCGGTGGTCTCGGCAGCAAGCGCCTCGTCGCGGGCGTCTTCGAGGCTGCGAATGTAGCGCGTCATATCGTCGTCGTTCTCGGCGATGCGATTGATGTTGCTCTCCCAGTCGGTGGCCTGAGCGAACAGCTCGCCGCGCGGAATGACGATGTCGAGTAGCTCCTCGAGCTTGTCGAGAATCGCGAGGGTGGCCTTCGGCGAGGGCGCCGAGTGCACGTAATGCGGCACCTGCACCCACAGCGACAGGCTATCGATCGTCGCCGCCTCGAGCGCCATGTCGACCGCTGAGACGATGCCAATTGGCCCCTCGTAGTCGCTGCGCTCAGCGCCGTAACGCTCCCGCAGCTCGGGGTCTTCGGCCGAGACGCTCGTGATGATTGGCCGCGAGTGCGGCGCGTCGGAGTACATTGACCCGAGCAGCACAACGAGGTCGACCCCCCACACCTCGGCGAGCTCGACGATCTCGTCGGCGAAGCCCTCCCAGTCACGACCCGGCTCATAGCCAGGTAAAAAGAACAGGTCGTGTACGGGCGAGCCGTCGATGCGCGTGATCGATTCGTGGCCGGCGGCCGGCTCCGCTGCCGGGGCTCCCGGCCGGTGCACCGTGCCATACAGCCGAGTGTCGGGCCACTCGATCGACCGCTGCCCGTGCTCGTCACGCAGCATTCTGGGGCGTTGCAGCTGCAGATCGACGAAGCTTTCGCCCCCGATGATGTGGAGCAGCTCGGCGCCCTGCAGCCTGATGAGATGCTGCAGCGCCTCGGTTGTCGCGTCGCCGGCATCGCTCCAGCCCTGGAACGCGGCGATGAGCACGCGGGGCGCGAGTTCAGCGTCGGTCGAATGGTTCACACACTCCAGACTATCTCGCGACTGGGGGAGCTCGCCGACCGGAGGTAGGATTAACCAAATGACGACTCAGACGACCACCGCCCTGCCAGCGGCAGCCCTGTGGGACATGGACGGCACCATCATCGACTCCGAGCCGCTCTGGATAGAGGCCGAACTCGCGATGCTTCGCCGCTACGGCCTGAGCTTCCCCGAGGGCATGGAAACCGAGCTCGTCGGCCTCGGGCTGCGGGCCGCGGCCGCGCACTTCCAAGACTTTGGTGTGCCGCTGAGCGCTGACGAGATCATCGACGAGTGGAGCGAAGCGCTCATTGCGGGCGTCGCCCGCACGCGCCCGAACTGGGTTGCTGGCGCGCCCGAGCTGCTCGCGGGGTTTCGCGAGCTCGGGATCCCGAACGTGCTCGTCACCATGTCGGTGCGGCGCATCGCCGACGCCGTGGTTGCGCTGTTGCCAGAGGGCACCTTCGCCGCGATTATCGCTGGCGACGAGGTCGAACACGAGAAGCCACACCCAGACCCGTACCTGCGCGGCGCGGCCGCCGTTGGCGTCTCGCCCACCAACTGCGTCGCCTTCGAAGACTCGCGGCCCGGTGCGGCGGCGGCCGTTGCGGCCGGCGCGGTGACGATCGCTGTGCCCGGCATCGTACCGCTGCCCGCGGGCGCCGCTCACGTCGTGCGCGAGAGCCTCGTCGGCCTCGACGCCGCAGGGGCGTGCGCGCTGTGGGCGGAGCACGCCACAAGCGCGGGCAGCGCGGGCAGCGCGGGCAGCGCGGCTAGCGCCACCGACGGGGCCGACGCTCCGGCGCTCAGCGGCCCGTTCCGCTTCGGCGACCGCGTGCAGCTGACCGGCCCCAAGGGGCGCATGAACACCATCACGCTCGAGCGCGAGGCAGAGTTTCACAGCCACAAGGGCATGATTCGGCACGCCGACATCGTCGGGCTCCCAGACGCCTCAGTCATAGCGAACAGCAGCGGCGAGGAGTACCTCGCGCTGCGGCCGCTGCTCTCAGACTTCGTGATGTCGATGCCGCGCGGTGCGGCGATCGTGTACCCGAAAGACGCGGCACAGATCGTCTCGCTCGCCGACATCTTCCCTGGTGCCCGCGTCGTAGAGGCCGGCGTCGGCTCGGGGGCGCTCTCGCTGCATCTGCTGCGCGCCGTTGGCCCAGAGGGCGAGGTGCACTCGTTCGAGCGCCGCGAGGAGTTCGCCGAGATCGCGCGCGCCAACGCCCGGGCCTACGCCGGGGCCGACCCCGCGAACTGGTGGGTGCGGGTCGGCGACCTGCAGCAGGAGCTGCCGAACGCGCTTGCGGCGGGCACCGTCGATCGAGTGGTGCTCGACATGCTGGCCCCGTGGGAGTGCGTCGACGTGACCGCCGACGCGCTCGCGCCCGGCGGAGTGGTGATTTGCTACGTCGCCACCGTGACCCAGCTCTCGCGCACGGTCGAGCAGCTGCGGCGCTCGGGGCGCTTCACGCACCCGCAGGCCTCGGAAACGATGGTGCGCGGCTGGCACGTTGAGGGCCTCGCCGTGCGCCCAGACCACCGGATGGTCGGCCACACCGGCTTCCTCGTCACGGCGCGCAAGCTCGCTCCGGGCACGAACCTGCCGAGCCTGAAGCGGCGCGCCTCGAAGAGCGATTTCTCTGAGGCCGACATGGCGAGCTGGCTGCCCGACATGGGCCCAGACGGCGACCCAGGGGCCTGGAGCGAGGAGAGTGTCGGCCAGCGCGTCAAGAGCGACAAAATTCTGCGCAAGAAGGCGCGGGAGGCGCAGCGCATCGCCGAGCACCGCGCCGGCGTCGATGCTGCGGGTGCGCCGGCCGCTCCCGAGACCACTGACCACGCGGGCGCGTAACGCCCGAACCCCAGCGATAGCCCGGTAGGATGGGCTGGTTCGCATTCGACGCACTCGAGAGGTGTTCCATGCTTCGTCGCATTGCCCCAGCGGTTCTTACCGTCGCCGTATCCGCCGCAGTTCTCACCGGCTGCAGCTCGACCGATGTCGTCGAGGTGGATCGCGGTGAGTGCGCGCCCTCGCTTGGCGCCGGAGCACTCAGCGACAGCGTCGTTGTGCTCGGCGGTTTTGGCACCGAACCTGAGGTCTCGATTCCGACCGACACGGAAATTCCCGTGTCGCAGCGATCGATCGTTGACGCCTCGGGCGTCACGCCCGGCGCGAAAGTCGCGGAGAACGACACGATCGCCTCGGTTAACTTCGCGTTCTACGACCAGGCGACCGGCGACAAGCTGTTCTCGAGCGCGGGCTTCGGCGGCAAGTCGGATGGCAAGGAGTTCTTCGTGCTCGCCGAGGAGATGCTCAACCCGTTGAGCGCCGCCGTGCAGTGCGCAGTTCCGGGCGAGCGCGTCGTGCTCGCGATGAGCCCGCAGGATGCGCTGCCGCTGAGGCAGCAGCTCGGCGGCACCGCGGATTCAGCCCTCGTCGCTGTGATGGACGTCGAGGGTGTCTCTGGCTTCAAGGCCGAGGGGCGATCGAAGGGGCTGCCAAACGGCTTCCCTGCCGTCGTCACCGACGAGACAGGTCAGCCCGGGCTCGTGCTCCCACCGAGGGACGCGCCGGTCGGCATGAAGTCGGGCGTTCGCGTCGTTGGCGACGGCGAAGAGGTCACTGAAGACGAGCGGTTGCTCGTGCAGATGTTCGCGGTGAGCTGGGACGGCTCGGTGCTCACGAACACGTGGGCCTCTGGCGGCCCGCAGCTCATGCCGGGTGAGGTTGAGGCCGCAGCGCAGGGACTGACCTTCCGCACGGAGCTCACCGGCAAGAAGATCGGTTCGCAGGTGGTCATCACCGAGGGCGGCGAGAACGCCCGCGTTGTCGTGCTCGATATTCTCGCGGCGGGCTAGTTCGGCTGCACAGTGGCCAGGTCGAGGGTTCCGAGCGAAGAGCGCGTTTTTAGCCTGGTGCTCGCACTGGTTGCGAGCTCCAGCGGGCTGACGAAGCACGAGCTGCTCTCTTCGGTCTACGGGTACTCCGACCGCTACCGCGAGAACACGCAGCGCGCCTCGCTCGAGCGACAGTTCGAGCGCGACAAGGAGCAGTTGCGCCAGCTCGGCATTCCCGTCGAGACGATCGACTCGCCCGGCGAGCCTGGCAACAACCAGCTGCTGCGCTACCGCATCTCGAAGGCGGCGCTTGAGGTGCCAGAGGGGCTCACCTTCAGCGACCGCGAGCTGATGATGCTGCGCATGGCCGTGCTCGCCTGGCGGGAGGGGAGTCTCACCGACGAGGCCAGGCGAGCTGCGATGAAGCTCGAGTCGCTCGGCGGCGGGCGAGACGCCCTGAGCCTCGGCGTGAGCGCCGGGTTCGGCATGTCTGAACCCTCGGCCCCGGCGCTGCTCGGCGCGATCGAGGCCGGCCAGATTGCGGAGTTTGGCTATCAGCTGCCGCAGCGCGACCTGCCGCTCGCCCGCAGGGTGTTTCCGCTGCAGCTGCATCGCTTTGAGGGCAGGTGGCACCTCATCGCGTTTGATGCTGATCGTGCAGCCACCCGCGTCTTTCTGCTCGCCCGCATTGCCGGGCAGGTCTCCGTGCGAGACTCCCGTGCCGATGAGCCTGAACGGCCGGCAGACGCAGCCGAGCGCGTGGCGCAGGCGGTGGCCGAGCTGCAGCAGCTGCAGCGCGACACTCGGGTGCGACTGCGGGTGCTGCCGCGCACTCGCGCCGAGGCACGATTCTCGCCGGGGGCCGACGCGACGATCGAGCCCGATGGCTCGCGCGTGCTCGAGTTCGGCACGACAGATCTGCACGAGCTCGCGGCGCTCGTCGCAAGCTACGGCTCTGAGGCGGTCGTGCTCGAGCCCGCGGTGCTGCGCGACGCGGTGGTGTCGCTGTTGCGCGCCGTCGACGCAGTGCACGGCGGCGAGCGTGCCGCGGGTCTCAGCGGCGGAATGGGGGAGGGCGCATGAGCCGTTCGTTGCTCGCAGCAGACCGGGTGCTGCTGTTGCTCTCACTGGTACCGTACCTGCGCGAGCACGGGCCGACGCGGGTCGCTGAGCTTGCGGAGACCTTCGAGGTGGATCCGCGCACGCTGCGATCGCTCATCGGCTTTCTCGGCACCGCGGGGATTCCGGGCGAGACCCTGTCGTATCAGCACAACGACCTCTTCGACATCGACTGGGACGCGCTCGAACAAGACGACACAGTGTCGCTCACTCACACCGTCGCGATCGAGGAGACGCCGCGCTTCTCTGGGGCAGAAACAGCGGCCCTGTTGGCTGGCCTAGCCGCGCTGCAGCCGCTGCTGTCGCCCGCCGACGCCAGGCTCGCCGCCGAGCTCGGCGCGCGGCTCGGCGAGGCCATGGGTCGGGCCGAGGTGCCGGCCGTCGTCGTCTCTCAGGCAGAGCCCCGCGACGAGCTCGCGGTGCTCGTTCGGGCGATCGAGCGCGGCGCGCCTGTGCGCTTTAACTACCGCGACGCCACGGGTGCCGAGAGCAGTCGCACCGTGCTGCCCGAGACGCTGACAGAGCGCGAGGGCGTGTGGTATCTCCACGGCTTCAACGTCGAGCGGCAGGCACAGCGCACGTTCAGCGTGGCCCAGCTGACCGAGCTCACCGAGCTGACCGGTGGCGCCGTGCCAGCGGGGGGCAGCACCGCGGGGCAGGCGGCACCATCGTCACCTGCCAGCTCCGGCGGCAGCGGCCGGCCGGCCGCAGAGGAGCGACAGGGCAGCGAGATGCTTGCGCTCGTGCCGGTACGCCTGCTCGGCGCGATTCGCGGCTTCGCGCCCGAGGTCGTCTCCGACCCCGAGTCGGCAGGGCTCGCTATCGCCGTGCCTCCCGGGCGGGCGCTCGTGCGGGTCGAGGCGTGGCACTCAGGCGCGGCGGTGCGGCTCGCGCAGCACGGCCCCGGCGAGATCGAGATCGTCGCCCCGCCTGCGGCGCGCGCCGCGGTGAGCGCCTGGGCCGAGGCCGCACTCTCGGCGTACGGCGAGTAGCGCGGCTGTTCTAAGCCGGGAAACGATACACTGTCGCCATGGCGAAACAGGCGCGGTCGGCGCGCAACCGAGAGGGGCGCATGAGCCTCGGCGAACACCTCGTCGAACTCCGCAAACGCCTGATCTACGCTGCGATTGGGCTCGTGCTCGGCCTCATCGGCGGCTGGTTTCTCGTTAACCCGGTGTGGGACATGCTGCGCAAGCCGATCAACGACCTGCAGCTCCAGGGGCGCGAGGCGACCCTGGCATACGGCTCGATTACCGAGGCGTTCGACCTGCGCATTCAGATCGCGCTGTTCATCGCCGTGGTGATCACCGCGCCGATCTGGCTGTATCAGATCTGGGCGTTTCTTGCCCCCGGGCTCACGCGACGTGAGAAGCTCTACGGCGTCGGGTTTCTGGCGGCCGCGGTGCCTTTGTTTCTCGGCGGGGTGTTCGCCGCCTGGATGGTGCTGCCCAACATCGTAAAGCTGCTCGCGAGTTTTCAGCCGATCGAAGACGCCTTCTTCTTGCAAGCTCGGCTCTATATCGACTTTGCGGTCAAGCTGCTCCTCGCAGTCGGCGTCGGCTTCGTGATGCCGGTCGTGCTCGTCATGTTGAACTTCGTTGGCATTCTGCGCGGCAAGACGATTCTCAAGAGCTGGCGCGTCGCGATCATCGTGATCGTGCTGTTCGCGGCGATCACGACGCCCGCAGCTGACCTCTGGAGCATGTTCTTGCTCGCAGCGCCGATGGTCGTGCTCTTCTTCATCGCCGTCGGCATCGCGCTGCTGCACGACCGCAGGGCCGACAAGCGCAGAGCAGCCGAGTTCGAGGAGTACGGCCTTGATCTCTCGGAGCCAGACCTCAGCGAATTCGACGACGACGCGGGCGCTTCGGCGAAGCCCTCGAAACCCTCGGCTCCCAAACCCCGAAAGGTGCGCGGCGACACGTGAACGACTCGGCCCTTGCCCACTTCGAATCGCGCCTTGAGTACCCGCTCGACCCGTTCCAGCGCAACGCCTGCGAGCGGCTCGAGGCCGGTCGCAGCGTGTTGGTCGCGGCCCCAACGGGGTCGGGTAAGACGACGGTCGCCGAGTTCGCGGTCTATCTCGCGAGGCGCGAGCGCGACGCAAAGATCTTCTACACCGCCCCGATCAAGGCGCTCTCAAACCAGAAGTTCCACGAGCTCTGTGCCGAGTACGGCGAGAGCGAGGTCGGCCTGCTCACGGGCGACGTGAACATTCGCGGCAACGCGCCCATCGTGGTGATGACCACCGAGGTGCTGCGCAACATGATCTACGCCGACTCCGAGGCGCTCCAAGACCTCGCGTTCGTGGTGCTCGACGAGGTGCACTACCTCGGCGATCGCTTTCGCGGCGCGGTGTGGGAGGAGATCATTCTGCACCTGCCGCGCACGGTGCGGCTCGTCTCGCTGTCGGCGACGGTGTCGAACGCCGAGGAGTTCGGCGACTGGATGCACGCGGTGCGCGGCGAGACCGACGTTGTGCTCTCGGAGCACCGGCCGGTGCCGCTCTACCAGCACGTGCTCACCACGAAGGCGCTGCTGCCGCTGTTTGTCGGCCGCGACGGCGAGCTCGCGCGGGGCGGCAGGGTGAACCCCGAGCTGCGTGTGCTCGGCGGCAGGGGTCGCGGATCCACCGGCGACCGGCGGCGCTCGCGCGGCGGCCCCCCACAGCGCAGGGCGAGGCGCATCTCGCGCGGCGACATCGCGCGCGCGCTCGACGAGACCCGGCTGCTGCCCGCGATCGTGTTCATCTTCAGCCGCAACGGTTGCGACCAGGCCGTGCGGCAGTGCCTGTACGAGGGCATCGCGCTCACGAACCGCGAGGAGCGCGAGGAGATTCGCCGCGTCGCGCACAAGCTCGTCGACAGCCTGAGCCCCGAAGACCGCCGCGTGCTCGAAACACGCGAGTGGATCGCGGGCCTCGAGCGCGGCGTTGCCGCGCACCACGCTGGGCTCTTGCCCGCGTTCAAGGCCGTGGTCGAGCAGCTGTTTCAGCGCCGGCTCGTGAAGCTCGTGTTCGCGACAGAGACGCTCGCGCTCGGCATCAACATGCCAGCGCGCGCCGTTGTCATCGAGCGGCTCGACAAGTTCAACGGCGAGCAGCGCGTGCCGCTCACCACGGGTGAATTCACGCAGCTCACCGGCCGGGCGGGGCGCCGCGGCATCGACGTCGAGGGGCACTCGGTCGTCGTGTGGAGCGACGCGGTCGACGTCGACGAGCTCTCGCAGCTCGCAGGCACCCGCTCGTTCCCGGTGAAGTCGACGTTCAGGCCGACGGCAAACATGGCGGTCAACCTGCTGCAGCGCCTCAGCTACGAGCAGGCGCGCGACACGCTCGAGCTGTCGTTCGCGCAATTCCAGGCAGACCGAGCGGTCGTCGACCAGGCGCGCGAGCTCCAGGCGGCACAGGCGTCGCTCAAGGGCTACGAGGCCGCCGCCGCCCGCGCGAGCGGCTCCGACAAGAAGCGCTGGGAAGATCGCGCGCGCAAGCTTCGCCGCCAGCTCGAGCGCGGCAGGCGCCAGGTCGCAAACAAGACAGGCACGATCGCCCGCACCTTCGAGCGCGTCGTCGAGGAGCTCGTCGAGCTCGGCTATCTCGAGGGCGACACGAAGCGCGGGGAGCTCTTAGTGGCGCCCTACGGCGAGCTGCTCAGGCGCATCTATGGCGAGCGCGACCTACTCATTGCCGAGTGCCTGCGGCTCGACCTCTGGCGCGGGCTCGACGCGCACGGGCTGGCGGCGATGTGCTGCGCGCTCACCTACGAGCCCCGCCGCGATGACGAGGCGGTGGATCGCGGCCCCGGCGGCAAGTTCGGTCAGGCCTTTGACAGGGTGCTCGACCGGTGGATCGTGCTCGACGATCTCGCAGAGCACTACCGCCTGCCTCGCGCCGACATGCCGCACGCTGGCCTCGCTGCCGCGATGTATGACTGGGCGAAGGGCGTCACGCTCGAGCGCGTGCTCGAGTCGAGCGGTCTCGGCGCCGGCGACTTCGTGCGCTGGGCCAAGCAGACGATCGACCTGCTCGACCAGGTCTCGCAGGCCTGTGACGTGGCGGTCGCGCACGCGGGGCTCGCCGACGACGCAGTGCGGCTTGGTGTGCTCGGCGGGCTCGCGCGCGACGCGAAACGCTCGATTCGCCGCGGCATCGTGGAGGCGTCGAGCACATCGTGAGTGCTGAGAAAGCAGGCGCCGCCATGTCTGATGGCCTCGCCACGTCGACGACGCTCAGCGGCCCTCCGGCCGTCGCGCGGCTGCCGTGGTGGATCGCGCTGCCGGCGGCCGGGCTCGGCGGCTGGCTGTTCGACCTCGCGAACCCCGGGGCAGCGATCTGGCCGCTCGTGTTCCCTGCGCTACTGCTCATACTTGCGAGCTGGTGGCAGCAGCGCATCGGCGTCGCCGCCCTCGCCGGGCTCGCGGCCGGAGCCGCGTTCTGGTTCTCGCACCTGAGCTGGCTGACGCTGTACCTCGGGCCGGTGCCCTGGCTCGCGCTCGGCAGCGTTATGACCGCGTGGTTCGTGTTGCAGGGCATGGTGACCGCGGTCGCAACCCGCGGGATCGCGCGCATGGGCGCCCGGAGGCGCCTGCCGGGCGCGGCGATCGCCGCGGCACAGGCCGTAGCGGCCTCTGGCATCTGGGTGCTGCGCGAGGGCGTGCAGGGCAGCTGGCCCTACGACGGTTTCGCCTGGGGCCGGGTCGCCCACGTGTTCGCGGAGAGCCCGCTTGGCGCGCTCGTCTCCTGGCTTGGCTTCGCGGGGCTGAGCGCCGCCGCGGTGCTCGCGATGGCGTGCATCGTTGCTGCGGCTGCGGCCACGCGCGCAGGCCTTCGCGCGGCGCTTCGCGGGGGAGCCGCGGCGGCCCTCGTTGTCGCAGTCGCGGGCGTCGGGCTCGCGTTCGTGCCGCCGGCTGAACTCGACCGCACCGGCGAGCTGCGCGTTGCCGCGGTGCAGGGCAACTCGAAGTCTGGCATCTTTGACAACCGCGAGGCAGGCGATGTCTATGCCGACCACGTGCTGGCGACAGAGCGCCTGCTTGACGAGCTCGAGGCCTCCGGTGACGGCGTCGACGTGATCGTGTGGCCCGAGAACTCGGCGGAGTTCGCGATCACCGACAATCCGCTTCGCGGGCGCGAGGTTGCGCTCCTATCGCAGCGAGCTGACGCTCCCATCATCGTTGGCTCGATCCTTGCAAACGACGACGGCACCTACACGAACAGTTCCGTGGTGTGGGGGCCAGACGGTCAGGCCGAGTCGGCCGCCGGCACGCGCTACGACAAACGCTTCCCCGTGCCGTTCGCCGAGTATATGCCGAACCGCGATTTCTTCCACGCGCTCGCGCCCGAACTCGTCGATCTCGTGCAGCTCGAGTACGCGCACGGGCAGTTCGCCCCAGTGCACGGCGTGCCGGCGCTCGGCCGCGAGGTCGTCGCGGGCGTTGCCATCTGCTTCGACATCATCTTCGACGATCAGGCGAAGCGCATGGTTGACGAGGGCGCCGAGGTGATCTTCGCGCCGACGAACAACGCCGACTTCGGCCGCACCGACGAGAGTGTGCAGCAGCTGCAGATAGCGCGGCTGCGCGCCATCGAAACGGGGCGCGCGGTCGTGAACATCTCGACGGTCGGCACGAGCCGCATCATCGCGCCCGACGGTACGAATGTCGACGCGCTCGAGCCGTTCACGAGCGGCGCCATGGTCGCGACGGTGCCGCTCGTGAGCGGTACAACCCCCGCGGTCGCGGCGGGGGCGCTCGGCTCGACCCTGTGGATGCTCGCGGGCGCAGCGGGCATCGTCGTCGGCGCAGTCGGGCTTCGCCTCAGGCGGTAGCGCTAGCGGCTGAGGGCGTGGCTGCGGGCGCTAGCCTTCGGTGCCTCGTCGCGCGCGCAGCAGCTTCAGGCGCTCGGCGAGCAGCTCCTCGAGCTCCTCGCGGGAGCGGCGCTCGATGAGCATGTCCCACGGGGTGCGCTGCGACGACTCCTTCGCCTCGAGCTCGGCGCGGGCGGTGCGCCCGGCCTCGTCGTCGAGAAACCCGACCTCGCCCGAGCGCTGATCAACCCACTCGGGCGGCGGCTCTGCGTCGGCGTCGAAGACCACGGCGAAGCTCACCCCCTTATCGGTGATGTACTCGACCGTGCGGCGCGGGGAGAGCTCGACTCCCGTCTCGCCCTGCAAGCTGGTCGAACCGATGCGTGAGCCCTTAAGTGTTCGATCGGCCATGAAAGCCTCCCTCGCCGTCGGCGGCGAAGTGTGGCGCCCTCTGGGTTGACGCTGCGTGGGTTGCACTGCCGCCGAGTTCTTCGCAGCGTATCGCGAATCGGGCGCCGAGTACACCCTTTGTTCGAGGAGCGGGTATCGCAGGTGCTGTGAGTGCACCATTTCTCGGCCGCGCCACGCGCGCTGACCATGCCGGCGCGATCCGGGCGGTGGGCTACGCTTGAACTCGTTCATCCGCCGAATACGCACCCAGAGGGAACCACACAGTGACTGAGAACGCCGCACCACACACGCTCGATGCCGGAAGCCTCGCAGGCCGCAGGGCACTCGTTACCGGATCGTCGCGCGGCGTCGGCGCCGACACCGTGCGCTACTTCGCAGAGGCCGGCGCAGACGTCGTCGTGAACTTCCGCAACAAGGCACCGCGCGCCGAGAAGCTTGGCGCGCAGCTTCGCGAGCTCGGCGTGCGCGCACTGGTGCAGGGCGCTGACCTCACCGACGAGGCGTCGGTGCAGGCGATGATGGCCGAGATCAAGGCCGAGTACGGCGGGCTCGACATCCTCGTGCTCAACGCCTCGGGCGGCATGGAGTCTGGCATGGCCGAAGACTACGCGCTGCAACTCAACCGCGACGCGCAGTTGCGCGTGCTCGACGCCGCCCTGCCCCTCATGGGCGAGGGCTCGCGCGTCGTGTTCGTGACGAGCCACCAGGCCCACTTCATTCGCACCACCCCGACCATGGCCGAGTACGAGGCCGTGGCACTGTCGAAGCGTGCGGGCGAAGACGCGCTGCGCGAGCGCATCCCCGAGCTCGCCGAGCGCGGCATCGGGTTCGTTGTCGTCTCAGGCGACATGATCGAGGGCACTGTCACCGCGACGCTGCTCAACCGCATGAACCCGGGCGCGCTCGAGGAGCGCCGCGAGCAGGCGGGCAAGCTCTACAACGTCGCCGAGTTCGCCGCCGAGGTCGCACGCGCCGCGGTCGAAGAGGTGCCCGCTGACAACACGCGACTCGTCGGAGACGTCACGAGCTTCGGCGCGTAGCCGACAGTCGGGTGGCCGCAGGGGCGGGGCCGGGGAGGGAAACCTCTCCGGCCCCGCCCCTTGTCGTTCTCCAGAGGGGCCGCGAGGGGGCTGCGAGGGGGCTGCGAGGGGAATGCGCAGGCTATGAGCTTGGCCTGCAAATTGTGTGGTGTGCGGCCCACGGGTGCCTGGATCGAAGAATTTGCCATTTGTGGGCGTGCTTTCCCGCAAGATATGCATAAAGTGCGCTCGACGATTAGGTTTGCCGAAGAAAGTGGTGCTACATTCAAACCCCCGCAGCTGCCGCGAGGGCGCGGGTGCCGTGAAATAGCTCCGTGCACGAGCGTGTCAGCCGCACCGACCGGGTCGCCGACGTCCCGCCGAGAGAAAGGACGTCGATGCCTCAATCGATCGATCCCGCACGCGCCACAGCGAATGCGCTCCCTCCCGCGATCGGCCTCTACGATCCCGCCGAGGAGCACGACGCGTGCGGCCTCGCCTCGGTGGTGTCGCTCGCCGACGGGCCCAGCCACGAGATCGTCGAGCTCGCGCTCGAGGCCCTCGAAAACCTTGAGCACCGCGGAGCGGTTGGATCCGACGCCGGCACGGGCGACGGCGCCGGAATTCTCACCGAGCTGCCTGACCGGCTCATCCGCGCGAAGTGCGAGGTGGCGGGCCACACGCTGCCTGCTCCGGGGGAGTACGCCGCCGGCCTCGTCTTCCTCCCGGCCTCGTCGACCGAGCGCCGCGCGGCCCGGTACCGCATCGCAGCGATCGCAGCGGATGAGGGGCTCACCGTCGTCGCGTGGCTCCCCGTCGCAGTCAACGAGCAGGTGCTCGGCGCGAGCGCGCGCGCAGCGTCACCCGTGATCGAGCAACTCGTGGTGGCGCTTACCGGCGTGGGCGACACGCAGCAGCTGGAACGTCAGGCGTTCCGCGCCCGCAAGCGCACCCAGCACGAGACCGGCATCTACCTGCCGTCGCTGTCGGCCAGAACCATCGTCTACAAGGGCATGGTCACGACCCTGCAGCTGCCTGGCTTCTACGACGATCTCGGAGACGACGCCTACGAGACCCGCTTCGCGATCGTGCACTCCCGCTACTCCACCAATACGTTCCCGTCGTGGCACCTCGCCCAGCCGCTGCGCCTCGTCGCCCACAACGGCGAGATCAACACCGTGCGCGGCAACCGCAACTGGATGCGCGCCCGCGAGGCGCAGCTCGCCTCCGACACGCTCGGTGACGTCGCGCCGCTGCTGCCGATCTGCTCGCCCGGCGGCAGCGACTCGGCGAGCTTCGACGAGGTGCTCGAGCTGCTCGTACTCAGCGGGCGCTCGCTCGCCCACGCGCTGGCGATGATGGTGCCAGAGGCGTGGGAATCGAACGCCGAGCTCGACGCAGAGCTCGTCGACTTCCTCGAGTATCACTCGCTCGTCATGGAGCCGTGGGACGGCCCGGCCGCGATGATCGCGACCGACGGCACCGAGCTCGTCGCGCTGCTCGACCGCAACGGTCTCAGGCCAGGGCGCTACCTCGTCACGCACGACGGCCTGCTCGTGATCGCGAGCGAGGCGGGCGTGCTCGACCTCGCGCCCGAGCGTGTCGCGCGGCGCGGCAGGCTGCGGCCGGGCCGCATGCTCGCGGTGAACATCGACTCGGGCACGATTCGCGGCGACGAGGAGGTGAAGCGTGAGCTCGCCGTGCTCGCCCCCTGGGGCGAGTGGCTCGAAGCGGGTCGCATCAGGCTCGCAGATGAACCAGAGCGCGAGCCGCTCGTACACCCGCCCGCCTCGATTCTCAGGCGCCAGCGCACGTTCGGCTACACCGAGGAGGAGCTCCGGCTGATCCTCACCCCGATGGCCCAGGGCGGCGGCGAGCCGCTCGCCGCGATGGGCTCCGACACGCCGATCGCCGTGCTGTCGGAACGTCCGCGGCACGTGCACGACTACTTCGTGCAGCAGTTCGCGCAGGTCACGAACCCGCCGCTCGACGCGCTGCGGGAGGAACTCGTGACGAGCCTTCGGGCGGGCATCGGGCCGCAGCAGAACCTCCTCACCCAGTCCGCGACGCACGCCAGGCAGGTGATCCTCGACTTCCCGGTGATCGACAACGATGCGCTCGCGCGGATCCAGCACTTCGGCACCGACCCTGAACGCGAGCGGTCCGTGACGATCCGCGGGCTGTACCCGGTAGATTTCGGCGCGAAGGGCCTCGCCGAGCGCCTCGACGCGATGTGCTGGGAAGCGAGCGCCGCGATCAAGGCTGGCGCCGAGTTCATCATTCTTTCCGACCGCGACTCGAACAAAGACCTCGCGCCCGTGCCGTCGCTGCTCGCGATCTCGGCCGTGCACCACCACCTCATCCGCGAGGGCGAGCGCATGCGTGTCGCCCTCATCGCTGAGTCGGGCGATGTGCGCGAGGTGCACCACGTCGCAACCCTCATCGGCTACGGCGCGGCCGCCGTGAACCCGTATCTTGCGATGGAGAGCGTCGGGCTGCTCGTGCGCGACGGCTCGATCGCTGGCCTCACCGAGGAACAGGCGATCGCGAAGCTCATCACCGCCCTCGGCAAGGGCATGCTCAAGGTGATGAGCAAGATGGGCATCTCAACGGTCTCCTCGTACTGCGGGGCGCAGACCTTCGAGGCTATCGGCCTGTCAGCCGAGGTCGTCGACCGGTACTTCACCGGCACGAGCTCGAAGCTCGGCGGCGTCGGGCTCGACGTGCTCGCGGCCGAGGTTGCTTCCCGCCACCGTGCCGCCTACCCAGACGACCAGGCCGCGCTCGCCCACAAGGGCCTCGACACCGGTGGCGAGTACCGCTGGCGGCGCGGCGAGGAGCCGCACCTGTTCGACCCCGAGACGATCTTCAAGCTGCAGCACGCAACCCGCACGGGCAAGCGCGAGATCTTCGCCGAGTACACGCGCCGCGTGAACGAACAGCAGGAACGGCTCATGACGCTGCGCGGGCTGTTCCGGTTCTCACCCACGCGCGAGCCGGTTCCCGCTGACAGCGTCGAACCCGTCTCCGAAATCGTGAAGCGCTTCGCAACCGGTGCGATGAGCTACGGCTCCATCTCGCCAGAGGCCCACGAGACCCTCGCGATCGCGATGAACTTGCTCGGCGGCCGCTCGAACACGGGCGAGGGCGGCGAGAGCGAGGAGCGGCTGCTCGACCCTGCCAGGCGCAGCGCGATCAAGCAGGTCGCGTCGGGCCGCTTCGGCGTGACGAGCATGTACCTCACCCACGCCGACGAGATCCAGATCAAGCTCGCCCAGGGCGCAAAGCCAGGCGAGGGCGGCCAGCTGCCGCCAGGCAAAATGTACCCGTGGATCGCCCGCACGAGGCACGCGACCCCGGGCGTCGGTCTGATCTCGCCGCCGCCCCACCACGACATCTACTCGATCGAAGACCTCAAGCAGCTCATCTTCGACCTGAAACGCGCGAACCCCGCCGCGCGAATCTCGACGAAGCTCGTCGCCCAGAGCGGCATCGGGCCGGTCGCAGCAGGCGTCGCGAAGGCGCTCTCAGACGTGATCCTCGTGTCAGGGCACGACGGCGGCACCGGCGCGAGCCCGATGAACTCGCTCAAGCACGCCGGCTCGCCGTGGGAGCTGGGCCTCGCAGAGGTGCAGCAGACGCTCATGCTCAACGGCCTGCGCGAGCGCGTCGTCGTGCAGGCAGACGGGCAGCTGAAGACCGGCCGCGACGTGGTCATCGCGGCGCTCCTCGGGGCCGAGGAGTTCGGTTTCGCCACCGCGCCGCTCGTCGTGTCGGGCTGCATCATGATGCGCGTCTGCCACCTCGACACCTGCCCCGTCGGCGTCGCCACGCAGAACCCGGAGCTGCGCGAGCGCTTCACCGGGCAGGCCCAGCACATCGTGAACTTCTTCACGTTCATCGCCGAGGAGGTGCGCGAGATTCTCGCGAGCCTCGGCTATCGCTCACTCGATGAGGCGGTCGGCGACACCGCGGCCCTCGACGTCGACGAGGCGGTGCGCCACTGGAAGGCCGAGGGGCTCGACCTCACCGGCGTGCTCCGCGGGCCCGTGTTCGAGGAGGGGGAGCCGCGCCGGCATGGCGCTGCCCAGGATCACGAGCTGGAAAAGCACTTCGACGCGCAGCTCATCGCGCTCTCGAGCGACGCGCTCACGAGGAGCGAGCCCGTGATCATCGACCTGCCGATTCGCAACGGCGATCGCGCGGTCGGCACCATGCTCGGCCACGAGGTCACCAAGCGCTTCGGGGCCACAGGCCTCGCGCCCGAGACCATCGACGTCACCCTCACGGGCTCCGCCGGGCAGTCGCTCGGCGCGTTCCTGCCCCCCGGCGTCACGCTCAGGCTCATCGGCGAGGCGAACGACTACGTCGGCAAGGGGCTGTCGGGCGGCGAGATCACGATCCGTTCGCACGGAACTGTGGACCAAGCCACAGGCGAACACAACGTTGTTGCCGGCAACGTGATCGGCTACGGCGCGACGAGCGGGTCGCTGTGGATCGCAGGCGCGGTCGGCGAACGCTTCCTCGTGCGCGGCTCGGGCGCGACCGCCGTCGTCGAGGGCGTCGGAGACCACGCGCTCGAGTACTTCACCGGCGGCTTCGCGCTCGTGCTCGGGCCCACCGGGCGAAACTTCGGCGCGGGCATGTCGGGCGGCGAGGCGGTGATCCTCGACCTTGACCCAGAGCGCGTCAACGCCGCCGAGCTCGCCTCCGGTGCGTTGCAGCTGCAGCCGCTCGGCGGGGCGTCTCCCGCGCAGGGAGGCGAGGCCCGCTCGGCACAGGGCGGGGATGCGCAAGCGGCACTCGAGTTGCGGATCCGCGACCTGCTGCGCCGCCACGTCGAACAGACCGGCTCGCCCGTCGCGAGCGATCTGCTCGCGGGGTTCGCAGAGCGCCCGGCAGCAACCCTCGCCCGGTTCACACGGCTCATTCCCCGCGGCTACGCCCGCGTGCTCGACATTCGCGAGCGTGCGGCGGCGGCCGGCATCGACCCCGACAACGGCTCGGTGTGGACAGAAATTCTGGAGGCAACCCATGGCTGATACGCACGGCTTCTTGAAGGTTCGCGAGCGTGAGCTCGCACCGAAGCGACCGGTCGCGCTGCGGCTGCTCGACTGGCGCGAGGTGCAGGAGCGCGGCGACGCCGCCGTCATCGGCCGGCAGGCATCGCGCTGCATGGACTGCGGCGTCTCGTTCTGCCACCAGGGCTGCCCGCTCGGCAACCTCATCCCCGAGTGGAACGATCTCGTGCACCGCGGCCGCAGCCGCGAGGCCATCGAGCGGCTCCACGCGACGAACAATTTCCCCGAGTTCACCGGCCGCGCCTGCCCGGCGCCGTGCGAGTCCGCCTGCGTGCTCGGCATCAACCAGCCGGCCGTCACGATCAAGCAGATCGAGAACCACATCATCGATGAGGCGTTCGCGCGGGGGTGGGTGACGCCGCAGCCGCCCGGCCGACTCACCGGCAAGACCGTCGCGGTCGTCGGATCGGGCCCCGCCGGCCTCGCCGCGGCACAGCAGCTCACCCGCGCAGGGCACACGGTCGCCGTCTACGAGCGCGACGAGGAGCCGGGCGGCCTGCTGCGATTCGGCATCCCCGACTTCAAGCTCGAGAAATCGCTCGTCGCGCGCCGCATCGAGCAGCTCAGGGCCGAGGGCACCCGCTTCCGCTGCGGTATCGAGATCGGCAGGGACATGAGCTGGGGCGAGCTGCGTCGGCGCTTCGATGCGGTGATCGTCGCGACGGGGGCGACCGTGCCCCGCGACCTCGCGCTTCCTGGCCGCGAGCTGGCGGGGATCTACCCGGCGATGGCATACCTCACCGCGGCGAACCGAGCGCAGGGCGAGGGTTCACCGAGCGCTGCTGGTAAGCACGTCGTCGTCATCGGCGGCGGCGACACCGGAGCCGACTGCGTCGGCACCGCGCACCGCCAGGGCGCCTTGAGCGTCACGAGCCTCGCCATTGGCAAGCGGCCGGGCACGCTCCGCCCGGCCGGGCAGCCGTGGCCGACGCACCCGACGCTGTTCGAAGTGTCGAGCTCTCACGAGGAGGGCGGCGAGCGCAGCTACCTCGCCTCGACCGTCGAGTTTCTCGGTGGTGAGAGTGGCGCGGGCGGCGGGAGTGGCGCGGGCGGCGCCGTCACGGGGCTGCGGGTCGCCGAGACAGGGTTTACCGCGGCGGGTCGCGAGCCGGTGCCGGGCACCGAGCGAGTGATTCCGGCCGACCTCGTGCTCATCGCGATGGGCTTCACCGGGCCCGAGGCGATCATCGACCCCGCGTTCAGGCTCCCTCCGGCCCAGGCCGGCGCGTTCGCTCGCGAGCGCGATTTCAGCACAGCGCAGGCGGGAGTGTTCGTCGCAGGTGACGCCGGGCGCGGTCAGTCGCTCATCGTCTGGGCGATCGCCGAGGGGCGAGCGACGGCCGCCACGGTGGATCGCTACCTCACGGGCGCGACCGTGCTGCCGAGCCCGGTCGCCGCGACCGATCGGGCATTCGGCTGACGGCCCGTGGCCGCCTGCTGACGGGGCAAAGCTGTTGGCCTGGGCCGCACCTGGCGGCTTGTTCGCCGTGCGAGTACAAGAAGCGCCTGAAGCCCGCTCACAGCGACCTGGGGACTATTCTCGAAACAGCTGACGCAGTAGCACCGGCGTAATTTCAGGGAAAGGCCCAAGAGATGACTTCGACAGTAGTGTTTGGCGGCTCAGGTTACGCGGGCTCCCACATAGTAGAAGCCGCCGCTGTACGCGGGCTCCCGGTGACGAGCGTGACGCGCCGCGAGGCGGCAACCCAGATCGCCGGGGTCACCTACCGAACCGGCTCACTCCTTGATGCGACCGATCGCGCCGCGGCCCTCGACGGGGCTGACGTTGTGATCGTCGCCGTCTCGCCTCGCGGCGACATGGTCGGCCAGGTGCGCGCCGCCATCAAGGCGATGGCCGCCGACGCCGAGGCCGCTGGCGTGCGCCTCGGCGTGATCGGCGGCGCTGGCTCGCTCCACGCAACCGAAGATGGGCCGATGCTTGCTGAGACCCCGGAGTTCGGCGACGAGTACCGACCAGAAGCCCTCGAAATGGCCGGCGTGCTCGAAGACCTGCGCGCGAACTCGGGCGCCCTCGACTGGTTCTTTGTCAGCCCAGCGGGCGATTTCGGCCCGTGGGTCGCGGGGGAGTACCGAGGGGAATATCGCGTCGGAGGCGACGTGCTGCTCACCGACGATCAGGGCATCTCGGCGATCGGCGGCGCCGATTTCGGTGTTGCGATCGTTGACGAGATTGAGGAGCCGGCTCACAACCGCGAACGCTTTACCGTCGCCTACTGATCGAATGGCTTCAGGGACTCGGTCGCAGCGGTGCCCGGAGCCTCACAGGCGCCCAGTCGGGGCGCCTGTGAGGCGCTACGCTTGACGGGTGAATTCCGGGCTCATCTCTCAGCTGCGCGGCGACCTTCTCGCCGCCGACTATTCGACCACAACCGTTGCCGCGCTCTGGGGCGCCACAGCAGAGGCTGCGCGGCTGCGGGGAGTCTTCCAGCCGGCCAAGCGGGTCCTCTCGCAGCGCGAGCAGACTCCGCTTGTGACCCTCGCGCGTGTGTTTCTGCTGGGCGAGGCCGTCGACTGCGAAGCGCTCGACCGCGCGCTCCCGCGGCTGGGGTCGGGCGGGGCGGCGCAGCTCGGGCTCGTCGCGGCCAAACCGACCGGCGAGTTTCGGGCGGCGCTCTCTCTCAACCCCGTCGCTCGACCCGCCCAGCCGCCGCCGCAGCCGCAGCCGCAGACGACACCTGACGCCTCGGCGGGCGGGGCCCCCGCCAGCTGGTGGATCATCTCCGACCTCGACGATGAGCTGCGCGGCGGCCCGGCTCGGCCCGACCACGTAATGGGCGTTGGCGGCGCGACGCGCACACTCATTGCGCAGATTCCGCCGATCCGCCCCGAGACGGCTCTCGATCTTGGCACGGGCTGCGGCATCGTCGCGCTCGCGCTCGCCGAACTTGGCGCGAAGCGCATCGTCGCGAGCGATATTTCGGAGCGAGCGCTCGAATTCGCGCGAGCGAACGCCGAGCTCAACGACTTCGCCGGGCGCATCGAGTTTCGCGCCGGTTCGCTCTTCGAGCCGTTCGCGGGGGAGCGCTTCGACCTGATCGTGTCAAACCCGCCATTCGTCATCACGCCGCGCGGCGACGAGCACGCCGAGCGCTACGACTACCGCGACGGCGGCATGACCGGCGACGAGCTCGCGGCGAGCGTCGTGCGGGCCGCGCCGCGGTACCTCGCCGCCGCGGGCTCGCTGGTGTGCCTCGCGAACTGGGAAACGGAGTGGGGCGGGCACGGCCTCGAGCGGGTCGCCGGGTGGATCCGCGACGCGGCGGAGGGCAGCGGCTCCGCCGTCGATGCCTGGGTGATCGAGCGCGACCGGGTTGACACCGTGCAGTATGCCGAGACCTGGGCTCGTGACGGCGGCGCCCGGCCGGGGCAGCCCGAGTTCGCAGCGCTCCTTGGCGCGTGGCTCGACGATTTCGGCGCGCGCCGCGTGGTGAGCGTTGGGCTGGGGGCGATCCACCTGCGCCGCAACCCGAGTGCCGAGCTCGGCCCAGACGCATCGGTGATTCACATTGATCAGGCGACGGGTGCGCTCGCGAGCGACGCGCTCGGCGCCTCGCTCCGCGACGCGTTCGACTCGGGATGCTGGGCCGCACGCGCCAGCGACGAGGCGGTGCTCGCGACGCGGTGGGTTCGCGCCACCGGCGTCGTCGAGGAACGCAGGTACACGCCGGGCGAGGAATCGCCGAACGCAATCTCGCTCGCCACCAGCGAGCCGATTGAGCGCCGGGTCGTCGCAGACACCCTGCTCGCCGCGGCCGTCGGCGTGTGCGATGGTGAACTCACGCTCGGCCAGATCGCCGACGCGCTCGCCACGCTGCTTGAGGTCGACGCAGACGCGGCCGCCGAGGCGCTCGTCGCTGGCGCCCGCGAGCTCGCGTGGTTTGGAATGCTGCGGGCTAGTTGAGTAGGCCGACGAGCCCAGTGATGAGGGTCGCGGCGGCGCCCGCGCAGGCCAGCACGATCACGAAGCGCCGAACCTGCGTCGGGGTGACGAAGCGCAACAGCTTCTCGCCGCCGGCGATGCCAAGAAGAATCGCCGCGAGCATGATGAGCCAGTACCACCACGCCGTGTCGGGCAGCCCGGTCGGATTCAATGCGAGCTTCGCGCCTGCAGAGGCAAACCCCGTGACGACAAAATACGGCTGCAGGGTGGCGGCGAACGACACCTGGGGCCACCTCGTGAGCACCGCGTAGGCGCTCACCGCCGGGCCGCCGACGCCCGCGAGTGCATTCGTGAGGCCCGAGGTGAGCCCGGCGATGGCGCGGGGTGTCTTCGGCTCGGTAGTAATGCGCTCGCTCGTGAACACCGCGGAGAGGCCGAGGGCGAGCAACACGATCGCTCCGACGGCGACCGACATCACATCGGCCTCAAGCAACTGGGCGAGCCAGGCGCCGAGGGCCGCGCCGACGACGGAGAACGAGGCGAGCCAACGAAACATCGACCAATCGATCGAGCGCCACACCCGGGGCAGAATGAGCACGCTCGACACGATACCGAGAATGTTCACGAGCAACACGCCTGAGTGGCCGCCGAGCAGGAGCGTCATGAGTGGCGAGACAAGCAACGCAAACCCGAGCCCCGCCATGCGCTGGGCGGCTGCTCCGACCACCGTGACGAGCACGATCAATACACCGACGGTGAGTGTCACAACGCCACCGCCAGCGCCGCGAGACCGAGCGCGGAGGGCTGAGTGGCGGGGAGGAGTCGCTGCGGGCACTGCATGAACCCCATTGTTTCAGGTTTCGCAGCGCACCGCCGGTGGTGACGATGCGCGCCGGGTGTCGCGGCCTCGGTAGACTGGTGAGGTGATGCGTACGATCGATCTCCGCAGCCGCGAGCTCTCCCGCGGCGAGCTGCTCACCCTCGTGCCGCGCGCCGCCCTCGGCGCAGATGACGCAGTCGAGCGGGTTCGCCCGCTCGTCGCGGCGGTTGCCGAGCACGGCGAGGCTGCGCTGCGCGACCAGGCCAGGCAGTTTGACGGGGTCGAGGGCCACGCGCTGCGGGTTCCGGCCGAGGCCGTGGCCTCGTCGCTGGCTAATTGCCCTGATGACGTCAGGGCCGCGCTCCTGGAGCTCATCGCCAGGCTGCGACTCGGCTCGGCAGCCCAGGTGCCGTCGACGCGGGTCACGGTCATCGGCGAGGGAGCGCGAATCACGCAGCGCTGGCAGCCCGTGTCACGGGTAGGTCTGTACGCGCCGGGCGGCAAGGCTGCCTACCCCTCTTCGGTGATTATGAACGCGGTGTCGGCGCAGACCGCTGGCGTGCCGAGCCTCGCGCTCGCCTCGCCGGCGCAGGCAGACAACGGCGGTCTCCCACACCCCGCCGTGCTGTGGGCGGCCGCACTGTGCGGCATCGACGAGGTGTACGCGATCGGTGGTGCGGGCGCGATCGCGGCGTTTGCGCACGGGGTGCCCGAGATCGCCCTCGAACCCGTCGACGTCGTCACCGGCCCGGGCAACGTCTTCGTCGCCGCGGCCAAACGGGTCGTCAGCGGCACCGTTGGCATCGACTCCGAGGCGGGTACGACCGAGATTCTGGTGATCGCAGACGGCACAGCGAACCCAGCCTATGTCGCGGCCGACCTCATCAGCCAAGCAGAGCACGACGAGGCGGCGGCCTCAGTGCTCGTCACCGATGCGCCGGAGTTCGCCGAGCTCGTGCTCGGGGAGATCGAGCGCCGTGTGCCGAACACCCGCCACGCGGAACGGGTGCGAGCCGCGCTCACCGGGCCGCAGTCGGCCGTGATTTTGGTCGACGATCTCGCCATTGCGGTGCGGGTGTCGAACGCGTACGGGCCCGAGCACCTCGAGATTCAGACCCGCGACGATGAGGCCGTGCTCACTGGCATCAGCGATGCGGGCGCCATCTTCGTCGGTGGGTACACGCCGGTGAGTCTCGGCGACTACCTAGCCGGCTCCAACCACGTGCTCCCGACAGGAGGCACGGCCCGTTTTGCTGCCGGGCTTGGTGCGCACACGTTCTTACGGCCCCAGCAGATCATTCACTACGATCGCACGGCGCTTGCCGCGACCGAGCAGCCGCTGCTCACGCTCGCGGGCGCCGAGGGGCTGCCCGCCCACGGCGAGGCCGTCAGCGCTCGCTTTGAACAGGAAGGCTCCTGATGCACTGCCCATTCTGCCGCCACTCAGACAGCCGAGTTATCGACTCGCGCACCGCCGATGACGGCATGTCGATTCGCCGCCGCAGGCAGTGCCCCGAGTGCGGCAAGCGCTTCACCACAACCGAGACCGCGAGCCTCACGGTAATCAAGCGCTCCGGGGTTGTTGAGCCGTTCAGCCGAGAGAAGGTTATGGACGGGGTGCGCAAGGCCTGCCAGGGGCGGCCCGTGACCGAGGCCGATCTCGCGTTGCTCGCGCAGCGCGTCGAAGAATCTCTCAGGCTCACCGGCGTCGCTCAGTTCGAGACGAACGATATCGGCGTCGCGATTCTGCCCCACCTCCGCTCGCTCGACGAGGTCGCCTACCTGAGGTTCGCGAGCGTGTACCAGGCGTTTGACTCGCTCGACGACTTCGAAGAGGCGGTGCGCGAGCTGCGAGCTACCCGCGCAGGAGCGGCCGCGGCCGGTGCCGCCGCAACCGACCCGGCGTCAGCCGCCGACAAGTAGGAGGCCGCGTGCCAACCCCAGCAACTCAGTCGTCGACAACCCCCTACCGCCTGCTCTTCAACACGGTATTCAAGCGCATGGACCCGGAGCGCGCGCACCACCTGGCGTTCGGCGTCATTCGCGCGCTGCCGGCGCTCGGTGGGCTCGTTCGTCGGTTCTGCGCGCCGCACCCGTCGCTCAGAGTGCACGCGCTCGGCCTCGAGTTTCCGAGCCCCTTTGGCCTCGCCGCTGGGTTTGATAAGAACGCAGCTGGCATCGCTGGCCTCGGCGAACTCGGCTATGGGCACGTCGAGGTCGGCACGGTCACCAGGCACGCCCAAGACGGCAACCCGAAGCCGCGCATGTTTCGCCTCGTCGACGACCGCGGGCTCATCAACCGCATGGGCTTCAACAACGGCGGCTCGGCCGCTGCCGTGCCGCGCATCGAGCGCGCAAGGATGCGCCGTCACCGCCCGGTTATCGGGGCAAACATCGGCAAGAGTCGCGTGACCGAGGTCGCCGACGCGACGGCCGACTACGTGTGGAGCGCCGAGAGGCTGGCGCCGGTGTCTGACTACCTCGCGGTGAACGTGAGCTCGCCAAACACCCCCGGGCTGCGCGGTCTCCAAGAGGTTGAACTGCTCGAGCCACTGCTCGCCGAAGTGAAGCGAGCAGCGGGGGAGACCCCGCTGCTCGTGAAGATCGCCCCAGACATGGCAGACGAGCAGATCGATGGCATCGTAGCGCTCGCCGTGAGGCTCGGGCTCGACGGCATCATCGCCACCAATACGACTGTCTCGCGCGAAGGCTTGCGCGCTGCACCTGACGCTGTCGCGGCGATGGGGGCTGGTGGCCTATCCGGCGCGCCGCTCGCGGCACGCTCCCTGGCCGTGCTGCGCCGCATTCGAGCGACGGCGCCCGCTGGGTTCTGCGTCATCTCGGTCGGGGGAGTGACGACCGCAGCCGACGTCATCGAGCGACTCGCGGCCGGGGCGACCCTCGTGCAGGGGTTCACAGCGTTTATCTACGAGGGCCCGCTGTGGGCGCGCAAGATCAACCGGGGGTTGCGCCGGGCGGGTTGGCGCCAGAATGCGGCCTGACGATGCGCAGGTGAGCGCCCCGTAAAAAGCAACAACGGCCCGGACTAGTCCGGGCCGTTGTGCGTTGCGGATCCGCCCCGCGCTGGTGTCTCCCAGTTACTGCGGGTACTGACGGCGCTTCACCTGCGGTTTCGGCATGCGCAGCATGCGGAACTGCATCGCGCGCATCGCGCCGTACCACTTGAAGCCTGGCTGTACATTGCCCTCGCCAAACTTCTCGGTCAGCTTCTTCTTCAGAATAAACGTGAGCACGAACGCGTCGATAATGGCGAGGGCGAGGAACGCCCAGACAAAGAACACGCCGTAGACCTGCACCCAGCCGGGGAACAGGGCGACGATGAGAAAGATCACCATCACGGGAATGAGCAACTCGCCGGCGCTCCAGCGTGCGTCGACATAGTCGCGCACGTACCTGCGCTGCGGCCCGCGGTCGCGCTGGGTGAGGAAGCGCTCCTCGCCGGCCATCATGCCCGCCCGTGCGCGCTCACGCGCCTCGTTCTGTGCTGCGCGCTGCTGCTTGCGCAGCTCCTTGTCTTGGGAGCCAACAATGGGTCGGGCGTTGGCGGCCTGCGCGGCTCGACGCGAAGGTGTCGGGCGGCCTTTGCCCTGCGCCTCGTTCGCGACACTCTGCGTCGAATCGGGCGTCTCATCTCGCTTGCCAGCACTCATGATCGTCTGCGGTTTCCTCTCATCAGACACCCGTGTGTGTCTGTCTACGTCATAGCAAGCGTACCGTCTCGAACGGGCGTAGACTGGTGCGCATGGCCTGTACCCGGGTTACGACCGGGTTTGCTGGCACGAAAGCGAAGGAGAAGGCATGAGTGAGGACACCGCGGTGCGCGCACACGACGTTGCGCTGAGTTCGGCCGCGCAAGACAAGGTACGCAGCCTGCTGCATCAGGAGGGCCGTGACGACCTTCGGCTCCGCATCGCCGTTCAGCCCGGTGGGTGCTCAGGGCTGATCTACCAGCTGTACTTCGATGAACGCGAGCTCGACAACGACGCCATTGTTGACTTCGAGGGGGTCGAGGTAGTCGTCGACCAGATGAGCGTTCCGTACCTGTCTGGTGCAACGATCGACTTCGAAGACACCATTCAAAAACAGGGCTTCACCATTGACAATCCAAATGCTCAGGGAAGCTGCGCCTGCGGCGATAGCTTCGCCTAGGAAATAAATTGCCCGTGTTCGGCGCGACACCCCCATTTGCGTTCGGGGAACGCTCAGGTTCGCGCTAAGCTAACAGGTAGTCATCAGTTTCGCCTGCCTGCGTGGGCAATGACCGGTATGAATTCGAAAGGTATGCGGTGCGTTCCAATCGTGTAAACAAATGGGTTGCAGCCCCTGTCGCCATCGGTGCGGCTCTTCTGCTCGCTGGCTGTACTCCCGAACAGCAGCGCGGATTCCTCCCAGAGGGGTCCACTAACGCTACGAACCACACCGAGGGCATCACTGCGCTCTGGGTGAACTCGTGGATCGTGCTGCTGGGTGTTGGTGTCATCACCTGGGGCCTCATCATTTGGGCAACCATCGCGTACCGACGCCGCAAGGGCCAGACCGGCCTTCCCGTGCAGCTTCGCTACAACATGCCCATTGAGACCTTCTTCACGGTCGTCCCCGTGATCCTCGTGCTCGGCTTCTTCGCGTTCACCGCGCAGGAGCAGGCAAAGATCGAGGCTCGCTACGACAACCCCGAGAACGTTGTCGAGGTCTACGGCAAGCGCTGGGCGTGGGACTTCAACTACATCACCGACGACGTGCACTTCCAGGGTGTGCAGGTGAAGACCGACGAGAAGGGCTCGGCACTGCCCGAGACCATGCCCGTGCTCATGCTCCCCGTCGACAAGACGACGGAGATCCGCCTGGAGACGCGCGACGTCATCCACTCCTTCTGGGTCGTTGAGTACCTCTACAAGAAGGACATGATTCCGGGCCAGACCAACTACATGAGCTTCACGCCGACTGAGACCGGCACCTTCATGGGTAAGTGTGCAGAGCTCTGTGGGCAAGACCACTCGATGATGCTGTTCGAGCTTCAGGTCGTTGAGCAGGCAGAGTACGACGCGTACGTTGCTTCGCTCCGCGCTGAGGGCAACACCGGTCGCATCGGCGATGAGGCGAACGCCAACATCGAGTCGTTCTACGGCGACAAGGCCCAGGCCCAGAACGAGAAGAAGTAACGAGGGATAGAGAGATGAAGAAGGGTAACATCATCGTTTCGTGGATGACCTCCACGGATCATAAGGTGATTGGGTACATGTACCTGATCAGCTCCTTCGTGTGGTTCTTGATCGGTGGCCTGATGGCCCTGCTGATCCGCGCGCAGCTGTTCGCTCCCGGCCTCGAGGTCATCGCGACCAAGGAACAGTACAACCAGCTGTTCACGATGCACGGCACGATCATGCTCCTCATGTTCGCAACCCCGCTGTTCGCGGGCTTCGCGAACGTCATGATGCCGCTGCAGATCGGCGCCCCCGACGTCGCCTTCCCGCGGCTGAACGCCTTCGCGTTCTGGCTGTACACCTTCGGCTCGCTCATCGCAGTCGGCGGCTTCCTGACCCCGCAGGGCGCGGCATCGTTCGGTTGGTTTGCGTACGCGCCGCTGTCTGAGGTCACCTACTCACCCGGTGTCGGCGGCAACCTCTGGGTGCTCGGCCTCGGCATCGCCGGCTTCGGCACCATCATGGGCGGCGTGAACTTCATCACGACCATCATCACGATGCGCGCGCCCGGCATGACGATGTGGCGCATGTCTGTGTTCACCTGGAACACGCTCGTCACCTCGCTCCTGGTCATCCTCGTGTTCCCGGTGCTCGCAGCAGCGTTCTTCGCGCTTGCGGCAGACCGCATCTTCGGAGCGCAGATCTTCAGCGGTGAGGGCGGAGCAATTCTCTGGCAGCACCTGTTCTGGTTCTTCGGCCACCCCGAGGTGTACATCATCGCGCTGCCGTTCTTCGGCATCGTCTCCGAGATCTTCCCGGTGTTCAGCCGCAAGCCGATCTTTGGCTACAAGACGCTCATCTACGCGACGATCGCGATTGCTGCACTCTCGATGACCGTGTGGGCGCACCACATGTACGTCACCGGTTCCGTGCTGCTGCCGTTCTTCGCCCTGATGACGATGCTCATCGCGGTTCCGACCGGCGTGAAGATCTTCAACTGGCTTGGCACCATGTGGCGCGGCTCGATCACCTTCGAAACCCCGATGCTGTGGTCACTCGGCTTCCTCGTGACCTTCGTCTTCGGTGGCCTCACCGGCGTGATCCTGGCGTCGCCCGCGCTCGACTTCCACCTCTCCGACACCTACTTCGTCGTGGCACACTTCCACTACGTCGTCTTCGGAACCGTCGTCTTCGCGATGTTCGCTGGCTTCTACTTCTGGTGGCCAAAGTGGACCGGCAAGATGCTCAACGAGCGCCTCGGCAAGATCCACTTCTGGGTGCTGTTCGTCGGCTTCCACACGACCTTCCTCGTGCAGCACTGGCTCGGCGTCATGGCTATGCCCCGCCGCTACTACACCTACCTGCCTGAGGACGGCATCACCTGGGGTAACCAGCTGTCGACCGTTGGCGCGGTTATTCTCGGCGCATCGATGCTCCCGTTCCTCCTGAACGTGTACATCACCGCACGCCGCGCGCCGAAGGTCACCGTGAACGACCCGTGGGGCTACGGCCGCTCGCTCGAGTGGGCGACCTCTTGCCCGCCGCCGCGCCACAACTTCACGTCGATCCCGCGTATTCGCACCGAGTCTCCTGCGTTCGATCTCAATCACCCCGAGGTGAGTGGCATCGAGCAGCCGAAGCCGGCGTCGATTCCCGATTTCGCCGAGCAGAAGTAGCCTGAGGAGTTATTCGCTATGAAATCGAACATTGTAATCCTCTGGATTCTCACGGCGTACTTCGTCGTGCTCGGCACGGTGTACACCGGCTGGAACCTCATCACTCACGGCTACGTTGAGTGGGCAGGAAGCTCCGCGATCTATGGCGGCGCCTTCCTCGCCGGCTTCATCGCTGTGTACCTCATGCTGGTGCAGCGCAAGCAGGGCGGCGTGCTCATCGAGGATCGCGAGAACTCGGACATCGATGACGGCGACCCCGAGATCGGCGAGTTCAGCCCGTGGAGCTGGTGGCCGTTCATGCTGTCGCTCGCGATCTCGCTCTTCGTGCTCGGCCTGTGCCTCGGGTTCAACTTCTGGATCTCGTTCCTGTCGATCCCGCTGTGCATCGTCGGCATCGTTGGCTGGGTCTACGAGTACTACCGCGGACACTTCGCGAGGTAATCACACACCGTGGCTATTTCAATCCGCCGGGGCCAGGCCGAGGACGCGAGTGCGCTCCTCGGCCTGGCCCGTCAGTTCACCACCGGACGCGAGCCTATTGGGCGTGACGACTTTCAGGTCGCCTACGACAACGTGCTGCGCCGCCGCGACCAAGAGACGAACGTGCTCTTCGTCGCCGAATCCGACGGCGCCGTCGTCGGGTACTCCCTGATGACCGTCTCCCGGCTGCTTCACGCGCCGGGCCTCACTGCCCACCTGCAGGAGATCGTCGTCGACGAAGGCTCCCGCGGGCTCGGCGTTGGCGATCGCCTGATCGCGGCGAACGAGCACTACTGCATGGGGCGCGGTGTGCGTCAGCTGTCTGCATCGACAGCGCGCATCGGATCGTTCTACAACCACCGCGGCTTCGAGGCCGTAGGTGAGCACTACCGCAAGCTCCTCGAGCTGGAGTAGCGGTGAGCAGCGCCTCACCGAGCGCTGCTCCCGGGGCCCGTCGTCCGCGGCGGCGCCCCGGGGAAAACCGTGCCGGCCTCATTGCCGCCGGCACAATCGAGTTCGGGCTCCACGGCTACGCCGCAGCGCAGACCTCCGCGATCGCGGAGCGAGCCGGCGTATCTCAGCCCAATGTCTACGCGAACTTTAGCTCGAAGCGCGAGCTCTTTCTCGCATGCGTGCGCGCGCTCTCGCCCGACGCCCTCGCGAGCGGCACGCCCGCAAGCGGCACGCCCGCGCGTGGTTCTGCTGGAGCGCCGGAGCTGTTGCTGTACCAAGCGGTTGCCGCGGCAGCTGGCGCTGAGCTCGCCGCGGAACTGCCCGCCGCGCTCCGGGAGCTTCGCGACCAGGTCGGCAACGACCGCTTCCATCAAGCGCTGCTAAGCGCAGCCGCGAGGTTGTTATTGGCCGACCCCGGTATGTGAGCGCCGGCGCCCGGCAGCTCCTGACGCGGCCCTAACTGCGCCTCTCGCCGACCAGCGTGATTGCGTTGAGAGCGTGGTGGGCCGCTAGGGGCTGCTCGCGCGCTCCCTCCGTGCCTGCCCATTGCGAGCGCTCGGTTCCTGCCTCTTACGCGCGCTCTGTGCCCGCCCAGTGCGAGCGCTCAGTGCCTGCCCCTTTGCGCCCGCTCTGTGCCTGCCCCTTACGCGCGCACCGTTCCGCGCACGAGTGTGCACCGTGCCCCCCTCACTTGCGAGCTTGAGGCCCACTGCACCCAGCTGCACGCCTTGCCCTCTCTCGGGCTACACGCGGGGCCGTCTGGGGCCGTACGCGTCACACGCTGGGGCCACACGACCTGCCCGCTGGGGCCGCACGTGGCCCTTGGTTTGTGGTGTTGCCACGGCGAGCCCTGCACATGTCACCGACCCCTAGCCCTATAGCCGAGGCAAAGCGGGTGTGCTCGGAGGAAGGGTAGGGGGTTGGAGCGCGTTGGGAGGCGCTGCAACGCCGGCTCCACTCGGCACCGTGGGGCCGGGCGCGCTCAGACGTCGCGCACGTGCACCAGCTGAGACAACGGCCCCGCCAGGGGCGCACAGCCTCACAGCCTCACAGCCTCACAGCCTCACAGCCTCACAGCCTCACAGCCTTACAGCCTCACAGCCGCGCACACGCGCGCACACATACACTGGCGCGCTCCCGCACAGGCCGTGCGCCGGCACCCGCACCCGCGCTCCCGCACAGGCCCGCCCCGGGAGCACGCCAACCAACAAACGCAGGAACCCCCGTCGAGCAAATAGCTCGACGGGGGTTCCTGCTAGCGGGGGAGAGCCTAGTGGCCCTCGTGCTTTGCCTGTTCGATCTCACCCTGGGTCGGCGGCACGATGCGATCCTCGAAGAACCAGCGCGTGAAGCCTGCCCGCAGGCGCTTAGAGAACGGAATGCGGCCATCGTCGTTCGGGCGAAGCATGACGGGTGCGTAATCGTGGTAGCTGACAAGCTCCCAGCGCTCGTAGTCGCTGACGGGCTTGTGTACCTCGACGAACTCGCCGCCTGGCATGCGCACGATGCGACCCGACTCGTAGCCGTGCAGGGCGATCGAGCGATCCTTCTTCTGCAGCGCGAGGCAGATGCGCTTCGCGAGGAAGTAGGCGATGATCGGCCCAATGATGAGCAGCGCCTGGAGCGTGTGGATCACGCCTTCGATCGACAGCTGGAAGTGCGTCGCCATGAGGTCGGAGCTCGCTGCTGCCCACATGACCGCGTAGAACGTGACACCGGCTGCACCGATAGCGGTGCGGGTCGGGGCGTTGCGCGGGCGGTCAAGGATGTGGTGCTCGCGCTTGTCGCCGGTCACCCACGCCTCGATGAAGGGGTAGATTGCGACGAGAACGATGAAGCCGCCCATGATGATCACGGGAACGAGCATGTTCCACGACCAGGTGTAGCCGAACCACTCGGTCTCCCACCCCGGCGGAATCAGACGCAGCATGCCATCGGCGAAGCCAATGTACCAGTCAGGCTGAGTACCGGCAGAAACGGGTGACGGGTCGTACGGGCCGTACATCCACACGGCGTTGATTCCGAAGAACGTCGCGATGAGCACGATGACACCGAACACGATGAAGAAGAAGCCGCCAGCCTTCGCCGCGTATGCGGGAAGCACGGGGTAGCCAACAACGTTGCCCTGGGTCTTGCCCGGGCCGGGGTACTGCGTGTGCTTGTGGATGACCACGAACATGAGGTGCAGCGCGACGAAGAGAATCACCAGCGCGGGGAGCACCATGATGTGGAGCATGTACAGGCGACCAACGATGTCGACGCCGGGGAACTCGCCACCGAAGAACAGGAACGAGAGCCAGGTGCCAACCACGGGGAAGGACTTGAGCAGGCCGTCGATGATGCGCAGGCCGTTGCCCGAGAGCACGTCGTCGGGGAGCGAGTAGCCGGTGAAGCCCTCGGCCATCGCGAGGATGAAGAGCACGAAGCCGATCACCCAGTTGAGCTCGCGCGGCTTGCGGAATGCGCCCGTGAAGAAGATACGGAGCATGTGCAGGCCGATTGAGGCGACGAACAGCAGGGCGGCCCAGTGGTGCACCTGGCGCATGAGCAGGCCACCGCGCACCGAGAACGACAGGTCGACCGTCGAGGCCATAGCGCCCGACATCTCAATGCCCTTCATGGGAACGTAGGCGCCGTCGTAGACGGTCTCGATCATCGTTGCCTGGAAGAACAGCGTGAGGAACGTGCCCGAGAGCAAGATCACCACGAAGCTGTAGAGGGCAACCTCGCCGAGGAGGAACGACCAGTGGTCGGGGAAGACCTTCCGACCAAACTCCTTGACGGCGACGCCAACCTTGGTTCGCTCGTCGATGTAGTTCGCCGCTTTGGCGGTGAATGTGCTTGAACCGCTCTGCTGAGTCGGCTGTTCAGTTACGGTGCTCACTTGAGGCGCTCCCAGTAGCTCGGACCAACAGGTTCAGTGAAGTCGCTGCGCGCGATGAGGTAACCATCGGCGTCGACAGTGATGGGCAGCTGGGGCAGCGGGCGCTTAGCCGGGCCGAAGATGACCTTCGCCTCGTCGGCGACGTCGAACTGCGACTGGTGGCAGGGGCACAGCAGATGGTGCGTGTGCTGCTCGTTCAGGGCAACGGGGCAACCGACGTGCGTGCAAACCTTCGAGTACGCGACGATGCCGTTGTACGACCAGTCCTTGCGCTCGTCGCGCTCCTTGAGATCCTTCTCATCGAGACGGATGAGCAAGACAATCGCCTTGGCCTTCTCGTTGAGCACATCCTTGGCAGTGCCAAGGTTCTCGGGAACAACGTGGAAGACCGAACCGATGGTCACGTCGGCGGCGCGAATGGCCTCGCCAACCTTGTGACCGCCGTTGTCGCGAGCGAGGCGAATGCCCTTGTCCCACATCGTGTGCCGGAGCACCTCAACCGGATCGATGTCCTGCGGTGCGAGGCTACGCAGCAGCGTGATGCCGGGGAGCGGGAACGCGATCAGCGCACCGAGGAGGCTGTTGCGAACGAGCGTGCGGCGGGAGAAGCCAGACTCCTCATCTGCGACCTTGAAGACCTCGGCGGCAACCTCACGGGTGGCCTCGTCGCTCGGCGCCGGGTGACGCAGATCGATCGCCTCGACGTCAGACATGAGCGCCTTGCCCCAGTGGACCGCGCCAATACCGAGCGCGAGCAGTGCGAGCGCCATGCCGGAGCCGACAAACACGGTGTGGAGGCGAATAGCCGCCTCTTCACCCGTCTCGATCGGGAAGAACATGTAGGCGAGCACCGAACCGAGGCTGCCAACGATTGAGAGGTAGAAGAGGGAATAGACGGCGCGCTCGGCGCTCTTCTCCTTCTTTGAATCCAGCTCCGTCACACGCTTTCGGTGCGGGGGAAGGCCCGGATTCTGCACGGCGTCACTCGAAATGACTCCGGCGCCAGCCGAGGCCAAATCAGCGCCGTGGCTCTGGGCGGCAACGACGGCGTTATCGCCGCCGCTGCTCTTCGCTTCCTCTGCCATTTTGCTCCTTGATTCCTGAAAAGTGTAGATACTGTGCGAGTTCGATGAGTCGTTGCTGACTAGTTCGACTTCGCGGTGACCCAAACAGTGAGTGCGACGATCGAGCCGAGCCCGATGATCCAGATGAAGAGACCCTCAGCAACCGGACCGATCGACCCGAGCGAGAAGCCGCCAATGGCCGGCTTGTCCTCGATGTACTTGAGGTAGGTGATGATGTCGGCCTTCTGCTCCGGCGTGATGTTCGCGTCGCTGAAGACGGGCATGTTCTGGGGGCCGGTTACCATCGCGTTGTAGATGTGCGTCGGCTCGACACCGGTCAGCGGGGGAGCCCACTTACCCTGGGTCAGCGCGCCACCGGCGCCAGCAACGTTGTGGCACATTGCGCAGTTGATGCGGAACAGCTCGCCACCGCGCGCTGCGTCACCCTCACCGGCGAGCAGCGCCGGGTCGGGCAGCTCGGGGCCGGGGGCCAGCGAAGCGACATACGCGGCCATCTGCAGCGTCTGCTCCTCGGTGAACTGTGCGGGCTTGACCATGCCCTGCGGGCCCTGGAAGGCGAGTGGCATGCGCCCCGTGCCAACCTGGAAGTGCACGGATGCGGCGCCGACGCCAATCAGCGAGGGGCCATCGGTGCCGCTGCCCTCTGCGCCCATGCCGTGGCAGGTAGCGCAGTTGGCGGCGAACAACTTCTCGCCCTCTTTGATGACAGCGGGGGAGGTGAGATCAACCTCTGCCGTAGCCGACGTGGTGCTGATGCCTGCGTATGCGGCGCCCGTAACGACGAGTCCGACTGCCAGCAGGGCTGCGGTTGCAAGTGGGTGACGACGCCCAGTCTTTGCGGAGTTCTTCTTGGCGCGAGCCATGATGTCTATTGCTCCTGACTCTACTTAATGATGTAGATGATGAAGAAGAGGATGATCCAGACGATGTCGACGAAGTGCCAGTAGTACGACACGACGACGGCGGTCGTCTCCTCCTTGTGCGTGAAGTTCTTGACCGCGTAGATGCGGCCAATCACGAGGAGGAAGGCAAAGAGGCCGAGCGTCACGTGAATGCCGTGGAAGCCGGTGGTGAGGTAGAACGCGGAGCCGTACGGGTCGCTTGCGAGGGTGATTCCCTCGGAGACGAAGACTGCGTACTCATAGGACTGGCCGGCGACGAAGATCGCGCCCATAAAGAAGGTGAGGAAGAACCATTCAACGGTTCCCCACTTCGCTGGGCTCCAGCCGGTGCGGCGTGGCTGCATCCGCTCGGCCGCGAACACGCCCGCCTGGGCGGTGAACGAGGAGAGCACGAGGATCGTGGTGTTAATCGCCGCGAAGGTGAAGTTGTGCTTTGCGGTCTGTTCGGCCCACAGCTCTGGGTTCATCGCCCTGAGAGTGAAGTAAATCGCGAACAGGCCAGCGAAGAACATGACCTCGCTGCCGAGCCACACGATCGTGCCTACGGCGACGCCGTTTGGTCGCTTCACCGTGGGCACGGCTGACTTGGTATTCATAGTGGTCGTTGTCACCCTTCCATTATGGCTGAAAGTTTGGTGTGGATTTTCACTGATCCTCGGCGCGCCGAATAATCTGTGCCAAATACCGTTACAGCCTACCCCGCTTGCTCACCTTCATGGACCACTTCGCCCGGGGCGCGGCGTGTCGTCACCTAGGATTGTCTCATGACTGAAGATCGGACCTGGCCAGCGATTCTCTCGACCCTTCTCGCGGGAGAGGATCTCAGTGTTTCGCAGGCAGAGTGGGCCATGTCCCGGTTTATGACCGGCGCGGCAAGTGGCGCCCAGATCGGCGGCTTTCTCGTCGCGCTGCAGGCAAAGGGCGTGTCAGTCGAGGAGGTGATTGGCTTTCGCGACGCGATTCTCGAGGAGGCGGCCCCGCTCAAGCTGCCCATTATGTCTCTCGATATTGTGGGAACCGGGGGAGACCGCTTCGGCACCGTGAACATCTCGTCGATGGCTTCGATCGTCGCAGCTGCTGCCGGCACTCCCGTCGTGAAGCACGGCAACAAGGCCGCAAGTAGCCTCTCTGGCTCGTCAGACGTCTTCACCTCGCTCGGTGTGAACCTGCAGCTCGACGGCGACCAGCTGGCCCGCTCGTTCGATGAGTCTGGCATTGCTTTCGTGCACGCCTCCCGCTTTTTGCAGGGGTTCAAGCACGTCGCCGCTCCGCGCGCCGAACTCGGCATACCGACGGTATTCAACTTTCTCGGCCCACTGTGCAACCCGGTGCGGCCAGAGGCCTCAGCCGTCGGTGTCGCCGACCTGGAGCGTGTTCCGATCTTTGTTGGCGTCTTCCGCCTGCGCGGCGCCTCGGCGCTCGTGTTCCGCGGCGACGACGGCCTCGACGAGCTGACAACGACTGGGCACTCGCGCATCTGGGAGGTGAGCCGCGGCGGCCTCACCGAGCACGATCTCGAACCGCGCGATCTCGGCATTCCACGGGCTGAGATTTCTTCGCTCATTGGCGGCTCGCCCGAAGAAAATGCGGATGTCGTACGGCGCGTCTTGGGCGGCGAGAAGGGCCCGGTACGCGACATCGTGCTGCTGAATGCCGCAGCGGGTCTTGTTTCGTTCGACATCGCCTCGCGCCCGGAGTCTGTTGAGACGCCGCTGCTTGCGCGGCTGCGCGAAAAGCTCGCGCTCGCCGAGTCGGTGATTGACTCCGGTGCTGCCCAGGCGAAGCTCGAGTCGTGGATCGCGGCGACCCAGGCGGCAGGCGCGCTCGAGAGCTAGATGTCGCCAGCGCGCTAGGTGTCGCCCGCGACTGTGGCCCCACCAGCGCGCGCCGCGGTGATAAACGCGGAGATGAGTGAGCTGCTCTTCACCCCAGGTGCAATCTCGACGCCGCTTGACACGTCGACGCCCGAGGGCCTCGCGATCGCGATCGCCTCGGCGACGTTCGCCGGGGAGAGCCCGCCGGCGAGCAGCCAGTTGTCGCCGAGCGTTTGGCCGGCGAGTAGCCCAAGGTCCCATGGTTCACCCGAGCCGGCTGCGGCCCCGTCGACGAGCAGGCGCTCCTCGCCGAAGTCGCCAGCGCGCAGGCCCGGGTCGCGCGCGAGGCTTGCTGCGCGCCAGATTCGGGGGTGGATCTTCGCGGCCGCAGCAAAGTCGTCGGCGCTGTAGCCGCCGTGAAGCTGTAGCACGTCGAAGCCCAGTCGTTGCGCGGTCGAGGCCGCCTCGACCGCGGGCATCTCTCGCACCACGAGCACGGTGTCGACGCCCGGGCTCGCCTCGCGCGCGGCGCTGAGTACAGCGCTCGCCTGTGCCGCAGTCGCGTGACGCGGGCTCGGCTCGCTCATAACGACGCCGACGGCGTCTGCGCCGCTGCGTGCAGCGTGTGCAGCGTGGTTCGAATCGGTGAGCCCGCAAATCTTGATGTACATCGCCGATAGTGTAGCGCGGCGCTTTGGGCATTCGGTCAGCAACTGTTCACGGTCGGTTCATGCCGAGGGGTCATCTCGTCCATGTGCGGGCGTCACGATGGACACTGCGTCCACGGTCGGTGGGCGTCACCCCACCGAAAGGCAACCGTGAGCGCTCTTCCCGTGCTGATCTTCGACTTTGACGGCACCGTCTCGCTTGGACCGGGCCCGGTGCGCGCCTACGCGACGGCGGTTGCCGAGCTCGGTGGCGGCGGATCGGCGCTCACCGCCGACATCGATCGGCGACTGCAGCGCGACGCCGGCCGCTCTCTCGACGGGTACGAAATCGTCAGGGAGGTTGCCCTCGCGCACGGTGTGGGGGAGCAGCAGCTGTCGCGCGGGTATCTCGCGAGCAGAGAGCTGCTCGCCACTCCAGCAGCGCCGGTGGAAGTGCCGAGCGGGCTCGAGACGTTTTTGCGGGGCGCGCGCGCCGAGCGGATTCTGCTCACGAACGCCCCGCGTACCCGCATCGATGCCGCCCTTGCTGCGCTGGGCCTCGCGGGTGCGTTCGACCGCGTGATCACCGATGCTGGCAAGCCCGCCGGGCTCGTCGCGCTGCTCGAGGAGCTCGACGCGACCGGTGAGCGGCGACGAGTACTGAGCATCGGCGACGTGTGGCGCAACGACCTCGCGCCCGCGCACGACCGGGGCCACACGACCGCGCTCGTCGGCGGGCTTCTTCCCGTCGACGCGACGCCAGACTTCGCGGCAGAGACCGTCACCGATTTGCTCCCCGACTTTCGCCGTTGGCTGTCTGACCCCGCACCGGCAGCGGTGTCAGACAACTAGCGGCCGCACGCTGGCGCCAGCAACGACGCGGCGCCAGCGCTGCCCCGATACCCCTCAGACCCTCAACCCACCGCTCTACTAAGTGCAAAGGAAACTCATGCGAACCACTTATTCCCGTGCCCTCACGCGCCGTTCAGGCGCGCTTCGTACCGCGGCCGTCGGCGCGGCGCTCGCGGCACTCACCCTGACCGGTTGCTCGGCGGCCGCAGGGGATGCCGAGGGCAAGCCGGCGCAAGACACCGAAGCGGCACAAGACCCCAGCTCGCTCGTGCTCGCCCTCGTGCCCTCGCAAGACCAAGATGGGCTCGTCGACACCGCAGCCCCGCTCACCGACTACCTCACCGAGGAGCTCGGCATCGAGGTCACCGGCGTCGTCTCGAAGGACTATCAGGCCGCGGTCGAGGCGATGGGCGCTGGCCAAGCGCAGATCGGCTTCCTGCCGTCGTTGCAGCTGTGGCAGGCGAACGACATGTACGGCGCTGAGACCGTGCTGCAGACAGAGCGCAATGGAAACATTACCTACCCTGCGCAGTTCATGACGAACAACCCAGACAAGTACTGCGAAGACACCCCGGTTGAACGCGACGGCAAGCTGTTCTGCAACGGCGCCGATGCCATGGCTGGCCCCGCTGGGCTCGACAGCATCGAGAAGATGCAGGGCGCTAAGGTCGCCGTACTCGGGCCGGGCTCCCCGGCGGGCTACATCTACCCGATGCTGGCGTTGCAGGAGGCTGGGTTCAACACCGACACCGACATTCAGCAGGTACCTGTCACCGCGAACGACGCAGCCGTGCTCGCCGTCTACAACGGCGACGCCGAGGTCGGTTTCAGCTTCTGGGACGCGCGCGACATCGTCGCAAAAGACACGCCAGACGTGGGCCAGAAGGTCGTGGTGTTTGCGATGACCGAGGAGATTCCGAACGACGGCGTAGCGCTGTCGAGCGACCTTTCGCCCGAGCTCAAGCAGCGCATCACCGATGCGCTCGAGGAGTTCTCGAACACGCCAGACGGCTCTGCGATTCTCGAGAGCATCTACTCGATCACGAAGCTCGCACCCGCCAACCCCGACTCGCTCGACGTTGTCGCGCGCGCCGCCGAGGCGCTGGGCCTCCAGTGAGCTCACACCCCGTAGGTTCGCTTGCGGGCCAGTGGGCGGGGTCGGCCACTGTCGCCGACCCCGCCCACTGGGCGATCTCGCTGCGCGATGTCACTGTGCGTTACCCAAACGGCACCGTCGGGCTCAACGGCGTGTCGCTCGACATCCCAGCGGGCTCGATGGTCGCAATTGTCGGGCTTTCTGGGTCTGGCAAGTCGACGCTGATCCGCACCATCAACGGGCTCGTTCCCGTGACCGCGGGCACGCTCACTGTTGGCGGCTGCGCCGTCGACGGAGCTCGGCCGCGGGCACTGCGCGCGCTGCGAGGGGAGATCGGCATGGTGTTCCAGGGTTTCAACCTTGCTGGCCGCGCCTCCGTGCTGCAGAACGTACTCGTCGGGCGCCTCGCGCACACACCGCTCTGGCGCACCCTGATCGGGCGCTACCGGGGCTCCGACAAGCAACTCGCGTACGAGGCACTCGACAGCGTGGGCATTCTGCCGAAGCTCTACGCGCGCGCCTCCGACCTCTCGGGCGGCCAGCAGCAGCGCGTCGCCATCGCCCGAGCGCTCACGCAGCAGCCAAAGATCGTGCTCGCCGACGAGCCGGTGGCGAGCCTCGACCCGCCAACGGCCCACAGCGTGATGGGTGACCTACGCCGCATCAACGAAGAGCGTGGCATCACCGTGCTCGTGAATCTGCACCTGCTCGATCTCGCCAGGGAATACGGCGTGCGGCTCATCGGCATGCGAGCTGGCGAGGTCGTCTACGATGGGCCCGCGGCCAGCGCGAGCGACGCCGATTTTGAGCGCATTTACGGCCGCCCGATCGCCTCGGGCGATCGCCTGGCGGGCGATGGGGCCGCACGATGACCGAGCTCGCCCTTCCGCCGAGGCCACGCGGCGGCTATCGCGGCCCAGCGATCGCGCTCGGGGTGCTGGCGGTGACGGTGGTGATGTGCCTCCCCGGGATCGGAATTGGCGTCGACCTCGGCGCGATAGCACGCAACTGGCAGAACGGCGCAGACAAGATCCTGAAGCTACTCGCGCCAGACTGGTCGTTCTTTCCGCGCACCATCGCACCGTTCGTCGAGACGCTGCAGATGGCCGTGATCGCGACGGCCGTCGGATCCGCCATCTCGCTGCCCGTGAGCTTTTGGGCCGCGCGCAACACGAACCCGAGCGCGCCGTTTCGGCTCGCGGTGCGGGCGATGCTCAACATCGTGCGCGCCGTTCCCGATCTGCTCTACGCCGCCATTCTCGTCGCGATGGTGGGGGTGGGCGCACTGCCTGGCATGCTCGCCCTCGTCGTGTTCAACATTGGGATTCTCGTGAAGCTCGTCTCCGAGGCCCTCGACGCGAACGACACCGGCCCGCTCGAGGCTGGCCGCGCCGTCGGGGCTACGCAGCCACAAATCAATCGCACCCTCGCCCTGCCCGACGCCTGGCCAGCCTTCGCGAACCAGGCGCTGTATGTGTTCGAACTCAACGTGCGCGCGTCTACCGTGCTCGGGCTCGTCGGCGCCGGCGGCCTTGGCCTACTCATCGACGCGGTGCGCACGTTCTACCGCTACGACCAGCTGTCGCTCATCATTCTGGAGATCCTCATCATCGTGATCGTTATCGACACCGTCAGCTCCGCGATTAGGCGGCGACTCGTATGAGCGTGCAGACTACGCGGCAGCTCGCCCTCCCGCCACGCCCGCGCCGCCCGCTGCGGGCGGTCGCGTGGGCAGTGATTACGCTCGCCGTGGTCGTGGCGTTCTGGTCGATCGAAGTCAACTGGCAGCGGCTTGGAGACCTGCCCTCCGAGATCGCCCGCTACTTCGGGCTGATGTTTAGCTCGCCAAACTGGGAGAAACTTCCCGAGGCGCTCTGGCAGACCTGGCGCAGCCTTGAGATGGCGTGGGTGGGTACTGTGCTCTCGATTCTGCTCGCCACGCCGCTCAGCCTGCTCGCGGCCCGCGGATTTGGCCCCGCGTGGCTTCGCGAGCTGCTTCGCGGGCTGTTCTCGCTCATTCGCGCGGTGCCCGAGATTATCATCGCCATCGTCATTCTGTCGGTGACCGGGCTCACGCCATTCACGGGGGCGCTCGCGCTCGCGGTCAACGGTATCGGAACGCTCGGCAAGTGGGGGTACGAGGCTGTTGAGGCCGTGCCGCAGGGGCCAATCGAGGCAGCTCGGGCCGCCGGCGGCGGTACGTCAGAGGTGTTGCGCTGGGGCGTCTGGCCGCAGGCAGCGCCGGCCTTCTGGTCGTTTTGGCTCTATCGCTTCGAGATCAATGTGCGCTCGTCTGCGGTGCTCGGGCTCATCGGCGTTGGGGGCATCGGCGACATGCTCACCTCGTACACGCAGTACCGCGAGTGGGCGACCGTCGGCGTGTTGCTCATCGTCGTTATCGCGGCTACGGTGCTCGTCGATTGGGCGTCGGGCGCAATTCGTCGCCGCATCACCGAGGGAGGCCGGGCTCGTGGCATGGCATAGCGAAGCGCCGCCAAGCGCGCGGGCGGCCGCGATGGTGCACGCCCTCCAGCCGAGTGAGCGGCAGGTCATCGAACTCGTGACAGCGAGCCCAACGGCCGCGATTGAGTGGACGGCGCAGGAGGTAGCCGAGCGCGCCGGAGTCGGCCGCACCACGGTGATGCGAGCCTGCCAGTCGCTCGGTTACCGTGGGTACCCGCAACTGCGCGTCGCTCTCGCCGCGGAGCTTGGCGCGGCCCAGGCAGCCGGCGGTCGGGTCGGGCCGGCAGGCGGCGAGCCCTCGGCGCTCGACCGGATTGTGCACGAGATCGGCGAGACCGCGCGCTCCCTCGTCGCGAGCGCGAGCATGCTCGACGGGGAGGCGATCGACGGTGCGGTGGGGCGGATCGCCGGGGCCCAACGAGTGCTGGTGGTTGCGAACGGTCTCTCGTCTGCCGTCGCATCGGGTCTTGCCATGCGGCTTTCGTCGCACGGCAGGCACGCAGAATTCATCGCCGACTCGCTCGCTCAGCAGATCTCCGCTCGGCATCTCTCGGTGCGCGATGTCTGCGTTGTGGTGAGCGGGTCGGGCGCCAACGACGCGAGTCTGCGCGCGGCGGCGGCCGCAGGAGCTGCCGGTGCGAGCGTGATCGCGATTACGTCGTTTGCTGCCTCGGCGCTCAGCGAGGCAGCCGACCTTGCCCTCGTGATCGCACCCTCGGGGGTGACGTTTCGAGACGAGCTGGAGCACGCCTCGCGGGTGTCGCTGCTACTCTTCGCCGAGGTGCTCGTTCGGGCTGTTGTTCGTGCAGCCGGGGGCCGTGCTCAAAGCGCGCACGCGCACACCCTCGAGGTCATTTCAGAGCACCTCGAGGGGGAGTAGCGGCGCTACGGAGCGTCTGTCTCATCACCGTGCCTGCCGCGCGGGGCAGCCTCGTCGGTCTCGGTGTGTGGGGCGGGCTCGGGCGTTTGCTCCGGCTCGGGCGTAGGCGACGGTTGCTTCTCGCCGACCACGAGCGAGGCGTCGCCCGAGGCGATGTTCCCAGGGCGGTCAGGCCCCTTCGGCTGAATCTTGCCCGGGTCGAGCGTGCGCTGAATGTCTTCGGGCGTGACTCGCTCGATCGGCCCCGTCGTCGCGTCGACGTACCAGTCGGTCAGCGCCGGGTCAGAGCTGTCGAAGCCCGCGCCGGCGCCCTCATCGGCGGGCACCTCGCTTGTGCCGAAGACGAAATCATCACCGTACTCGTCGATGCCCCGCCGCACGCCCTGGGCGATCGCCGCGCGGGCATACTGCCGCCTGATGATGTACGGGTCGGTGCGCAGATCCTTCGCCCACGACACCATGATGCCCATCACGATGAAGGCGAATGGCAGCGCCGACACAACCATCAGCGACTGTAGCCCAGACAGCGCGTCGCGGCCGCCGGCGAGTAGCAGCGAGATCGCAATGAGGCTGAGGAGCAACCCCCAGAGAATGGTGACCCAGCGCGAGGGCTCCGGGCGGCCAGCCTGAGACATCGACGCCATCACGATCGATGCAGAGTCGGCCGCCGTCACAAAGAACACAATGACGGCGACCATAGCGATGATTGAGGTCACCATGGCGAAGGGAAGCCGCTCGAGAATGCGAAAGAGCACCTCTTCGCCCGAACCGCCCGACTGCAGCTCCTCGCCTGCGAGCGTCATGGAGATCGCTGTGCCGCCGTACACGACGAACCAAGCGATAACGATCGCAGAGGGGACAAGCACAACCGTGGTGACGAACTCGCGCAGCGTGCGACCGCGTGAGATTTTCGCGATGAACATGCCGACGAACGGAGTCCACGACACCCACCAGGCCCAGTAATAGGTCGTCCAGCTCGAAAGAAACTCCGCGGTCTCGGGGCCCTGGTTCGGGTTGCGGGCGAGCATAGTCGGCAACTGGCCGAGGAACTCGACGAGTGAGGTCGGCAGAAAGTTCAGGATGTAGATCGTTGGCCCAACCACGAGCACGAACAGCCCGAGCGCGCCGGTGAGCATCATGTTGAGATTCGAAAGTCGACGAATGCCGCGCTTCACCCCAGAGACCGCCGAAGCGATGAACAGCGAGGTGAGAATAGCGATCGCGCCGACGAGGAAGGCGTTGCCCATCGGGCCGAGCCCAGTGACCATGCGAAAGCCGCTCTCGATCTGCAGTGCACCGATGCCGAGCGAGACAGCGGTACCGAACAGCGTCACGATGATCGCGAAGACGTCGATGAACCGGCCAAGCACACGGTGGCTGCTGCCGGGGAACACGGGCTCGAAGAGCGCCGAGATCAGGGGAGCGCGGCCACGACGGTAGGCGCTGTAGGCGATGGCTCCGCCGACCAACGCGTAGAAAGCCCACGCGATCGGGCCCCAGTGCAGCACCGTCTGGGCGAGAGCGGGTAGCGCCGCCTCCGCGGTTCCGGGTTCGACGTCGATGCCGGGCGCCGGCTGCAAGAAGTACGTGAGCGGTTCGAGCGGCCCGTAGAAGAGCAGACCGATGCCGAGGCCCGCGGCGAAAAGCATCGAGATCCACGAGGTCGTGCTGAACTCTGGCTCCTCGTCATCGGCACCGAGCCGAATGCCGCCGGTGCGCCCATAGCCCACCACGAGCATGAACAGCGCGACGGCGACGGCGAGGGCTCCGAACATCCAGCTAAAGTGCTCGGTCACCCACGCGAGGGAGGTCGCGCCCACGGCAGCGAGGTTGTCGGGAGCGGCAAACGCCCAGACGATAACCGCGACAGTGAGCGTGAACGTGGTGCCGAGCACAATCTTGTTCGTCGGAAACTTCAGGCCGGTCTGCTCGACGCCGATGCCCGGAAGCAGACCCGGGTGCGGCAGCGGGGGAGGCGTGGGTTCCGTGATCTTGCGCGCTCGATGACCGGATTGCTCGGAAAGTGGCATGGGCCCTGTGTCTCCTTTGCTCCGCCGAAGCGGCGGCCGTGGGTTACACGTTAAAGCTACTGTTCCGGTGTGTCGCTGCCTAGACCGAATCCGTTACGCAACACCAGTTGTCGAGAGCGATCCTCGACACGAACAGGGCTTTCTGGCGTTATCGATTCGTAATGACAGTTGGGCGCGTCGGGGAGGGGCTGCGCCTGGGGAGGGGCTGCGCTGGGGCGCGGCATGGGGCGCTCCGGGCACCCTAGTTTTCGGTTGCAGGCTCATCGGCGCGGCGCGACCGCAGGTAGCTCGCGGCCCACACTGCGCACCCGGCGATCGCTGCGCCGAGTGCCACGGGCACCATATGGAGGGGGAGTGGCGCCCACTCGCGTTCGCCGGCCAGCGCCTGCAGCGCGCGACCCGCGAACGCACCTCCCGTAATGAGTGCCCAGAGCGCAAGAGCAAAACGCGCCACCCGCCCGGGGCGACTCCAGTTCACGCTCCAGCGCGGAGCTGTGCGTTGGCGCATTGGTTCTCTCCACGGTGCTGCTCGAGAAAGGCCGGGGCCGGACACGCACTGCAGGGCTGGTGATTCTGCAGCGCAGCGGGACCAGCTTAATTGGCGAATGTGTATCAGTCGAGCGGGCCCGCTCTGGCTAACCTGACATAATATAGATTATCGAAATGACGGTGGGTTGCGTTGGGCCCGAGCGTTTGTGCGCATGGAGATGCGTAATCTAGGCAATCTGCTCGGCGCCGCACAGAACGGGCCAGAAGCTTGCTATTGAGTGTAGAAAGGCCGGGTTAGTGCAGGTGCGTCACGCCCAAATGCGGGCCTCACGCCCAAATGCGGGCCTCGCGCCCAAGTGCGGGCCGCAAGCCAAGCGCCGACCTCGGGTCGAGCGCCGGCCTCGGGTCGAGCCCCGCAGATGCGCTGGCAGGGCCGAGGCAGGCGGGCTGCGTAGCTATACGGGCCACGCCTGAGCGTGCGCCGGCGATGGGCCGGCGCCGGGTCGAACCAGCTCGGCCGTCCAGCACGGCACCGTCTTGCCGTCGCGCCCCAGAATCGCGCCGGGCGCTTCGCCGGTGTACGCAAAGCCCGAGCGCTGCACGGTGCGCAGCGAGGCTACGTTGCCGATGTGCGCCTCCCAGCGCACTCGCTCGAGGTCGGTGCGCTCGAAGGCAACCGCAGCGACAGCGCTGACCGCAACTGACATAATCTGTCGCCCGCGGTGCGGTGCCCCCAACCAGTACCCGAGCATGCCGCTCGGCAACCGCAGCCCAATCACGCCAAGCAGCGGTCCCACCGCTTCGTCGCGAATAGCCCAGGTCCACTCACTGCCTTGGCGCCACGCAGTCGGGGCGTACTCCCCCACAAACGCTGCGGCATCGGCGAGCGTGTAGGGCCAGGGCGTTGACATGAATCGTTCGAACACCGGTTCGCTGCAGTACTCGGCGACGGCGGCTGCGTCGTCACGGCGTAGCTCCGTGAGCACAATCGTTGGCGTCGTGACCAAAAAGGGTTCCATGCTGCAACGCTACTCCCCTGCCCTCCGCACTGCGAGGCGTGGCGGGCAGGGCGTGGCGTGCAGGGCGTGGCGGGCAGGGCTGCGCTACCCGGCCTTGGGTGAGTACGCGAGCACCGCGACCCGCAGCAGTGAGTGTGCAGCGAGCAGCGACACTCCAATTGTGCCGAACTGCCCTGCGTTGAGCATCAAGTCGGCGCTCCCCGAGCGCCAGGCAACGAGGGTGAGCACGAGCGATGCGAGGGCCAGCAGCCAGCCAGCAAGCGCGAGCCCGATTGACACCGTGCGCAGCAGCCAGACGGGAACCGGGCGGCGCAGCGGCGTGAGTAGCGTTACGCCGGCGAAGCCCACCACCGCGAGCGCGAGCGCGCCGAGCACGTCGCTTGGCCGATGCCAGCCGTAGCCCAGTAGCTGCCAACTCACCACCCCGAGCAGCACGGCCCCGGCGAGGGCGAGCACTGCGCGAAGCTGCCGGGGCGCCGCAAAGATAGCGGCGCCAACTACCGTCGCAAATACAGTCATATGCCCGCTCGGGAATGAGTTCTCGGCGGCGAGAGTCAGGAGCTCGGGCCTGCCCAGCACCTCAGATTTCAGCAGCTGCGAGGCGACGATTGCCACCGCCGGCACGAGAGTGACGGTGAGCGCGCGCGCGATTCCGTGCACCCACAGTGCTACAAGCCCGAGCCCGATAAGGGCGGCGGCAATTGCCAGGGGCGACACCAGGCTGAGGGGCGCTGGTGGCTGCGTATTAAATTGGGAGGCCGAAAGCAGATTGTCTTCAACGGCCTGCCCGGTCGAGCTCAGCACGCCGAAGATGTATGCGCCGGCGCCGATGGCGACCCAAAACAGCAGAATCCAGAGCACCCGCAAGCGTCGGCTCGCGTCTGAGGCGATGGGAACACTCACTCGGCGCCTCCCCCGTCAGGGGTCGCAGGCACAGGCACAGGCACAGACACAGACCTCGGCCCAGCGCCGTCGGCACGCGCAGCGCTCGAAGCGCTCGAGGCACGGGCGTCGCCAGTGCGCACTGCCCACAGCGCGAGCGCCGCCGCGGTCGACACGTTCAGCGAATCGACGCCGTGCTCCATGGGAATGATGACGGAGCGCGTCGCCGAGGCGAGGGCGCGATGAGACAGCCCCGGCCCCTCAGACCCGAACATCAGCGCGAGTCGATCGGGCAGATCGTCGACGAAGTCTGCGAGATCCGCTGCATCGTCGCGCAGCGCGAACGCGACAAGCTCGTAGCCCGCGTCTCGAATCAGTGGGCCCGCGTCGCGCCAATCTGGTAGGCGCGCCCAGGGCACCTGCAGCACCGCCCCCATCGACACGCGCACGGCGCGCCGATACAGCGGGTCGGCGCACGCAGGGCTGAGCAAGACTGCGTCGGCGCCCAGCGCGGCAATCGAGCGGAAAATCGCGCCGACGTTCGTGTGATCCGTCAGATCCTCGAGCACGACGACGCGGCGCGAGGAGCGGAGCAGCTCTGCGGGGTCGAGCGGCGCGGGTCGGTGCATGGAGGCTAGCGCGCCGCGATGCATGTGAAAACCTGTGAGCGACTCCAGCTGCGCGGAGGTGCCGACGAACGCCGGCACCTGTGGGTAACGCGCGAGAATCGGCTCGAGCTTCGGCACCCATTCCTCGAGCAGCAACAGCGAGCGCGGCTTGTGCCCGCTGGCGAGCGCGCGCTCAATGACCTTCGGTGACTCGGCAAGATAGAGACCCTCGGCTGGCTCGCGCACGCGCCGAAGCTCGACATCGGTCAGCTTCGTGTAGTCGGCGAGCTCTGGTGCTGAGAGGTCGACGATGGGGGTGAGTATCACGCCTGCGACTCCCCCGCGGTCTCGGGAGCCGGGCCGGGCTGCGCGGCCGAGGCAAATGCGGCTGCGCGGAGCGGATCAACGAACGACGCAATCCGCGCGACCGTGTCGCCGACCGCCTCGTAGTGCACCAGGTGCCCGGTCCCGGGCAGAATGAGCAGCTCAGCGTCAGGCAGCAGCCGCGTGAGATCGAGCTGCTTTGCAAGCGGAGTGATGTCGTCGCGCTCCCCAGCGATGAGCAGCGTTGGCATGTCGTAGGCCGCAGCAAACTCGGCGACGGTGTGCGACACCGAGGCGCGGAACGCGGCGAGCAGCGACACGGAGTCTGCGAACACGGAGAAGTACCTGTCGTGTTGGTCGTGGATCCACCCGCGCAGTTCGCGGTCTCGCGTCTTGGCCATCACCTCGCTCATCACCCTGACAATCAGCGGGTTTCCGAGCACAGCGCGCGCGCCCCGCTCCGGCAGCGCCGCGGCGACCCGATAGTAGGCAATGGCGAGCTGGGTGAGTAGGGCCTGAGGCCCCTCGAGGGCCGGCGCCGAGATCGGGTTAATGAGCACCGTGCGGGTGGATCTCGCGCCCTGCGCGAGCCCCGAGCTCACGACGAGCGAGCCGAACGAGTGGCCGAGAATCATGCCTCCGCCTGGCGCAACCTGCTCGGTAAACGCGACGAGCCACTCGCCGAACAGGTCGAGGTCGTGCTCGCGACCCGGAATCGCCGGCGTGAGCCCGAAGCCTGGCAGGTCTGGCACGTGGATGGCGAGCGTCGGCAGGGCCTCGGCGAGCGCCTCCGCGATGCCCTGCAGGCCGTGATGGTCGCCTCGGAAGCCGTGCACGAGCACAACGGGCTGCCCCGCGGGGTCGCCGAACACCCAGTCTCGGGTGTCGGTGCCGAGGGTGGGCACGAGTTGGGGCAGCTGATCTGGCACAGAGTAGATGCTACCGGGCCGCGGCTGGCACTCCTCTGCACACGCGCCGGGTGGGCGGGCGCAATGTCGCAGGCAGTCGCTACTATCGAGTGAGGCGAAAGGATCACCGTGAACGACGTACTCCCCCTCTGGGCGACCCAACTAGCAGTTTTCGACACCGAGACCACGGGCGTCGAGACCGACTCCGCACGGATAGTCAGCGCCACGCTCGCCCTGCTCAGCGAGCACGGCGAGGTTTCTGAGCGCTACGACTGGTTGCTCGACCCGGGCGTCGAGATTCCAGATTCCGCGGTGCGCGTGCACGGCATCACGACCGAGGTTGCGCGGGCCAGCGGCATCGCAGCGGCGGTCGGCGTGCAACAGATCACCGACCGCATCGCGCAGGTGATCGACAGGGGGCTGCCGCTCGTTGTCTACAACGCGCCGTACGATCTCTCGCTGCTCAGAGCCGAGCAGCGCCGTCACGGCGTCGCTACCGCCGACATTGCGCCGGTGCTCGACCCGCTCATCATCGACAAGCAGCTCGACCGCTACCGCAAGGGCAAGCGCACGCTTGTCGCCGTGGCCGAGCACTACGGCGTCGCCCTCGGTAATGCCCACGATGCGGGCGAAGACGCGATCGCCTCGGGCAAGGTGATGCAACACCTCGCCCGCAAATACGCGAACACGCTCCCGAGCGAGCTCGAAGAGATTCACGCCGCGCAGATCGGGTGGGCGAAAGCGCAGGCCGAAAACTTTCAGGAGTACATGCGGCGGGTGCGCGACCCCAACTTCGTCGCTGAGGGCGAGTGGCCGGTTCGGTCGTAGCTGCCGCGTCTGCCCGACACAGCGAAAGGGCGGGCGATCCACAGAGGATCGCCCGCCCTTTCGCGTTGCTTCGGTTGCTTACGCGCCGAACGCCTTGAAGCGCTGGTTGAACTTCTCAACACGACCGGCCGAGTCCATGATGCGCTGCTTGCCCGTGTAGAACGGGTGCGATGCGCTGGAGATCTCGACGTCGAGCACCGGGTAGGTGGTGCCGTCGAGCTCGATGGTCTTGTCGCTCGTGAGGGTCGAACGCGTGAGGAAGGTCTCCCCCGACGCGAGGTCGCGGAACACGATGGCGTTGTACTCGGGGTGAATCTCGGTCTTCATGACTGTCCTTCGATATTGTTGCGTCTCGCTGATTCGGCGGAATGGCCGAACGCAGAAGTCTTGCGGCGTCACCGCACCAAGGATCAATATTAGCAGATCACGGGCGGCAATGTTGTCGTTGGCGCGTCTTCGCGCCGGTGTGTCGGAATATCCCGGGCAACTAGCTCGCGGCCGGGCGCGCGGTCGCGGCGAATCGGCCGTTGTTCACGCTGAGCTCAAACGCCATGCCAAACGTTGCCTCGAGATTCGCCGCCGTCAGCGTCTCAGCGATGGGCCCAGCCGCCTGAATCTTCCCGTCGCGCACGAGCAGCACGTGCGTGAACCCGGGCGGAATCTCCTCGACGTGGTGGGTGACCATGACCATCGCCGGTGAGTACGGAGACTGCGCGAAACCCGAGAGCATCTGCAGCAACCGCTCGCGCGCACCGAGGTCGAGGCTCGCGCTCGGCTCGTCGAGTAGCAGCAGTTCGGGGTCGGTCATCACGGCCCGCGCGATCAGGGTGCGCTTGCGCTCCCCGTCGCTCAGCGTGCCAAAGGGCTGATCAGCGAGCTCGAGCAGGTCCCACTCGGCGAGCACGCGATCCGCCTGGCGCACGTCGATCGCGTCGTATTGCTCGTTCCACCGGCCCTCAACCGAGTACGCCGCTGTGAGCACCACGTCGCGCACGAGCTCGTTCGGCGGAATGCGCCGCGCGGTCGCGCTCGACACGAACCCAAGCCGGGCACGCAGCTCGAAGATATCGATCTTGCCGAGCCGGTTGCCGAGCACGTCGACCGTGCCCGTCGTCGGAAAATCGTTCGCGGTGACGAGCTTGAGAATCGTGGTCTTGCCCGCACCGTTTGGCCCCAAAATGACCCAGCGCTCGCTGTCGTCGACCTCCCACGTGATGGAGTCGAGAATTGGGCGGCGATTGCGAATGTAGCTCGCGTCAGTGAGGCTCAGCACGGTCGTCATGTGCTCAAGCCTATCTCTAGACTGGGGCTATGAGCGTTACCCCACTCGTCGTTCTCGACTGCGATTCCACAACCATTCAAGATGAGGTCATCGAGCTGCTCGCCGACGTCGCTGGCACCCGCGAGCTCGTCGCCGAGGTGACCGAACGCGCGATGCGCGGGGAACTCGATTTCGCCGAGAGCCTCGTCGAGCGCGTTGCAACCCTGCGCGGCACTTCCGAGTCAGCATTCGCCGAGGCATATGAACGCGTGCGCCTCTCCCCCGGCATTCGAGAGCTCATCGCCGCGGTGCACGAGCGCGGCGGCAAGGTCGGGGTCGTGTCGGGCGGGTTCCACGAGGTGCTCGACACGATCGCCGAAGATCTCGGGCTCGATTTCTGGCGCGCAAACCGCCTCGAGGTCGTCGACGGTGTGCTCACCGGGCGCACCGTAGGCCCCATCATCGATGCCGAGGCGAAGGCCGTGGCGCTCGCCGAGTGGGCGGCCGCGAGCGGTATTCCGCTCAGCGCAACGGTCGCTATCGGCGACGGCGCGAACGACCTGAAGATGATGGCGGTCGCGGCGGTCGGCGTTGGCTACAACGCGAAGCCGATCGTGCAGGAGCAGGCTGACCTGTCGATCTCGCACGACCTCTCGCTCGCGATACCGGTACTCGACCGACTGGGCTAGCGGCCCGGGCCCCGGGCTAGTGCCCGGGGCTGGGCTTGCGCTCCGGGGCCGGGCTTGAGCTCCGGGGGCGAACTAGTGCCCCATGCCGAGGCCGCCGTCAACGGGAATGACGGCGCCCGAGATGTAGGCAGCGTCGTCGCCCGCGAGGAACGCGACCGCGCCGGCGATCTCGGCAACCTGGCCAAAGCGGGCAGCCGGAATCGACGCGAGGTACTGCTGCTGCTGCGCCTCGGGCAGCACCGCCGTCATGTCGGTGTCGATGAAGCCTGGCGCGATGACGTTCGCGGTGATGCCGCGGCCGCCGAGCTCGCGCGTGAGTGAGCGCGCAAAGCCAACGAGCGCCGCCTTCGACGATGAGTAGTTGATCTGCCCGGCGGAGCCATAGAGCCCGACGACCGAAGAAATCAGCACGACGCGCCCGAAGCGCTGCTTGAGGAGGCCCTTCGACGCGCGCTTGACGACGCGGAACGTGCCGGTGAGGTTCGTGTCGATCACATCGGTGAAGTCTTCCTCAGACATGCGCAGCAGCAGGGTATCGCGGGTGATGCCGGCGTTTGCTACGAGCACCTCAACCGGGCCGAACTGCTCCTCGACCTCAGTGAATGCGCGATCGATCGAGGCGGAGTCGGTCATCTCGGCTCGCACGGTGAGCGCGCCCTCGGGGCCCTCGCCGGAGCGCGACGTCACCGCGACCCGGTGCCCGTCGGCGATCATTCGTTCTGCGATGGCGTAGCCGATGCCGCGGTTGCCGCCCGTGATAAGTACGGTGCGCGAAGTGGTGCTTGCGTTCATGCCCCTCAGCCTACCGAAGACCCGGGAGACTCATCGGCCCCGGCGTGCCGCCATCGCTCAGGCGAAGCCACGCTTGAGCCCGTAAACTAGGGCTGTTGAAGAGGGAGCCGATGCCAAAAAAGAGCGGCGCGCAGCCGAGCTACAGGGTCACCTCGGCGGGAGTGAACCCCGCCGAGGATCGCGCGCATCGCATGAAGATGTACTTCATCGCGATGACGTTGCGCGTGCTCTGCGTGCTGTCACTGTTTTGGGTGCACGGTTGGTGGGTCATTATCCCGGCAATCGGCACCGTGGTGTTCCCGTGGTTCGCGGTGATGGTGGGCAACGCCGTCGCGCACGGTGGCGAGGAGCAGGTTGCCGCGCTGGATCCGCGGGAGCTTGACGCGCCCGAGCCCGAGCAGGCGCCAGCCGATCATGCTGCCGGTGACACGCTGCTCGTCGTCGACGTTGAGCCGGTGCGGCGCTCCCCCGACCGCGGTGCGAGTGAGGAACCAGCATGACCCAGATCGGCATCAGCCTCGGCGGCCCGCTCGAGCACGCCCACACCTGCTCCCGTGCGGGCTGCCGCGATGAGGCGCAGTGGGCGCTGCGATGGCGCAACCCGAAGATTCACGCCGTAGACCGACGCAAGACTTGGCTCGCCTGCGACGAGCATCGCGACGTACTCGCGGCGTTTCTCACCGACCGGAGCTTTCCGCTCGAAATCATTACCGTAGGAGAACTCGATGACTGAACAGCGCGTTGGGTGGTCGTTTCTGCGGTCGAAACGTTGGATCGGGTACTTCGCCCTCTTCGTGATCTTCGCGATCGCCTGCGTATACCTCGGCAACTGGCAGTTCGATCGCCGGGCGCAGGCCCGCGCAGAAATCGACCGCATCGACAACAACTACGACGCCGCGCCGGTGCCGCTCGCTGAGGCACTCCCAGACACCGACGATTTCAACATTGACGAGCACAAGTGGCTCACCGTCACGCTGACGGGAAGCTACGACGAGGGCCTCGTGCTCGCCCGCAACCGGCCAGGGCCGAGCGGAGTCGGCGCCGATATCATCGTCCCGTTTCGCACTTCCGAGGGGCGGGTCTTCTTCGTCGACCGCGGGTGGATGCTCGCGAGCGGCACAGAGATCGATAGGGCGCTCGCGGCTGCGCCCGCGGCCCCCGAAGGCCAGGTCGATGTCGTCGTTAGGCTGCGTGCGAGCGAACCAGAGGTCGATGGTCGAAGCTCGGCGGGGCGAACGGTTGCGAGCATCAACATTGCCGAGATCGCCGAGGTGAGCGGCGTCACCGACGCCTACTACTCCGGCGCCTACGGCATGCTCGTCTCTGAGACCCCGAGCGCCGAGCACGGAGTGCTCCCGCCGAAACCCGAGCGCGATGAGGGCCCACACCTCTCATACGCGTTGCAGTGGTACGTCTTCATCATCATCGCGGCGATCGGCGTGGCCTACGCCGCACGCCAGGAGTTCAAGAACCTCAACGCGGGCAGCGACGAGGTGCTCGCTATGGAGCAGAAGGAGCGCCAGCGCAAGAAGCGACGCGGCCCGAGCGACGCCGATGTTGAGGATGCGCTGCTCGATGCTTAGCGGGCGCACACACGGCGCGCGGTTCAGCCGCGGCCTGCGGTCGGTAACGCTGCTCGGCGCGCTTGCCGCCACCGCGGCGCTGCTCGCGGGGTGCGCCGCCGAGCCCGACCCAACCGTCGCCCGCGATGCGCTCCGAGAGGTCACGGCGGAGCCAGCCGCCCCAGATGCGCTCGAAGAATACGACGCAGAGGCCCACCCCGAGCCGATTGTCGAGCCGCTCGAGTGCTCGCCCTATCTCGTCATCACGGCGCGCGGCACGGGCGAGCCGAAGAAGAAGCAGCTCCTCGGCCCCGTCGCCCGCGCGATTTCGGCGGCCAGGCCAGGCGAGGTCGAGCGGCTCGAGCTCGACTACCCAGCAGACACCGAGATCAACGCGGGTGCGACGCTTGGCGCCCGTACGCTCATCGACACGCTCAACCTGCAGGCGGAGAGCTGCCCCGATCAGCGCACAATTCTGCTCGGTTACTCCCAGGGAGCGCTCGTGATTGGCGACGCGCTGGCCGCGAGCGACGCGCGCCTCGTTGGAGTGAACGTCGGCGCCGTCAGCGAGGCAGCGGCCGAAAGCGTGCTCGCCGTGGTGCTGTACGGCAACCCGCGCTTCGTTGGCGCCGACCCGAGCGGCTACGGCAGCTACTCCCCCGACACCAACGGCATTCTCCCGCGGCCGCCCGGCAGCTTCGCCGGCTACGAGGGCAGGCTGCGCGACTACTGCGTGAGCGACGACTTCATCTGCCAGGCCACCCTGTCGATGGAGGAGGCGGGGCATGTCGCCTATTACGACAACGGCATGCAGAGCGACGGCGCGGCATACGTCATCACGCGGCTCGGGCCGATTACCGAGCGGGCCGAGCCGGAGCCGGAGCCGACGGAAGAAAGCCCGAGCCCCAGCCCCAGTGCTGGTGCGGAGGTTGGCTAGGCGAGCTCGATGAGCTCGAGGTACTCCTTCGACCAGTGATCTTCGGTGCCCTCGGGCATGATGAGCACGCGCTCGGGGTTGAGCGCCTCAACTGCGCCAGGGTCGTGCGACACGAGCACGACGGCTCCCGTGAAGTGCGCGAGCGCGTCGAGAATCTCGAGGCGGCTCGCTGGGTCGAGGTTGTTCGTCGGCTCATCGAGCAGCAGCACGTTTGCGCTCGACACCACGAGGCGCGCGAGCGCCAGCCGGGTCTTTTCGCCGCCCGAGAGCACCCCGGCTGGCTTCAGCACATCGTCGCCGGTGAACAGGAACGAGCCGAGCACCTTGCGGGCTTCGGTCTCGGTGAGGTGCTGTGAGACAGACACCATGTTCTGCAGCACGCTCGCTTTCACATCGAGGGTCTCGTGCTCCTGGGCGTAGTACCCCACCTTCAGGCCGTGGCCCTCGATGATCGTGCCGGTATCGGGCTCGTCTACCTGAGCGAGGATGCGCAGCAGCGTCGTCTTGCCCGCGCCGTTCAGGCCAAGAATGACGACCTTCGAGCCGCGGTCGATCGCGAGGTCGACGCCAGCGAAGATCTCGAGCGAACCGTACGACTTCGAAAGCCCCTCGGCCATGATCGGGGTCTTGCCGACGGGAGCCGGGTCGGGGAAGCGGAGCTTCGCGACGCGATCCACCTGGCGCTCCTCCTCGAGGCCCGCCAGCATTCGATCAGCTCGAGCAACCATCTGGTGCGCGGCCGCGGCTTTCGATGCCTTCGCGCCGAAGCGTGCGGCCTGGTCCTTGAGCTGAGACGCCTTCTTCTCGACGTTGACGCGCTCCTTGCGGCGCCGCTCCTCGTCGGCTGCGCGCTGGCGCTGGTACAGCTTCCAGCCCATGTTGTAGACGTCGATCACCTGGCGGTTGGCGTCGAGGTAGAAAACACGGTTCACGGTCTCCCCCACGAGATCGATGTCGTGGGAGATGATGATGACGCCGCCCTTGTAATTTTTGAGGAACTCGCGGAGCCACACGATCGAGTCGGCATCGAGGTGGTTCGTGGGTTCGTCGAGGATCATCGTGTCGGCGTCTGAGAACAGAATGCGCGCGAGCTCGATGCGGCGGCGCTGACCGCCAGAGAGCGTCTTCAGTGGCTGATCGAGGATGCGGTCGGGCAGCCCGAGGTTGTGCGAGATCGACGCGGCCTCGGCCTCGGCGGCGTAGCCACCGAGCGCCTGGAAGCGGTCGGTGAGATTTCCGAAGCGCTTCATCGCCTTCTCTGCGATCTTCGGGTCGCTCGACCCCATCTCTTCCGAAGCCTTCGCGATGTTCTTGTTGAGCGTGCCGAGCCCGCGGGCATCGAGGATGCGGTGCCTGGCGATCTGCTCGGGGTCGCCTGTGCGCGGATCCTGCGGCAGGAAGCCGAGCTCGCCCGAGATCTGGATCGATCCCTCCGCCGGCTGCAGCTCCCCCGACAGGGTGCGCGTCAGCGTCGTCTTGCCCGCGCCGTTGCGCCCGACGAGGCCGATCTTGTCTCCCGGGTGCACGCGGAACGAGACCTCGCCCATGAGGCGCCTGGCGCCGACGTCGATCGCGAGATCTTCAACAACAATCACTGGGTACGCTCCTGAACACTGCCTGCCCGGCGTGCGCAGGGCAACCTATCTAGTCTACCCGAGTCAGTGGTGCCGCGTCGCTGGGGGCGAACTGCGGGCCAGGTATCACCAGAAACGACGAGAGCGGGTGCCGCCAGAACGCTAGATTCCGGCGGCACCCGCTCAACCGCAGTACGGTGACGGAAACGTCAGATGCTGAAGCCCAGGGCCCGCATCATCTCGCGGCCGTCATCGGTGATTCGCGCCGGCGTCCACGGTGGCATCCACACCCAGTTGATGCGGAACGCAGCGACGAGGCCGTCGAGGGACTCTGCGATGTCGTTTTCGATGACGTCGGTGAGGGGGCACCCGGCGCTCGTGAGTGTCATCGAGATGACGAGCGCGTCGTGCTCTTCGTCGTACGCAAGGTCGTAAATCAGGCCGAGGTCGACGATGTTGACACCGAGCTCGGGGTCGGAGACGTTTTTCAACGCCTCGACGGCCTGTTCCCGGAAGTCAGGGTCGATCGAGACGGGCGCGGTGGCGACGGCAGCCGCCGCCTCCGCACCGGTCTCGGTGGTCGTCTCTTCGCTCATACGCTTAGCCTACGCCCTCTGGCTTAGGCGTCAACGAGGAAGCGGTCGTAACCCTCAGCCTCGAGCCGGTCTGCGAGCTCGGGGCCACCCTGCTCGGCGACGCGCCCGTTGACGAACACGTGCACAAAGTCGGGCTTGATGTAGCGGAGGATGCGGGTGTAGTGGGTGATGAGCATCACGCCAAGGCCGGTGCCGTCCTTCGCGCGGTTGACGCCCTCCGAAACGATCTTCAGCGCGTCGACGTCGAGACCTGAGTCGGTCTCGTCGAGCACGGCAAACTTCGGCTTGAGCAGCTCAAGCTGCAGAATCTCGTTGCGCTTCTTCTCGCCGCCCGAGAAGCCCTCGTTGACGTTGCGCGATGCGAACGACTCGTCCATACGGAGGTTCTTCATCGCGTCGCGTACCTCGCCCATCCAGGTGCGGATGGCGGGAGCCTCGCCGTCAATCGCGGTCTTCGCGGTGCGGAGGAAGTTCGCGTTCGTGACGCCGGGGATCTCGACGGGGTACTGCATCGCGAGGAACAGGCCTGCCTGTGCGCGCTCGTCGACCTCCATCTCGGTGACCTCGACGCCGTCGAGCAGAATGGAGCCGCTCGTGACCTCGTAGCGCGGGTGACCGGCGATCGCGTAGGCGAGGGTCGACTTGCCCGAGCCGTTGGGGCCCATGATTGCGTGGGTTTCGCCCTGCTTCAGGGTGAGGTTCACGCCCTTGAGGATTTCCTTGGCACCCTGCTCAGTTTCTACGCTGACGTGCAGGTCCTTGATCTCGAGAACGGAGCTCATAGTTCAATCTCTTTCGTAACAGTGGGGTCAATAAAGATGTCGCCGTCTTCGATTTCGACGACGTAAACGGGAACCGGCTCGTAGGCCGGGAGGTTGAGCGGCTTGCCGGTGCAGAGCGAGAAGGCCGAGCCGTGCGCCCAGCACTCAAGCGTGTCGCCCTCGACGAAACCCTCGGAAAGACTGATCTCGCCGTGGGTGCAGGTGTCGCCGATGGCGTGCACCTTTCCTTCGCTGTCGAGCACAACCGCCATCGGAACACCGTCAAGCACAACCCTGGTGGCCTGGTCTTGTACGAGCTCCGACAGCGCAATCGCCTTCTGTCGCGCCATTACGCAAGCACGCTCTGCTCAAGCTCTGACTCGATTGCGGCCTGCAGGCGCGCCTCGATCTGCTCGTTGCCGATGCGCTGGATAACGTCGATGAGGAAGCCGCGCACGACAAGCTTGCGCGCCTCATCTTCGGAGATGCCCCGGCTCTGCAGGTAGAAGATGTGCTCCTCGTCGAAACGGCCAGTCGTCGACGCGTGGCCTGCGCCCTCGATGTCGCCGGTCTCGATCTCGAGGTTCGGGATCGAATCGGCGCGTGTGCCCTCGGTGAGGGTGAGGTTGCGGTTCTCTTCGTAGCTGTCGGTGCCGGCCGCGACGCGGCGGATGAGCACGTCGCCGATCCACACGGCGCGCGCACCCTCACCCTGCAGCGCGCCCTTGTAGGCGACGCGGCTGCGGGTGTGGGGTGCGTTGTGGTCGATGTAGACCTGGTGCTCGAGGTGCTGGCCTGCGTCGGCGAAGTACGCGCCGTAGGCCTCGCCGTTCGCGCCCTGCGCATCGAGGTGGATCGAGGGGTTCACCCGCACGATCTTGCCGCCGAGCGACACCACAATGTGCTGGAGATTCGCGTCGCGGCCAACGGTAGCGTTGTGCGTCGCGAGATGCACGGCCTCGTCGTTCCATTCCTGGATCGACACAACCTTGAGGGTCGCACCATCGCCGACAACGATTTCGACGGTCTCGGTGAGGTTCGCGTCGCCCGAGTTCTCGAGAATCACGACGGTGTCGGACTGCGGGGCAGCCTCGATGATCGTGTGCGCGGCCGCGGCTTCGGTGGTGAGCGCGGAGCGCTTCACCGTGACCGTCTGGCGCTCGTGGCTCGTGAGCAGAATACGCTGAGCGCTTTCGACCTGGCCCCACGCGTTCGCAGCGGCCTGATCTTCGGGTAGGCCAGCGCGGCCGACGAGATCCGAGTCCATCGCGACGCTCGACACCTCGACGCCCTCGGCCTCGGAGACCTCGATCGCCGAGCTGGCGCTCGCGAGTTCGCCACCGGTGAGTGACTTAAGCTCTGCGACGGGCGTGTACTTCCAGTTCACCTCACGACCGGTGATCGCCGGGAAATCGGCGATGTCGGCCGACTTCAGGCGCTCCGAGCGCGTCTGCACCGGGGCACGATTCGCCCAGTCTCCGTCGGTGTGTGCCTTCGCACCGTGCTGTTCAGTTTGAAGCGTAGTCATCGTTAACCGACGGATCCTTCCATGCTCATCTCGATGAGTTTGTTCAGTTCGAGCGCGTACTCCATCGGGAGCTCGCGAGCGATGGGCTCGATGAAGCCGCGAACGATCATCGCCATCGACTCCTCTTCGGAGAGGCCGCGGCTCATCAGGTAGAAGAGCTGCTCCTCGCTCACGCGGGTGACTGTCGCCTCGTGCGCGAGGGTCGCGTCGTCGGTGCGAATGTCGATCGCGGGGTAGGTGTCAGAGCGCGAGATGGTGTCAACGAGCAGTGCGTCGCAGACAACCGAGTTCGCCGCATGGTGCGCGTTCGCTTCGATGCGCACCTCGCCGCGGTAACCGGAGCGGCCGCCACCACGGGCGATCGACTTCGCGAGAATCGAGGACTTGGTGTGCGGCGCGAGGTGAATCATCTTCGCGCCCGTGTCCTGATGCTGGCCGGGGCCAGCGAACGCGACCGAAAGCGTCTCGCCCTTCGCGTGCTCGCCGGTGAGGAAGATCGACGGGTACTTCATGGTGTACTTCGACCCGATGTTGCCGTCGACCCACTCCATGGTGGCGCCCTCTTCGGCGATCGCGCGCTTCGTGACGAGGTTGTAGACGTTGCTCGACCAGTTCTGAATCGTCGTGTAGCGAACGCGGGCGTTCTTCTTCACGATGATCTCGACGACTGCCGAGTGCAGCGAGTCAGACTTGTAGATCGGCGCGGTGCAGCCCTCGATGTAGTGCACGTAGCTGTCTTCGTCGGCGATGATGAGCGTGCGCTCGAACTGGCCCATGTTCTCCGTGTTGATGCGGAAGTAAGCCTGGAGCGGGATCTCGACGTGCACGCCCTTCGGTACGTACACGAAGGAACCGCCCGACCAGACGGCCGTGTTCAGCGCGGCGAACTTGTTGTCGCCAGACGGAATGACGGTGCCGAAGTACTCCTGAAAGATCTCCGGGTGCTCCTTGAGCGCGGTGTCGGTGTCGAGGAAGAGCACACCCTGCTCCTCAAGATCCTCGCGAATCTGGTGGTAGACGACCTCAGACTCGTACTGCGCGGCAACGCCCGCGACGAGGCGCTGACGCTCGGCCTCGGGAATGCCGAGGCGCTCGTAGGTCTCCTTGATCTCGTCTGGCAGCTCTTCCCAGGTCGTCGCCTGCTTCTCGGTCGAGCGGACGAAGTATTTGATGTTGTCGAAGTCGATCTCCGTGAGGTCTGCGCCCCAGGTAGGCATCGGCTTTCGATCGAAGATTTGCAGCGCCTTCAGACGGCGCTCAAGCATCCATTCGGGCTCGTTTTTCAGCGCCGAAATGTTGCGAACTACCTCTTCGCTCAGTCCGCGTTTGGCCGTCTCTCCGGCCTCGTCGCTGTCGTGCCAGCCGAACTCGTATTGGCCAAGGCCTTCGAGTTCGGGGCGGTCGATCAGTACCTCAGGCATGATCATTCCCTCTCTCTTTTCGCGCTCCCAAGAACCAAATCCCCAAGTGCTCTCGGACGGTTCCCTGCGATGGTGCAGTAGTCTGGGCGTCGGACAAACTCGACGTGCTCACTAATCGTCAGACGTTTCGATTGCCGCACTAAACCACAGCTTCCGAGTCTACAGCCTTTCGCATAAAAACGGGCGAGACTGGCGAGTTTCACTGGGAGCTTAAAAGTTAAGGAGACCCCGTGTCAGGCGCAACCAGCGTGACCGATTACAGCCCCGCGCGCGTGGAGCAGCCACAGCTCCCGCGGTTTCTGCGATTCTCGGCGTGGGCATCGTTCGTGCTCAACGTGCTTATCATCGCAACTGGCGGTGCCGTGCGGCTCACGGGCTCTGGTCTTGGTTGCACTGAGTGGCCGCTCTGTACCCCGGGCTCACTCGTTCCGACCGAAGAGATGTCGTACCACGCGATCATCGAGTTCGGTAACCGCACCATCAGTGGGCCGCTGCTGCTCGCGGCCCTCGCGGTTGTGGTCATTGGATGGCGGATCCGCTACGCGCGCCGCGACCTGTTCGTACTCTCGTGGCTCGTGCTCGGGCTCGTGCTGCTCCAGGCGGTTGTCGGCGGTTTCATCGTCTGGGAGGAGCTCGCCGCGGTGCTCGTCGGGTTCCACTACACGGTCTCGCTCATCATCGTGTGCATCACGGCGGCATACCTGGCGAGGCTGTACGAGGCGGGCGGTGCTCGCGAGCTCGCCGTGCCACGCGGCTACGCGATCCTCACTCACATCACGACCCTCGCGATGGCCGTCGTGATCATCCTTGGCGTGATCACGACCGCGAACGGGCCGCACTCCGGCGACGAGAACGTCGTACGCAACGGATTCGACGCGACGCTCCTGAGCCACCTGCACGCGTGGCCCGGTTACATCGCCTTCGCGCTCGCGCTCGCGCTCGCCGTGTGGGCGTTCGCGCAGAAGCTGCGGCCGCTTGCATGGGCCATCACGCTGCTCGCGGTGCTGATCGTCCAGATCTTGGTCGGCGTGTACCAGGCGCGCAACGGGCTGCCCCCCGTGCTCGTTGGCGTTCACATGGTGCTGGCCTCGCTCACCGCGGCAACGATGACGGTCGCCGTGCTCCGGCTCAAGCGCCCGCTCGTCGAACGCGTCGCGCAGCAGCGCTAGCCAACACAGGCCAGCCCGGGAGCTCCGGGCTGGCCTTTCCCTGAGGCAAAGTGGCCAGATTGGGTCGCCTGCCGCACACCCACGGCGCGCGGCTGTCGCTAGAATTACAGAGTGTGCGCGCAGGGTGCACTGGAGGCATCGAACGATGCCCGATTCTGGTTGCGGGAAAGGCAGGCCATTGGCTAACGGACTTGAGTGGACAGAGCTCGACGATCGCGCGGTAGACACCGCGCGGGTGCTCGCGGCAGACGCCGTCGAGAAGGTCGGGAACGGCCACCCTGGCACGGCGATTAGCCTGGCCCCCGTCGCGTACCTGCTACACCAGAAGGTGATGCGCCACGACCCGAGTGACGCGAAGTGGATCGGGCGCGACCGCTTCATCCTCTCGGTCGGCCACTCGTCGCTGACGCAGTACGTGCAGCTCTACCTCGGCGGCTACGGCCTCGAGCTCGACGATCTCAAGGCGCTCCGCACCTGGGGCTCCAAGACTCCAGGCCACCCCGAGTACGGCCACACCGATGGTGTCGAGATCACCACCGGCCCGCTCGGCCAGGGCCTCGCCTCTGCCGTCGGCTTCGCCTACGCCGCACGCTACGAGCGCGGCCTGTTTGACCCCGAGGCCGCGCCCGGCACGAGCCCCTTCGACCACAACATCTACGTCATCGCGGGCGACGGCGACCTCCAGGAGGGCGTCACCGCCGAGGCCTCCTCGCTCGCAGGCCACCAGGAGCTCGGCAACCTCATCGCGATCTACGACTCCAACCAGATCTCGATCGAAGACGACACCGACATCTCGTTCTCCGAGGACGTCGCGATGCGCTACGAGTCGTACGGCTGGCAGGTCATCGAGGTTGACTGGAAGAAGACCGGCAACTACGTCGAGGACGTCGCCGAGCTGAATGACGCGATCGAGGCAGCGAAGGCCGAGACGACGAAGCCGTCGCTCATCATCCTGAAGACCATTATCGGCTGGCCCTCCCCCGGCAAGCAGAACACGGGCGGCATTCACGGCGCCAAGCTCGGCGCCGAAGAGCTCGCTGGGCTGAAGAGCGCGCTCGGCTTCGACCCCGAGGAGCACTTCGCCGTTGCCCCCGAGGTCATCGCGCACTCCCGCAAGGCGGTCGAGCGCGGCGCGGCCGGCCGCACGCAGTGGCAGGAGTCGTTCGACGCCTGGGCCGCCCAGAACCCCGAGCGCAAGGCGCTGTTCGACCGCGTCGAGGCGCAGGAGCTCCCCGAGGGCGCGCTCGAGGCGCTCCCGACCTTCGAGCCGGGCGACAGCGTCGCAACCCGCGCAGCGAGCGGCAAGGTGCTCGCGGCCCTCGGCCCGATCATGCCCGAGCTGTGGGGCGGGTCGGCAGACCTCGCCGGCTCGAACAACACCACGATCCCCGGTGCAGCGTCATTCGTCCCAGCGAACCACTCGACGAGCACCTGGACGGGCGACCAGTACGGGCGTGTGCTGCACTTCGGCATCCGCGAGCACGCGATGGGGTCGATCCTCAACGGCATCCAGCTGCACGGCAAGACCCGCAGCTACGGCGGCACGTTCCTCATCTTCAGCGACTACATGCGCCCGGCGGTTCGCCTCGCGGCGCTCATGAACGTGCCAAGCATCTTTGTCTGGACGCACGATTCGATCGCCCTCGGCGAGGATGGCCCGACGCACCAGCCGATCGAGCAGCTCGCGACGCTGCGCGCGATCCCGAACCTCGCGATGGTGCGCCCCGCCGACGCAAACGAGGTGTCGATCGCGTGGCACGAGATCCTCACCCGCCACGCGGGCCCGACGGGCATCGCGCTCACCCGCCAGAACGTGCCGGTGCTCCCCCGCGGCGGCGAGTTCGCTACGCACGAGCAGGCGGCCGAGGGCGTGCGCCGCGGCGCCTACGTGCTCGCCGACAGCGCGACCGGTTCGCTCGACGTGATCCTCATCGCAACCGGCTCCGAGGTGCAGCTCGCCGTTGAGGCGCGCGAACGGCTCGCAGCCGACGGCATCGGCGCACGCGTCGTGTCGGCGCCGTCGCTCGAGTGGTTCGCTGAGCAGACCGACGAGTACCGCGAGAGCGTGCTCCCGACGGCCGTCACCGCGCGCGTGAGTGTCGAGGCAGGGCTCTCGCTCGGCTGGGAGCGCTACGTCGGCGATCGCGGCCGGTCGGTGTCGATCGAACACTTCGGCGCCTCGGCTGACTACGAGACGCTGTTCCAGAAGTTCGGCATCACCACCGACGCCGTCGTCGCGGCGGCCCACGACTCGCTCGCCAACTGACCCTCCCGGCCACGAAAGGCAGACATGACTAACGAACGTACCGCGGCGCTTACCGCAGCCGGCGTGAGCATTTGGCTCGACGATCTCTCCCGCTCGCGCATTGAGAGCGGCCAGCTCCAGCAGCTCATCGACACCGTCGACGTCGTCGGAGTGACGACGAACCCAACGATCTTTCAGAACGCCATCGGCTCGGGCGTCGGCTACGGCGATCGCATCGCAGACTGCGCTGCGCGGGGTCTTGACGCCGCGGCCACGATTACCGAGCTCACGACCGCCGACGTCGCCGACGCCTGCGATATCTTCGCTGGTATCTATGCGGCAACGGGCGGCACAGACGGCCGGGTCTCGATCGAGGTTGAGCCGGGTCTCGCGCGCGACACCGCGGGCACAATCGCACAGGCGAGGGAGCTCTGGGCAAAGGTCGACCGCGAGAACGCGATGATCAAGATCCCGGCAACCGTAGAGGGCCTCGAGGCGATCTCCGAGACCATCGCGGCAGGCATCAGCGTCAACGTCACGCTGATCTTCAGCCTCGAGCGCTACCGCCAGGTCATCAACGCCTACCTCACCGGGCTCGAGCGGGCTCGCGCGGCGGGGCACGACCTCGCGAAGATCCACTCGGTCGCTTCGTTCTTCGTGTCGCGCGTTGACACCGAGATCGACGCCCGCCTCACCGCGGTCGGCACTCCCGAGGCGCTTGCGCTGAAGAGTCAGGCAGGCGTGGCAAACGCTCGCCTGGCCTACGAGGTCTACGAGCAGGCATTTTCGAGCGAGCGCGCGAAGCTGCTGCTCGGTCTCGGCGCACACGCGCAGCGACCCCTCTGGGCCTCGACCGGTGTGAAAGACCCGGCGCTCCCCGACACGCTGTACGTCACCGAGCTCGCCGCGCCGAATACCGTCAACACGATGCCCGAGGCAACGCTGAACGCCCTCGCCGACCACGGCGAGGTGCGCGGCGACGCGGTCAGCGGCAGCTACGTCGACGCAAACCAGGTGCTCAACGCGGTCGACGCCCAGGGCGTCGACTACGCTGCGGTCACCGAGCAGCTCGAGGTCGAGGGGCTTGCGAAGTTCGTTGCTTCGTGGAACGACCTCACCGAGACCGTGGCGGGTGCGCTGAAGGCGGCCAATTGACGATCTCGCTGACGGGGGTGAGTGAGCGCCCCGGCTCTGCCGAGGCGCTCACATCCCTCCTCTCCGCCCGGTTCGCGTCGCGCCTCTTCGCAAAAGACGCCACGCTCTGGGGCGAAGCAGCGGCCGCCGAGGCAGCGGTGCGACTCGGCTGGACAGACGCCACCGGGGCCGCACTCGACCTCATCGACGGCGCCGAGCGGCTCGCGAGCGAGTACCGAGCCGCCGGCATCGACCGCATCGTGCTCTGCGGCATGGGCGGCTCGAGCCTCGCACCGCTGGTCATCGCGCCGGCACTCTCTGTGCTCGACTCGACGCACCCCGACGCCGTGCGTGCGGCGCTTGAGGGCGACCTGCAGCGCACCGCCGTCGTCGTGAGCTCGAAGTCGGGCGGCACCGTCGAGACGCTCAGCCACCTCGCAGCGTGGGAAGGCGCGTTTGCGGGTGCCGGCATCGATGCAGCCGAGCGCATCGTTGTGGTCACCGACCCCGGCTCGACGCTCGCGGAGCGTGCAGCAGCGTCGGGCATGCGGGCCTTTCTTGCCGACCCCACAGTGGGAGGCCGCTTCTCGGCCCTCACCGCGTTTGGCATTGTGCCGTCGGTGCTCGCCGGGGCCGACTTCCGGCCGATTATCGCCGAAGCAGCCGCGGTGCGCCACGACCTCAGCGCCGACTCAGGCGAAAACCCCGCGCTCGCGCTCGCTGCTGCGCTGCACGCCGACCTGCCCGAGCGCTTCGTGCTCGAGCTGCACCCCGACGGTTCGCTGCCCGCTGAGCTTGGGCTGTGGATCGAACAGCTCGTCGCGGAGTCGACGGGCAAGCAGGGGCACGGGCTACTTCCGGTCGCGCTGCCCGTCGGCGCGGCGGGCACGCGATCCACCGCCGCGCTATCGCTTGGGTTCGGCCTGAGCTCCCCTGCGGGCGCTGATGCACGGCCGGCCGGCGAGCTGTTCGTCTCCGCGCCACTCGGAGCACAGCTGCTGCTCTGGCAGGTCGTCACTGCCGCGCTCGGCTTTCTGCTCGGCGTCGACCCGTTCAACCAGCCAGACGTCGAGGCCGCGAAGATCGCCACCAGGGCGTCGTTGGGTGGCGCCGCCGCGCCGGTAGCATCGCCGCCGGCGGCCTCTGACCTGCTTGCGGAGCTTCGCCGCGTTGCCCCGGCAGACGGGTACCTCGCAATCCAGGCATACGTAGATCCGACGGCTCCCGAGATCGCCGAGCAGCTCGAGCGGCTCCGCTCCGCACTCGGTGAGGAGCTCGGCATCGCGGTGACAGCGGCGTACGGGCCGCGCTACCTGCACTCCACTGGCCAACTGCACAAGGGCGGGCCGCAGCAGGGCGCCTTCTTGCAGCTCATCGACGTGCCCGTGCGCGACGTGGTCATCCCGGGCCCCGAGGCCGGTGCCGAGCTGCGCTTTGGCGAGCTGATGCGAGCACAGGCCCGCGGCGACGCGAGTGTGCTGCGCGCGCGCGGGAGGGCCGTCGTCACCGTCGAACGGGAGCACGTCGAGGGCTATCTCGCAGAGCTCATCGCAGGCTGCGCCCGCTAGCGAGGTGCGGCCCGCGGTGGCGCTACCGCCCCGCTCATGTTAGCGTCCACTTACGGAACTATCCGTCTGGACTCAAGAACGGAGCGATGCAGTGACGCAACGCGAGCGACTACTCCGCTGGGAAGACCCCGCCCCGAACTATATCGCCCAGCGGGGCATGACGGGGCTCGAAATGCTCACGGCGATGCGCGACGGCGAGCTCCCGGGGCCGCCAATAGCCGCGGCCATGCGAATGGCGCTCACTGAGGTCGAGGCGGGCCGCGCCGTGTTCGTGTGCGACCCCGACGAGTCGCTCTACAACCCCTTCGGCACCGTGCACGGGGGCGCGGTCTGCACCGTGCTTGATTCGGCAACCGGCTGCGCCGTCGGCTCCACGCTCGCAAGGGGCATGAGCTACACCTCGATTGAAATTAAGGTGAGCTTTCTGCGGCCCATTACCGAGCGCACCGGCCGGCTCACCGCGACGGGCACGGTCACAAAACCCGGGCGCCGCGTGATGTTCGCAGATGGCGCCCTCACCGACGACGCTGGCACGCTCCTGGCGACCACAAGCGGGTCGTTTCTCGTGTTCCCGACTCCGGCGCCTGAGGCGCACGCGGAGGGCTAACCACGCAGGCGCAACGAAGAGGCGGCCAGGAAGATACTCCTGGCCGCCTCTTCGTGTGCGTCTGGTCGACCGAACTGCGGCACTTCGCGCCGCTGCAGCTTGGCGCTACGCCGTGAGCTTCGCAGTGCCTCGGCGCTGGCGGAGCTTCAGCAGCGCCGCCTCGAGCAGCTCTTCGGCCTCTTCGGGGGTGCGCCGCTCCTTCACGTAGGCGAGGTGCGTCTTGTAGGGCTCGTTCTTCGCGAGCTCCGGTGGGTTCTGCTGATCTTGCCCGGCGGGCAGGCCCGTCGAGGGCGAATCGATCTGCTCGGGAATGTCTTCGTCTGAGACATCGGCCGCAAAGTAGCGAACCGTCTCGTTGCCGAGCGCGTCCCAGTACGAGACCTTCTTACGTTCTGCACGCACGCCGTGATCCATCTCGCCCATGGGGCCGGATCCGACGCGCGCACCGCGAATGGCGTTACTGCCTGCCACGGGTGACCTGCTTTCGAAAAATTAAATGAGTGTGAAGCGCTCGACGAGGCCGATGCCAACGATCGAGAAGAACCACACGAGTGACACGATGATCGTGAGCCTGTTGAGGTTGCGCTCAGCGACGCCTGAGGAGCCGAGGCTCGACGTGACGCCACCACCGAACATGTCGGAGAGCCCGCCGCCGCGCCCCTTGTGGAGCAGCACGAACAGGATGAGCAGCAGGCTCGTCAGCACGAGCAGCGAGATCAGGGCGATCTTCAGTACGAGCAAAATTGGTGCCTTTCACAACGAGGCGCAGTAAGTCAGCCTCCAGTATAGCCGGTATTCGCGTTTCGCCGGGTAGCCGCGACGGGCGCGTGGCGCTCCGGGCGCTAGACGGTCACGTGCTTTTGGAACTGAGCGATGCGGCTGAACTCGTCGACCTTCAGGCTCGCTCCGCCAACGAGCGCGCCGTCGACGTTGGGCTGCTTGAGGTAGCTCGCAACGTTCTGGCTCGACACGGAGCCGCCGTACAGCACCCGAGTAGTATCTGCGACGGCATCGCCGCGCTCGGTGCGCAGCAGTTCTCGAATCGCGAGGGCGACCTCCTCTGCCTGGGCCGGGGTCGCCGGGTCACCGCTGCCGATCGCCCACACGGGCTCGTAGGCGACCACAAACTCAGCGCCCTCCGGCAGCTTGCCGAGAGCGGCCCTGAGCTGCCGCAGCGGAATCGCCGCGGCGCCGTGCTCCTCGAGATCTGCGGCGGTCTCGCCAACGCAGATCACGGGCACCATGCCCGCGGCGCTCGCGGCGCTGGCCTTGAGCCCGATGAGTTCGTCGCTCTCGCCGTGGCCGCCGCGCCGCTCAGAGTGGCCGACGATGACGTATCGGGTGTCGAGCCGCGCAAGCATGGCAGCAGAGATATCGCCCGTATAGGCACCGGCCTCGTGCGGGGAGACGTCTTGCGCGCCGAGTGCAACGGCGAGCTTGTCGGCTGCCAGCAGCGTCTGCACGGAGCGCAGGTCGGTGAACGGCGGGAAGACCGCGATCTCGGCCTCGGCGTAGTTGTGCTGCGCGTCTTTCAGACTCCAGGCGAGCTTCTGCACAAAGGCGATGGCCTGCAGGTGGTCGAAGTTCATCTTCCAGTTGCCGGCAATCAGCGGGGTGCGCTTCACCTGTGTTGTGGCTTGCGGTGCGGGTGCGGGTGCGTCGTTCATGCGAGGACCTCCAGTCCGGGCAGCGATTTGCCTTCAAGGTATTCGAGGCTCGCGCCTCCGCCAGTTGAGATGTGGCCAAATGCGTCGTCGGCGAAGCCGAGGGCGCGAACGGCCGCGGCCGAGTCTCCCCCGCCGACGACCGTGAAGCCTTCGGTCTCGGTGAGCGCGCGCGCAACGGTACGGGTGCCCTCAGCGAAGGCCGCCATCTCGAAGACGCCCATCGGGCCGTTCCAGAACACGGTCTTCGACTCGGCGATGACCTTGGCGAACGCCGCCGCAGATTCGGGGCCGATGTCGAGACCGAGCCCGGTCGCGCCGAAGCTGCTCGTCTCGATGGCATTCGCCGGGACGACCTCGTGTGCCGCGTCGGCGGCAAAGCCAGCAGCAACGACAATGTCGGTCGGGAGCACGATGGTGACACCGCGCTCGGACGCCGTGCGCAGGTAGCCACGCACGGTGTCGAGCTGGTCTTTCTCGAGCAGGCTGGAGCCTACGGCGTGACCCTGGGCGGCGAGGAAGGTGAACACCATTCCCCCGCCGATAAGCAGCGTGTCGACACGCTCGATGAGATGGGCGATGACGCCGAGCTTGTCTGACACCTTCGACCCGCCGAGCACGACCGCGTAGGGCCGCTCGGCCTTTTCGGTGAGGCGCTCGAGCACCTCGAGCTCGGCGGCGACGAGCCGGCCGGCGGCGCTCGGGAGCAGCTGCGCGAGATCGTAGACGCTCGCCTGCTTCCGGTGTACGACACCGAACCCGTCAGAGACGAACGCGTCGCCGAGCTCGGCAAGCGCCGCGGCGAAGCCACGCCGCTCAGCGTCGTCCTTGCTCGTCTCCCCCGGGTTGAACCGCAGGTTTTCGAGCAGCACCACATCACCGTCTTCAAGGGCCGCAACGGCGGCGGTGGCGGCTTCGCCGACGGTTTCGTCGACGAAGCCAACCTCCGCACCGAGGAGTTCGGCCATGCGCTCGGCCACCGGGCGGAGTGAGTACCGCTCGTCGGGCGCCCCGTCAGGGCGCCCGAGATGGCTAATCGGCACAATTCGAGCGCCGGCATCGCGCAGCTCACGAATGGTCGTGAGCGAGGCGCGGATCCGCCCGTCGTCGGTGATCGTCTTCGCGCCGCTCGCATCTGTGGCGAGCGGCACGTTGAGATCACAGCGGACAATTACCGTTTTCGAGCCGAGTGGCCCGAGCGAATCGAGTGTGCGCATGGTTCCTTAGGGTGAGCGGGTGCTGGGTGGCGCGTGGCTTAAATCAGGCCGGGGGTCTGCGCGCGCGCTGCCTCGAGCCGCTTCGCAACGTCTTGCCAGTTCGCGATGTTCCAGAAGGCCTTCACGTAGTCAGCGCGAACGTTGAGGTAGTCGAGGTAGTACGCGTGCTCCCAGCAGTCGAGCATGAGCAGCGGAACGGTGCCAGCGGGGAGGTTGCCCTGCTGGTCGAACATCTGCACGATGTTTGCGCGCTGGCCGAGCGTGTCCCACGCGAGCACGGCCCAACCCGAGCCCTGCACGCCCATCGCGGTCGCGGTGAAATGCGCCTGGAACTTCTCGAAATCGCCAAAGTACTCGTCGATTGCCGCAGCGAGCTCGCCCTCTGGCTTGCCGCCGCCGTCGGGCGACATGTTGTTCCAGAAAATCGTGTGGTTCACGTGGCCGCCCACGTTGAACGCGAGATCCTTCTCCAGCTTGTTGACCGGTGCGAGGTTACCCGACTCGCGGGCCTCGGCGAGCTGCTCGAGCGCAGTGTTTGCTCCGGTGACGTACGCCTGGTGGTGCTTGTCGTGGTGCAACTGCATGATCTTGCCGCTGATGTGCGGCTCGAGGGCAGCGTAATCGTAGGGCAGTTCAGGGAGTGAGTATGTGGTCATTGCAGCTCCATTTCTCTTCAGTGTTTCAATCGCCAGTCTATTGCGGTAACCCTCGGGGTGCCGAGTGTTCGCTGCTGGCTAGATCACACGAGTTCCTCAGGTACGCTCGCCTCAGTTCCAGGGATGCCCTGGTCCTCGGCGGCCTTGTCGGCCATCGCGAGCAGCCGGCGAATTCGCCCGGCAATCGCGTCCTTCGTGAGCGGCGGATCGGCGCGCGCGCCCAGCTCGTCGAGGCTTGCCTCGCGGTGCGTGAGCCTGAGCTTGCCCGCGTAATTCAGGTGGTCGGGCACATCGCTTCCGAGAATCTCGAGCGCGCGCTCCACGCGCGCGCACGCCGCGACCGACGCCTCGGCCGAACGGCGAAGGTTGGCGTCGTCAAAGTTCACGAGCCGGTTCGCGGTGGCGCGGGTCTCGCGCGCCTTGCGCAGGTTGTCCCAGGCGGCACGGCACTCGTCGGCGCCCATCAGGCCGAGCAGCGTGCCAATCGCCTCGCCGTCGCGCACAAGCAGCTTTGACACGCCACGAATATCGCGGCTCTTTGCGTCAACTCCGATGCGGCTTGCCGCCCCAACGAGCGCCATTGCGGTCTCGCTGCTCGGGCACACGACCTCGAGGCTCACCGTGCGGCCGGGAGGAGTGATCTTGCCGCGCGCGAGGAACGCGCCGCGCAGCGCCGCTGCGAGCTCTTTCGCGTCACCGGTGGTGATGCGATTGGGCAGGCCGCGGATCGGCCGGCGCCGCTGATCAAGCAGTCCGAGCTGACGGGCGAGCGTCTCGCCATCGATCACGCGAACGAGGAATTGCGGTGCGCCGGGGCGCACACTCGTGGGGGGCAGCTGGCGGGCCTCGGCGCGCACGCCGTAGAGCTCCGCAAGGTCTTTTCGCACGCGCTGAACCGTCTGCGGGGTGTGCAGTTCAGCTTCAAGGGCAATACGCCCGTTGATCGTGTGTAGGCCGCCAGACAAGCGCAGGATCGTGGCGAGTTCCGCCATTCGTTCCCCGGTCCGTTGCACGGGGAGCTTCACCAGCTCGCTCATGACATCGGCGGTACTCGGCACAGACATTCCTTTCGAAACAGGTGAATAGCAAACTAGAGGGGGCGAACGACGCCCCCTTCTACTCGCGACCGAGGTCGCGGTGGCGGAGCTGAACGCTCACACCTGGCAGACTGGCAAGCCGGTCTGCGAGCTCACGGGCAACTGCCACGGAGCGGTGCTTGCCGCCGGTGCACCCGACGGCGAGCGATGCGTGTCGCTTGTTCTCGCGTTGGAACCCGGCGAACACCGGGGCGAGGGCGGCAACGTAGGCGTCGATGAACTCGGTCGCACCCTCACGGCTCAGGACGTAGTCCTTCACCGCGGGGTCGACGCCTGTGAGCGGACGAAGCTCGGGTTCCCAAAACGGGTTCGGGATGAACCGCATGTCAACCATGAGATCCACGTCGGTCGGTGCACCGTATTTGAAGCCGAAGCTCATGACGGTAAGTTGCAGGCCAGCGACGTCGTCTGACGAAAACATTTCGCGCGTTGCGGTTGTCAGCTGGTGCACGTTGTAGTTCGACGTGTCGACCACAACGTCGCTCGTCGCACGCAGCTCCTGCGAGCGCTCGCGCTCGAGCCGAATGCCCTCGAGCAGCCCGCCCGCCTCGACCTGCAGGGGGTGCGGGCGCCGCACGCTCTCGTAGCGGCGCACGAGAATGTCGTCTGCTGCGTCGAGGAAGACGACGCGAACCGTCGCAGACACGCGCAGCTCCTTCACCGTCTCCTGGATGTCGGCGAACAGATCACGGCCGCGCACATCGACCACCGCAGCGATCTTGGGCAGCGCGCCGCCCGACTTGTCTGCCATGTCGGCGAGCGTCTTCACCATTGACAGCGGGAGGTTGTCTACGACATACCAGCCAAGATCTTCAAGGGTGTTCGCGACGGTGCTGCGGCCTGCGCCTGACATTCCGGTCACGATCAAAATTTCTTGACCGTTCACGACATCATTCATCGTCTACTCCCTCTTACTCGGTAACTGGTGTGTGCCCCGGCTCGGTGCCTCGCTCGAAGTCTCGTTCGATGTCGCGCTGGGGGTCAGCGCCCGACTGTGCATCGACAATCTTAGCGTCAGGCGCGGGGTTTCGGAGTCGGGTAAGGTGTCCGAGAATCTGCTCGGCCGTGCGCTCCCCGATCCCAGGCACGGCAGCCATCTCGCTCACTGACGCCGCACGCAAGCGCGCAGCCGAACCGAAATGCCGAAGCAGCTGTTGCACGCGCTTCGGGCCGAGCCCCGGAACGTCGGCGAGTTGCGAGGCGATGGCCTCACTGCGGCGCTTTCGCTGGAAGGTGATGGCGAAGCGATGCGCCTCATCGCGTGCGCGCTGCACGAGGAACAGTGCCTCGCTCGTGCGCGGCAGAATCACCGGGAACGGGTCGTCTGGTAACCACAGCTCCTCAAGCCGCTTGGCGATGCCACAGAGCGCGATATCGGTGATACCGGCCTCGCTGAGCGCGCGGTGCGCGGCCTTCACCTGCGGCTCGCCGCCGTCAACGATGATGAGCTGCGGGCGTGCACGGTACGCGCCGCTCGGCAGCTCCCCCGCCTCCCTCGCAAGATTCAGCTGCGCCGCGCGCCTCGTCACGACCTGGTAGATCGAATCGGTGTCGTCGGTCGTGTCTTCGATGCGGTACTTGCGGTACTCGCTCTTCGCGGGCAGCCCGTCCTCGAAGACCACGAGCGAGGCGACCACGCCGGTGCCCTGCAGGTGAGACACATCAATACATTCGATGCGAAGCGGCGCCTCGGGCATGTCGAGGGCCTGCTGCAGTTCGGCGAGCGCGTCGGTGCGCGAGGTGATGTCGGCGGCGCGCTTGAGCTTGTAGCGCATGAGATTCTCGCCGGCGTTGAGCGTGGCCCGGTCCATTAACTGGGCCTTGTCGCCGCGTTCGGGGGTGCGGATCCGCACCTTTCCACCGCGCGGGCGCCCCCTCGCGAGCGTCTCCTCGAGCGAGGCGAGCCCATCTGGCAGCTCGGGCACGAGCACCTCGGGCGGCGGCTCGTGCCCGCCCTCGTACGCGGTCTGCAAAACCTGCTCAAGCAGCCGCCCGGGCGAGTCGTCGAGCTCGACGTCGACTATCCAGCTACGCTCGCCGCGCACGCGCCCGCCGCGAATAATGAACTGGTGCAGCGCGGCAGAAAGCTCGTCAACCCTGAGCCCGAACGCGTCAACGTCGACCTCGTGGCCGAGCACGATCGCGTTCTTCTCCATCACGTGCTCTACGGCCGCGACCTGGTCGCGCAGCCGCGCCGCGTCTTCGTATCGCTGCTCGGCGGCGGCGTCTTTCATCTCGCGCTGCAGCCTGCGAAACTGCGTCTGGTAGTTACCCGAGAGAAACGCCACGAGCTCGCTCACGCGCTCGCGGTGCTCGGCAACGGTTACCGTGAAGGAACACGGGCCGGCGCAGCGCCCAATCTGCCCGGCGAGGCACGGCTTGCCGCTCGACATCGCCCGTCGGTAGTCAGCGTCGTTACAGGTGCGAATCGGAAACGCCTGCTGCAGCAACGACGCCGTCTCGCGAATCGCCCACACCTTCGGGTAGGGGCCGAAATATTTCGCGCCCCTGATTTTTTCGTTGCGGGTGATGACGAGCCTGGGCGCCTCCTCAGCGAGTGTCACCGCGAGGTAGGGGTAGGTCTTGTCGTCTTTAAATTGCACGTTAAACGGAGGCTTGTACTCCGTGATCCACGTGTGCTCGAGCACGAGCGACTCGGTGTCGCTCGCTACGACAGTCCAGTCGACATTCGCCGCGAGCGACAGCATGCGGCGCGTTCGCGGCATGAGCGAGTGCATCGGCTGGAAGTAGTTCGCCAGCCGCGCGCGCAGGTTCTTCGCCTTGCCGATGTAGAGCACCCGCCCGTGCCGATCAGAGAATCGGTAGACGCCGGGGCTCGTGGGGATCTCGCCCTGGGCAGGCTTGAAGGCGTCGCGGGGGTCGGCGGGGGCCTCGGCCTCCGCTCCCCCGCGAAGCGGATCCTCGCTCATGAGCGTGGCCTCACGCCGACGCCCGTGCGGCGGCTGGCGCCTTCTTTGCCGGCGCCTTCTTTGCTGGCGCCTTCTTAGCTGGCGCCTTCTTTGCTGGCGCCGCCTTCGCGGGCTGTGCGACCGCGGGCGCAATGGCCTTGCGGCCGGTCTTCGCGACGGGCGCCTTCTCGAGCGCTTCGGCGAGGAACTGGCCGGTGTGGCTGCCCGCGTGCTTCGCGACATCCTCGGGGGTACCAACGGTAAGAATCGTGCCGCCGCCAGAGCCGCCCTCGGGGCCGAGGTCGATGACCCAGTCGGCGCTGCGGATCACGTCGAGATTGTGCTCGATCGTGATCACCGTGTTGCCCTTGTCGACGAGACCGTTGAGCACGAGGAGGAGCTTGCGCACGTCTTCGAAGTGCAGGCCCGTGGTCGGCTCGTCGAGCACGTAGATGCTGCGGCCGTTCGAGCGCTTCTGCAGCTCGGTCGCGAGCTTCACGCGCTGCGCCTCGCCGCCCGAGAGCGTGGTCGCGCTCTGCCCGAGTCGCACGTAGCCGAGGCCGACGTCGACGAGGGTTTTCATGAAGCGGTGGATCGACGAGATCGGCTCGAAGAACTGCTCGGCCTCGGCGATGGGCATCTCGAGCACCTCGGCGATGTTCTTGCCCTTGTAGCGCACCTGCAGCGTCTCGCGGTTGTAGCGGTTGCCGCCGCAGACCTCGCAGGCGACGTAGACGTCGGGCAAGAAGTTCATCTCGATCTTCAGCGTGCCGTCGCCGGCGCACGCCTCGCAGCGGCCGCCCTTCACGTTGAAGCTGAAGCGGCCGGGCAGGTAGCCGCGGGTCTTCGCCTCCTGCGTCTCGGCGAAGAGGTTGCGGATCTTGTCGAACACGCCCGTGTAGGTCGCGGGGTTCGAGCGCGGCGTGCGCCCGATCGGCGCCTGGTCGACGTGCACGACCTTGTCGAGGTGTTCGAGCCCGGTGACCCGGGTGTGTTTGCCAGGCACCATGCGGGCGCCGTTGAGCTGGTTCGCGAGCACACGGTAGAGCACGTCGTTCACGAGCGTCGACTTGCCGCTGCCCGAGACGCCGGTGACTGCCGTCATCACGCCGAGCGGGAACGTCGCGTCGACGTTCTGCAGGTTATTCGACCGGGCACCGACGACCTTGAGCTCGCGGTTCTTGTCGCGCTTGCGCCTCGTCTTCGGCGTCTCGATCGCGCGGCGGCCCGACAGGTAGTCGCCCGTCACCGAGTTCGTGTTCGCTCGCAGCTCTGGCAGCAGGCCGGAGTGCACGACGGTGCCGCCCTCGACGCCCGCGCCCGGGCCGATGTCGACGAGCCAGTCGGCCGCCTCGATCGTCTCCTCGTCGTGCTCGACAACGATGAGCGTGTTGCCGAGGTCGCGGAGCTTCACGAGCGTCTCGATGAGCCTGCGGTTATCGCGCTGGTGGAGGCCGATCGACGGCTCGTCGAGCACGTACAGCACGCCGGTGAGGCCAGAGCCGATCTGGGTCGCCAAACGGATGCGCTGCGCCTCGCCGCCCGAGAGCGTGCCTGCGGCGCGGGCGAGGGTAAGGTAGCCGAGGCCGACCTCGATGAGGAAGTCGAAGCGGAGGCGGATCTCGCGCAGCACCTGCGCTGCGATCTTCGCGTCGCGCTCGCTGAGCTCGACGGCGTCGAAGAAGTGCTTCGCGTCGAGCAGGCTGAACTCGCCGACGCTCGCGATCGACTCGTCGTCGACCGTGACCGCGAGCACCTCTGGCTTCAGGCGCTGGCCGTTGCAGACGTGGCAGGGCACCTCGCGCAGAAACTCGGACCAGCGCTCGCGCCGGTTGTCGCTCTCGGCCTCGGCGTACTGGCGCTCGATGAACGGGATGACGCCCTCGAATCCGCTCGTGTACTTCACCTCGCGGCCGAAGCGGTTCTTCCAGCGCACGTTGACCTTGAAGTCGTTACCGCGGAGGATCGCCTCTTGGATGTCTTCGTCGAGCTCACCCCACGGGGTCTTGAGCGAGAAATCGAGGTCTTTCGCGAGGCCCACCAGCAGTTTTTCGTAGTACTGGTAGAGGCTCTTGCCCTGGCTCGTCCAGGGGATGATGACCCCCTCGCTGATCGAGAGCTCGGGGTCGCCGAGCACGAGATCTTCGTCCACCGACATGCTCGTGCCGAGGCCGGAGCACGTCGGGCACGCCCCGAACGGCGCGTTGAACGAGAACGTGCGCGGCTCGATCTCGGTGAGCTGCACCGGGTGCTGGTTCGGGCACGAGAGGCGCTCGGAGAACACCTGCGTGCGATCGTCTGCCTGCGCGTCACGATCCACATAGTCGATCTGCACCGTGCCGTCGGCGAGGCGCAGCGCGGTCTCGAGCGAGTCGGTGAGGCGGCCGAGCCCGTCTGGCGAGGCGACGAGACGATCGATCACGACGGAGATGTCGTGCTTGATCTGCTTCTTGAGCTTCGGCGGGTCGCTGAGCTGGATGAGCTCGCCGTCGACAATCGCGCGGGAGTAACCCGTCGCCGCGAGCTCCTGGAACAGGTCGACGAACTCGCCCTTCTTCTTGGAGACAACGGGCGCGAGCACCTGGTAGCGCGTGCGCTCCTCGAGCTGCATCAGCCTGTCGGCGATTTGCTGCACTGTCTGCGAGGCGATCCGCTCGCCGCACACTGCGCAGTGCGGAATGCCGATGCGCGCCCAAAGCAGTCGCATGTAGTCGTAGATTTCGGTGATCGTGCCAACCGTCGAGCGCGGGTTGCGGTTCGTCGACTTCTGGTCGATCGACACTGCGGGGCTCAGGCCCTCGATGAAGTCGACGTCAGGCCGATCCACCTGGCCGAGAAACTGGCGCGCGTACGCCGACAGCGACTCGACGTAGCGGCGCTGTCCCTCCGCAAAAATCGTGTCGAACGCGAGGCTCGACTTGCCGCTGCCCGACAGGCCAGTAAAGACCACGAGGGAGTCGCGCGGGATCGACAGATCGACGTTCTTCAGGTTGTGTACCCTGGCGCCCTGCACGCTGATGTGGGCGTGCGCTGCAGAGGAGCGGATCGGTGTTTTGCTCTGTGAAGTCACTCCCCCAGCTTAGCGTCTCCCGGCCGAACATTCGAACATGTGTTCTAGCATTTTGCGTGTTCGCTTCCCGCTAACCAGGCAGCACGCGCCTGGCATTGTTTGCGCCGGTGTGGGAGGCTGGGTGCCGCACGCAATCATCTGATGAATGAGGTTTGACATGACTCCAGCCGCGCCAGCACAGTCTCAGCGCCCCGTACGACCACAAATTGTGCTCGAGGTGCTGCAGCGAGTACAGCTCAGCCGCCACCTCGTGCGCATCGTCGCCGGCGGCGCCGGCGTAGCCGAAATCGAGCCGCTCACGCACACCGACGCCTACAGCAAGATGCTCTTTCAGCACCCCGAAACCTCACTCACACCGCCCTACGACCTCGACGCGCTGCGCGAGGCGCTCCCCGCAGAGCAGCTCCCAACGACCCGCACCTACTCCGTGCGACGTGTCGATCACCGCGCCGGCGAGGTCTGGATCGACTTCGTTGTGCACGGCGACGAGGGGCTCGCCGGGCCATGGGCCAACGGCGCCAAGCCGGGCGATCCCGTCGTGCTGCGCGGAATCGGCGGCGGCTACGCACCAGACCCCGAGGCCGACTGGCACCTGCTCGCCGGCGACGAATCGGCGATCCCTGCGATAGCCTCGGCGCTTGAGGCCATGCCGGCAGACGCGCAGGGCGTCGCTCTCATCGAGGTAGACGCCGAAGCAGACGTGCTCGATCTCGTGCACCCGGCCGGGATTGAGCTGACTTGGCTGTTTCGCCGCGGCGCCGCCGCTGGCACGACGGACATACTGGTCAATGCGGTGCGGGGGGCCGAGTGGCTGCCAGGCAGGGTGCAGGTGTTCGTGCACGGCGAGCGCGGCGCGATGAAAGCGCTGCGCCCCTACTTCACCGACGAGCGCGGGGTGGATCGGGCCGAGCTCTCGCTCTCGCCCTACTGGGCATACGGTCGCCGCGAGGATCGCTTCCAGGCCGAGAAACGCGAGCCGATCGGACAGATCTAGCGCCCACACGTCGCACGGCTCGACGCACGCATGACCGCGCTCGTTGGCCTTCGCCCATGGCATGCGAGATGCCCGCCAGAGCAATAGGATCAGCATATGAGCCTCACTTTTGACTTCGTCGGCATCGTCACCACCGACCTCGCGGCCTCGCTCGCCTTCTACAGGGATCTCGGCCTCGACATTCCCGCCGACGCAGCGAACGAGCCGCACGTAGAGGTGGTGCTGCCCAACGGAATGCGGGTGGGGTGGGACACCGTCGAGACCATTCAGGGGTTCGATACCGAGTATGTCTCGCCCACAGGCAGCCATCGCGTCGCATTTGCGTTTCAGGCCGGCTCCCCCGCCGAGGTCGACGAGGTGCACGCGCGGCTCATCGCAGCCGGGCACCGCAGTAGGGTCGCGCCGTGGGATGCCTTTTGGGGCCAGCGCTACGCAACAGTCATGGACCCAGACGGTAACGCGGTAGATCTCTACGCCGCACTCCCCGCGGCGTAAGCGCTGCGGCCCGTGGGGCCCGCGAACCCTGCACTTCCCTCCGAGCGCACCCACTTATTGCGCCGTGTACGGGTGGGGTCTCGGAGACAGGTGCAGGGTTCAGGGCGTTCTTGGCGCAGCCGCCCAGGGCGCAGCCGCCCAGGGCGCAGCGAGCTCGCGCAGCCGGGGCCCGGGGCACCGCCCCTAGATGTGGCCCGCGGCGTCCATGCTGCGCAGCTCGCGCTTCATCTCCGACACCTCGTCGCGCAGCCGCGCCGCGAGCTCGAACTTCAGCTCTTCGGCAGCGAGCAGCATCTGCTGCGTGAGGTCTGCGATGATCTCCTCGAGCTTGTCTGCACCCTCGGCCCCGATCGCGCCCGCGCGCGAGGCGGCCTTGCCCTTTGCTCGCTGCGGCGAGCCCTTCTGCGCGTGCCTCGTCGCCCGATTCGCGAGCACCTCGTCGGTGTCGGCAGCCTCGCGGTTGAGCACCTCGGTGATGTCGCCGATCTTCTTGCGCAGCGGCTGCGGGTCGATGCCGTGCTTCGTGTTGTACTCGACCTGAATCTCCCGGCGACGATTCGTCTCTTCGATCGCGAGCTGCATCGACGGGGTGATGCGGTCGGCATACATGTGCACCTCACCGGAGACGTTACGGGCCGCGCGACCGATCGTCTGAATGAGCGAGGTCGACGAACGAAGGAAGCCCTCCTTGTCGGCGTCGAGAATGGCGACGAGCGAGACCTCCGGCAGGTCCAGGCCCTCGCGCAGCAGGTTGATGCCGACGAGCACGTCGAACACGCCCGCTCGCAGCTCGGTGAGCAGCTCGACGCGCCTGAGCGTGTCGACGTCGGAGTGGAGGTAGCGCACCTGCACGCCCGCCTCCTCCATGAAGGTGGTGAGCTGCTCCGCCATCTTCTTCGTGAGCGTCGTGACGAGCACGCGCTCGTCGCGCTCCACGCGCCGCCGCACCTCTTCGAGCAGGTCATCGATCTGCCCCTCGGAGGGCTTGACGACGATCTCGGGGTCGACGAGCCCTGTCGGGCGAATGATCTGCTCGACGACGCCGTCTGCGAGCCCCATCTCGTACTTGCCAGGGGTCGCAGACAAATAGACTGTCTGGCCGACGCGCTCCTTGAACTCGCCGAACTTCAGCGGCCGGTTGTCGAGCGCGCTCGGCAACCTGAAGCCGTGGTCGACGAGCGTGCGCTTGCGCGAGGAGTCGCCCTCGTACATCGCACCGATCTGCGGCACCGTGACGTGCGACTCGTCGATCACCACAAGGAAGTCGTCTGGGAAGTAGTCGAGCAGGCAGTGCGGCGCCTCGCCCGGCTTGCGGCCGTCCATGTGCATCGAGTAGTTCTCGATGCCGGAGCAGAAGCCAATCTGCTCCATCATCTCGAGGTCGAAGGTCGTGCGCATGCGCAGCCGCTGCTCTTCGACGAGCTTGTTTTGCGACTTGAGCTCGGCTGTGCGCGATTCGAGCTCGTCCGAGATGTCGTGCATCGCGCGGTTCATCACCTCGCGACTGGCAACGTAGTGCGACCCGGGAAACACCGAAACGCTGTCGACCTGCTTCACAACGTCGCCCGTCAGCGGGTGCAGGTAGTAGAGCGCCTCGATCTCGTCGCCGAAGAACTCGATGCGAATCGCGAGCTCCTCATACATCGGAATGATCTCGACCGTGTCGCCGCGCACCCTGAAATTGCCGCGCACGAACTCGATGTCGTTGCGCTGGTACTGCATCTGTACGAACCGGCGTAGCAGCACGTCGCGGTCGAGCCTGTCGCCGACCTGCAGCGGCACCATCGCCTCGTAGTATTCCTCTGGCTTGCCGAGGCCGTAGATGCACGACACCGTCGAGATCACGACGACGTCGCGTCGGCTGAGCAGCGAGTTCGTTGTCGAGTGTCGCAGCCGCTCGACCTCGGCGTTCACCGAGGAGTCTTTCTCGATGAACGTGTCGGTCTGCGGCACGTAGGCCTCGGGCTGGTAGTAGTCGTAGTAGCTCACGAAGTACTCGACAGCGTTGTTCGGCATGAGCTCGCGGAACTCGTTCGCGAGCTGCGCCGCGAGCGTCTTGTTGTGCGCGAGAATCAGCGTCGGCCGCTGCACCTGCTCGATGAGCCACGCAGTCGTCGCCGACTTGCCCGTGCCTGTCGCGCCGAGCAGCACGACGTCGGTCTCGCCCGCGTTGATGCGCTTGGCGAGCTGCTCGATCGCCTGCGGCTGATCACCGCTCGGCTCATACTCGCTGACGACCTCGAATGGGCGAACGCTGCGGGTTGCTTCCATGCCTCCAAGCATAAACCTCTGAGGCCCACATTCGAAACTTTGTTCGCATAGAGCGAGCGAGGGTAGCTCCTACGGCACGAGCACCGCGCGGCCCTGAATCTTGCCGTGGTGCAGATCGTCGAATGCCTGCACCGCGTCGTCGAGCGCGTACCGCACGACCTCGACCGAGATCTTGCCAGCGGCAGCGAGCGCGATCACCTGGCGCATGTCGGCGCGGGTGCCGCCGTAGGCCCGCTCAATGTTCACGCCCCACGGCAGCGCGCCGCCGCCCGCGACGTACGGGAAGCTGCCGCCCCCGAGGCCGACGAAGCGGATCGCGCCTCCCCCGCGCACGACCGCGGTCGCGAGGTCGACAGTCGGCTGCACGCCGACGAAGTCGAACACCACGTCTGCGCCGACGCCGCCGGTTTCGTCGAGGATCCGCCCAGCGGCATCGCCGTCGCTCGGCAGCGCGAGATCGGCGCCGTGACTCTCGGCGAAGGCGAGTTTCGCTTGGTCGGTGTCGAGCGCGATGATGCGCGCGCCAGTCGTCGCTGCGAGAATCTGCAGCGCCATGTGCCCGAGCCCGCCGAGCCCGATTGTCACGACCGTGGCGTCACCCGTCATGCGGTCGCGCACGGTGTTGATCGCGTGCATCGGGGTGAGCGCGGCGTCGGCGAGCGGTGCGGCCTGCACCGGGTCGAGCTCGCCGATCGGGTCGAGGTGGCGGGCCTTCACGGCGATGAAGTCGGCCATGCCGCCGGGGCTGCCAATGCCGGGCGAGAGCGGCGCGAGCCCGTCGCGCGGGGCGACGACCTCGCACTGATTGTCGCGACCCGACAGGCACTCGCGGCAGCGCCCGCACGACAGGATCAGCGAAACGATCGCGCGGTCGCCGACACTCCAGCCGGTCACCCCCTCGCCAAGCTCGGCGACCGTGCCGGCGACCTCGTGCCCGAGCGTACTTCCGATGAGCGGGTTGTCGTCACCGAGCCCAATGATTGAGATATCGGAGTGGCACACGCCCGCGCCTCCCACCTGGATGAGCACCTCATCTGCCCCGATCTCGGGCCGCGGCTTCTCGCGGAGCTCTACCGTGTTGTGCTTGACATAGGTCACTGCGCGCATTGAAACACTCCCGGTTCTCGTCGGATCGGGCCGCCGCCGGTGGCAGGCCTCGCTGACTCCGAGCGTACGCCCACTCGGCTCAAAAAGCTCCTGTGTTGACGTGATAATCTGGCCGTCTTGTCAGGGCCAGGGGAAGTGGGATCACCGGTGAAACTCGCAGAAGCGCTCGCACTGCGCGCAGACACACAGAAGCGGATCGCCCAGCTGCGTGCGCGCGTCGCCGCGAACGCGCAGTTTCAGGAGGGCGACACCCCTGCGGAAGATGCTGGGGCGCTGCTCGCCGAGGCCGAGCTCGCAATCGGCGAGCTCGAGGCGCTCGTGCGCAGCATCAATGCGACGAACTCAGCAATTCAGCTCGACATCGCCCCGAAGTCGCCGGCAGGCGGCCGCCGCAGGCAGCAGACAGCCGGCCAGGCAGCGACCCCCGTCACGATGACCGACGCGCTCGCACGCCGCGACAGCCTGCGGCTGCGCCACGCGGTGCTCAGCGAGGCCGCAGACGCGGCCCAGGGAAGTAGCGGCTTCAGACAGCTGCGCTCGGAGCTGCGCCAGGTGTCGGCACTCGCGGTGCCTGAGCTGCGCACCAAGGCCGACGCGCTCGCGCGCGAGCTCCGGGAGCTCGACGCCCAGATTCAACAGGCGAACTGGCTGAACGACCTCGTCGAGGGATAACCGCACCACACAATTTCACACAGGCGAGTCGGTACCGATTCGATCAGCGGGCACACCCCGCGCCAGACGGGCAACTCTGGCTCTTGCAGGGTGGCGGGCAGCCCACGCATCACAGCGCAGCCCAGCACTGCGTACACGTGACTGCTCACCGCGCACAGCGCACTACCGCGTGCCGGGGTCGAATCGGGAGGGTGGGTTCGGGGACTCTTCGCTTGGCAAGACGCCGTGAAGGCGACCGTCGCGGCAGCGGGCTCCGCGCCCGAGCAACGCTAGCCGAGCAACGCTAGCCGAGCACAGGCAGCGCGAGGTTTCCGACCCCGCTCACGCGGATGTCGCCGAGCCCCTGCCACTCTGCCGCCTGGCGCAGCAGCGTCGCCGCGACCTCGGGGGTGTGTGTCGGCGCGCCATGCTCCCGCCAAGCCGCCTGCACGAGCAGCGCTCCGCCCTGGCGATCGGCCTTCAGGTCGATGCGCCCCGCGAGCTTGCCGCTAACCATCAGCGGCAGGCAGTAGTAGCCGAACTCGCGCTTCTCCTGCGGCGTGTAGATCTCGATGCGGTAGTGGAAATCGAACATGCGCTCGGCGCGCGGGCGAAACCAGACGACAGGGTCAAACGGTGTGAGGAGCGCGTTCGGCGCGAGCCTCCCCGGCACGCGCGCGTCGCGGTGGATCCACGCTGCCTCCGGCTTCCCAGCCCTCGTGAGCCAGCCCTCGACGGTGACTGGCAGCAGCTCCCCTGCCTCTTCGAGCGCGCGCACCGCAACGCGCGCCTCCGCCGCTTTCAACCGGTGGTAGTCGGCGAGATCGGCGAGCGTCGCAACGCCAAGCGAGCGCGCGGCGCGGGCAACGAGTTCGCGCTGCGCGGTGGCCCTGTCGATCTCCCCGAGGTGCGCCTCGTCAATGACCTGCTCGGCCAGCGCATAGCGGCGCTGGAAGCCCTCGCGGCCGGCAGAGACGACCTCGCCGGCGGCGAACATCACCTCGACTGCCTGCTTAGTCTCGCTCCAGTCCCACCAGGGCCCGCGTTTCTCCCGCGGCCCATCCTCAAGCTCGCGCACAAGCTGCGGCCCGTTCGCGCGCAGCCGGTCGCGCACCGCGTTGATTGTCGATGCGACGCGCTCGCGCCGTCCGTCGCGGTCGTGCTTTGCCCGATAGTCTGCCATGCGCCAGCCGAACAGCGGCCTGTCTTGCACGGGAATGAACGCGGCCTCGTGCGCCCAGTACTCGGTAAACTCCCCGCTCTGCCACAGCTGCCTGTCGAGCCGCTCGCGGTCATATTCGCCGTGCCGCGAGAACACGGGCATGTAGTGGCTGCGGGAGAACACGTTGACTGAGTCGATCTGCAGCACGTGCAGTCGCTCGAGTGCGGCGTCGAACGGGCGTCGCTTCGCGATCTTCGCCACATTCGAAAAGCCCTGGGCGGCCAGGGCGACGCGACGCGCCTCGGCCGCACTGAGCGATTCGGCGGCACTGCGGGTTTCGAGAGGTGACGCTGCTGCGTGTCGGGTCATGAGTCAACGCTACCCGGAGCCACCGACATTCCGGTCTCGCTCTGCGGGGCCTCGGGCACGGGCGCGTAGATCACGACGTGGAGATCGGCGGCGTCAGACGGCACGAGCCTGTGGTGCTCAAACACGAGCTCGCCGGCCGTCGGGTGGGTGAACGTGCGCTGCCGCGACGTGAACCTGCCGACTGCCTGCTCGGCCCACTGGGCTCGGAAATCTGCGCTGAGCTCGGTGAGCGAGTCGACGAGGGCGCGGTGGCGCTCGGAGCTGAGGCGCACCCCTGACTCGGCGCGAAACTCGGCGAGGAAGCTGCGGCTGTCGCGCTCCCAGTTGGGTAGCAGCTCGCGGTTGCGCGGATCGGTGTAGATGATTCTGAGCAGGTTGCGCTCGGCAGGCGGCGTTGTCGCAATCGGGCCGTAGAGCCACTCGTAGCCAGCGTTCCACCCGACGATCGTCCAGTCGCTCGTGAGAATGAAGGCCGGGAAGTCGAGCGCGCGAATGAGGTTTAGCAGGTGAACCGGGGCCTCGTTCGGCGGGGCCGGGGGCTGGGTGCGGCCGGGGCTCGCGAGCGCGTACACGTACTCCGCTTCGGGCTCGGTGAGGTGGAGCACACGCGCGACGGCTGCGAGCACCTGCTCCGATGCGTTGATCTCGCGGCCCTGCTCGAGCCACGTGTACCAGCTCACGCTGATGCCGGCGAGCGTCGCGACCTCCTCACGGCTGAGCCCGACCTCGCTGCGGCGGTTGCCGGGCGGCAGCCCAAGGGCCGCGCGCGACTGCGAGCGCCTGCGCGTCGTGAGAAACTCACCGAGTTGAATGCCCCGCGGGGTGCGCTGCCGAATCATCAGATCATAGTACTCCCAGTACTAGTACCAACGCTAACTTCCCCACCGCCCAAAGCTCTGGCTGAATAGTGGAATGCCCACCTATCGCTCATTCACAGTCACCCACGGCCGCAACATGGCGGGAGCCCGCGCGCTGCTCCGCGCCGCCGGAGTCAACGGTGCTGACCTCGGGCGTAAGCCCATCATTGCCGTCGCGAACTCTTTCACCGAGTTCGTGCCTGGCCACACGCACCTCGCCCCCGTGGGGCGCATCGTCTCCGACGCGATCATCGAGGCCGGCGGCATTCCCCGCGAGTTCAACACGATCGCGGTCGACGACGGCATCGCGATGGGCCACGGCGGCATGCTGTACTCGCTCCCCTCCCGCGACCTCATCGCCGACTCGGTCGAGTACATGGTGAACGCGCACTGCGCCGACGCCCTCATTTGCATCTCCAACTGCGACAAGATCACCCCCGGCATGCTGCTCGCAGCGCTCCGGCTCAACATTCCGACCGTGTTCGTATCCGGCGGGCCCATGGAGTCGGGCCGCGCGGTGCTCGCGAACGGCATGGTGCGCACGCTCGACCTCGTCGACGCGATCTCCGACGCCGTGAACGAGAACATCTCCGACGAAGACATGCAGAAGATCGAGGAGTCGGCGTGCCCGACCTGCGGATCCTGCTCCGGCATGTTCACCGCGAACTCGATGAACTGCCTCACCGAGGCAATGGGGCTCTCGCTCCCCGGCAACGGATCCACCCTCGCGACCCACACCGCACGCAAGGCGCTCTACGAGAATGCCGGCAAGACCATCGTCGATATCACCAAGCGTCACTACGACGATGACGACTACACGGTGCTCCCCCGCAGCATCGCGACCCCCGAGGCCTTCGGCAACGCGATGGCGCTCGACATCGCGATGGGCGGGTCGACGAACACGATCCTCCACCTGCTCGCCGCGGCCCACGAGGCGGGTGTGAACTTCGGCCTCGACGAGATCGACGCCGTGTCGCGCCGCGTGCCGTGCCTCGCGAAGGTGGCCCCCAACGTCGCGAACGGGAAGACGTACTACATGGAGGATGTGCACCGGGCTGGCGGCATCCCCGCGCTGCTCGGCGAGCTGCGCCGCGGCGGTCTGCTCGACGAGACCGTGCACACCGTGCACTCGAAGAATCTCGGCGACTGGCTCGACGAGTGGGACGTGCGCGGCGGCAAGGCGACCGAAGAGGCGTTCGAGCTCTGGCACGCGGCCCCCGGAGGCGTGCGCTCGTCGACGGCGTTCTCCCAGTCGGAGCGCTGGCGCGAGCTCGACCTCGATCAAGAGAATGGCTGCATCCACTCCGTCGAGCACGCGTACTCGAAGGACGGGGGCCTCGCCGTGCTGCGCGGCAACATCGCCGTCGACGGCGCTGTCGTGAAGACCGCCGGCGTCGACGAGTCGATCTGGACGTTCTCGGGGCCGGCCGTGGTGTGCGAGTCGCAAGACGAGGCCGTCGAGAAGATTCTCAACAAGCAGGTCAACGCGGGCGACGTCGTCGTGATCCGCTACGAGGGGCCCAAGGGCGGCCCTGGCATGCAGGAGATGCTCTACCCAACCTCGTTCTTGAAGGGCCGCGGCCTCGGCAAGCAGTGCGCGCTCATCACCGACGGCCGCTTCTCGGGCGGCACCTCGGGGCTGTCGATCGGGCATGTCTCGCCCGAGGCAGCGAGCGGGGGCATGATCGCGCTCGTCGAAGACGGCGACATCATCTCGATCGATATTCCGACCCGGGCACTCACGCTCGAGGTGCCTGCCGAGGAGCTCGAGCGCCGCCGCGCAGCACTCGAGGCAGGCACCGGGTACCGCCCGAAGAACCGCGAGCGCGCGGTCTCCGACGCGCTGCGCGCCTACGCCGCGTTCGCGCAGTCGGCAGACAAGGGCGCGGTGCGGGTCATCCCCGACACGTTCTAGGCGGATCCGCGACCGTTGACGTCGTCGCCACCTAACGACGAAAGCCCGCGCTCGCGAAAGCACACGAAGTTCACCAAAGCACACGTTAATGCGGGCAAACTTCGTGTGCGCTGGTGAACTTCGTGTGCTCTGGTGGGCGCGGCTGGCGCCCCTTGCAACGAGCAGAGCCCGCGCCCGGAACATTCCCGGGCGCGGGCTCTGCCGCGTGATGAGGCTACGACCTACGCGAACCAGAGGCCGAGCTCGCGCTCGGCCGAAAGGGTCGAATCCGAGCCGTGCACGAGGTTCTGCTGCACCGCGAGGCCCCAGTCGCGGCCAAGGTCGCCGCGGATCGTGCCGGGCGCGGCGACGGTCGGGTCGGTGGCGCCCGCGATCGAGCGGAAGCCCTCGATGACGCGCTCCCCCTCGGCGCGCACGGCGACAACGGGGCCCGAGCTCATGAACTCGATGAGCGGCTCATAGAACGGCTTGCCCTCGTGCTCTTCGTAGTGCGCTGCGAGCAGCTCGCGGCTCGGGGTCAGCATGCGCAGGCCACTGATCGTGTAGCCCTTCGCCTCGACGCGGCGGAGGATCTCGCCGGTCAGGCCGCGGGCAACGCCGTCAGGCTTAACGAGGATGAGAGTTTGCTCGGTGGACATGAAGCTCCTGTTCGAGTGGTGAGTACTGCGGTACCCAGTGTAGTGAGGAAGGTGGGGTGGCCGGGCGGGCAGGTCGCGGGGCGGCCAGGCGCCCGGCCGGGCGGCCAGGCGCCCGGCGGCGCGCTCAGTCGGCCTGAGCGAGCAGCGCCGCGTTGTCGCGGTCGATCTTGCCGCCGCGCACGATGCAGTACACCCACAGCGCGGTGAAAATCCCGCCGACAAACAGCGCGGCCGGCAAGATGAAGGCGGTCGCGAGCATGAGCACGTGGGTCACCCAGCCGAGGCGGATCCCCACCTCGCCGAAGCGGATCGTCGCGAGCGACACAATGCACAAGAGCGCGAGCACGCCGCCGATGACGAGCCCGAGCCAGCGCGGATCGGTGATGCCGAGACCGAAGATCGTGAGCCCGATAAGCACGACGATGATGAGCTCGAACCCGAGCACGATCGACGCGAGCGCCTTGCGTGTGGATCGTTCGCCACTCCGGCCGCCAGAGATCCGCATCGCCGAGTTGTGAGCCGCGGCTTCGGACGGCGAGAGCACGAGCTCCTCGTCGGCGCCGTCGTTCGGCCCGCTGATCCCCTGGCCGCCCGGGCCTGCACCGCGCCCGCCGTTTGGTGGAAGCGTGGTCATGCGATACCCCATTTCTCGGAACGTGAATGCGTGATGGCTTCGCCGGCGAGCAGCACCGAGCCAACGACGAGCACCGCGCGGGAATTGGATTCGCCGGCCCAGCTCCGGGCCCGCTCGAGCGCGAGCGGCAGCGACGCGAGTGCTTCGACGGGCGTGTCGGGAATGGCCGAGTCAGCGATCGAGGCGAGCTCCTCGGCTGGCAGCGAGCGGGGCGAGTCTACCGGGGTGACGAACACCTGGTGTGCGATCGGCGCGAGCGTCTGCAGCAGGCCGTGCGCGTCCTTCTCCTCGAGCACACCGGTGACGAGCGCGAGCTCCTCGAACGCGAACGACTCGGTGACGGCGCGCACGAGCGCCTCGGCGCCGTGCGGGTTGTGGGCCGCATCGATGTAGACGATCGGGTCGGTGCCGATGAGCTGCAGGCGACCCGGTGAGGTGAGCTGGCCGAGGCCCTCGTCGAGCACCTCTTCGGGGATCGGGCGCTCGCCGCCGAAGAACGCCTCGACCGCGGCAATCGCGAGGGTCACGTTCTCGGCCTGGTGCTGGCCGTACAGCGGCACGAACGCCGGGTCGTAGGCGTGGCCGGTGATGCCGACGATGTCGACCTGGCGGCCGCCGACGGCAAGCCGGTCTTCGGCCAGCCTGAAGTCGGTTCCCTGGGCGTACAGGCGAACGCCCAGCCCCGCCGCTGTGTCGACGAGTTCGCCGAGCGCGTCGACGTCCTGCTCGGCGGTCACCGCGACGGCGCCCGGCTTCATGATGAGCGACTTCGTGTGCGCGATCGTCTGCGTGTCGGGGCCGAGGTGTTCGGTGTGGTCGAGCCCGATGGGGGTGAACACGGCGACCTGGGCGTCGGCGATGTTTGTCGCATCCCACTCGCCGCCCATCCCGACCTCGATGACGGCGACCTCGACGGGGGCGTCGGCGAATGCGACGAAGGCGAGCACGGCGAGGGCTTCGAAGTAGGTGATGCGGCCGTGGCCCGCCTCGGTGAGCTCGGCGTCGACGAGCTGCAGCGGCAGCTGGAGTTCGTCCCACGCCTCGGCGAGCGCCGCCTCAGCGATGGGCTGGCCGTCGATCTGAAAGCGCTCGGTGAAGTCGACGAGGTGCGGGCTCGTGAAGAGCCCCGTGCGCAGCCCGTGAGCGCGCAGCAGCGACTCGATCGCGCGGCTCGTTGACGTCTTGCCGTTCGTGCCGGCGATCTGAATGACCGGGTACGACAGCTGCGGCGACCCCGCGAGCTCCGCGAGCCGGCGCACCGGTTCGATGCGTGGGCGCGGGTTCGCCTCGCCCACGCGGGTGAGGAGCGCTTCGTAGACCCGCTGTGCGGTGCTCTGGCTCATCGTGCGTCCTCCGTCTCGGGCGCGTCGAGCCCGGTGGTGTCGATGGTGATGACGAGCGGTGCCTTCTCGACGCCGATCGCCTTCGCGCCGGTCACGAAGACGCCGCCGCCCGGGGACTGCAGGTCGTCGATGACGACGTCGAGGCCGATGGCCTCCTGCACGGCGATGCCGACCGCGAGGGTTTCTGCGGCGATGAGCGCAGCGTGTGTCTGCAGCGCGACCGCGTGCGCCGGTTCGGCGTTCAGCGCGAGCACGATGCGATCGCTGACCTCGAGGCCGGCGTTCTTACGCGCCTCCTGGATCGCGCGGATCGCGTCGCGGGCGACGCCCTCCGCTTCGAGCTCGGGGGTCGTGACAGTGTCGAGCAGTACGAATCCGCCGCCCTGGATGAGCGCGATCGCGGGTCCACCGTCGTCGGAGCCGGAGCCAGCCTGCAGCGTGAGCTCGTACTCGTGCGGCTCGAGCGCGATGCCACCGGCAACGATGACGCCGTCGGTCTCTGCCCAGTCGCCGGCCTTCGCGGCCTTGATCGCGGCCTGCACCTGCTTACCGAGGCGCGGGCCCGCGGCGCGCGCGTTCACGGCGAGCGTCTGCACGATGCCGTTTTCTGCCGCGCTCGACTCAGTCTCCTGGACGAGCTTCACGTCTTTCACGTTGAGCTCGTCGCGAAGGATGTCGGCGAACGGCGCGAGCGCGTTCGGGCGCTGGGTGACGACGGTGAGCGAGGCGAGCGGCAGGCGAACGCGAAGCCGGTTGGCCTTGCGCAGCGCGAGCACCTGTGAGGTGATCTGGCGCACTTCGTCCATCGCGGCGACGAGTTCGTCGTCGACGGGGAACTCGGAGGCGTCGGGCCAGTCCGTGAGGTGCACGGAGCGACCGCCGGTGAGGCCGCGCCACACCTCTTCGGTGACGAGCGGTGCCATCGGGGCGGCGACGCGGGCGAGCGTCTCGAGCACGGTGAAGAGCGTGTCGAAGGCCTGCTTGTTGCTTGCCTTGCCGTTCTCGCCGGTCGTCCCCTCCCAGAAGCGGTCGCGCGAGCGGCGCACGAACCAGTTGGTGAGCACCTCGGCGAAGGATCGGAGCGCCTCCGCAGCGGAGGTCGTGTCGAGCCCCTCGAGGTGATCGCCAACCTCGCGCACGAGCGTGCCGGTCTTCGCGAGGATGTAGCGGTCGAGCGGATCGGTGGAGTCCACGCGGCGCTCCGCCTCGATGCCGTCAGCGTTCGCGTACAGGCTGAAGAAGTACCAGCTGTTCCAGAGCGGCAGGATGAACTGCCTGACGCCCTCACGGATGCCCTCCTCGGTGACGATGAGGTTGCCGCCGCGCACGACGGGCGACGCCATAAGGAACCAGCGCATCGCGTCGGAGCCATCGCGGTCGAAGACCTCGTTCACGTCGGGGTAGTTCTGCAGGCTCTTCGACATCTTGTTTCCGTCGGAGCCGAGCACGATGCCGTGGCTGATGACGCTCTTGAACGCTGGCCGGTCGAACAGCGCGGTCGCGAGTACGTGCTGCACGTAGAACCAGCCGCGGGTCTGCCCGATGTACTCGACGATGAAGTCGGCCGGCTGGCTCTGTTCGAACCACTCGACGTTCTCGAACGGGTAGTGCGCCTGCGCGAACGGCATTGAGCCCGAGTCAAACCACACATCGAGCACGTCTTCGATGCGGCGCATCGTCGACTGGCCGGTGGGGTCATCGGGGTTCGGCCTGGTCAGCGAGTCGATGTAGGGGCGGTGCAGGTCGATTTCGCCGGCCTCGTTTCGCGGGAGCTCACCGAAGTCGGCCTCGAGCTCCGCGACCGAGCCGTAGACGTCCTCGCGCGGGTATTCGGGGTTGTCGCTCTGCCACACGGGGATCGGGCTGCCCCAGTAGCGGTTGCGGCTGATCGACCAATCGCGCGCGCCCTCAAGCCACTTGCCGAACTGGCCGTGCTTGACGTTCGCTGGGACCCAGTCGATCTCTTCGTTGATCGCGATCATGCGATCTTTGATGTCGGTGACGCGCACGAACCAGCTCGATACTGCGCGGTAGATCAGCGGGTTGCGGCAGCGCCAGCAGTGCGGGTACGAGTGCAGGTAGCTCTGCTCGCGCAGCAGCCGCTCGCTCGCCTTGATCATGCGGATGAGGGGGCGGTTCGCGTCCATCCACAGCTCGCCTGCGACGTCGGTGACCGCGTTGATGAAGCGGCCGCCCTCGTCGAGGCTGACGATCGTCGGCATGCCAGCGGCGGTCGTGAGGCGGTGGTCGTCCTCGCCGTAGGCGGGCGACTGGTGCACGATGCCGGTGCCGTCGGTCGTGGTCACGTAGCCGTCGACGAGCACCTGCCAGTAGTTCTCGGTGCCCCACACCTCGGTGTTCGCGAAGTAGTCGAAGAGCGGCTCGTAGCTCACCCCGAGCAGATCGGCTCCGAGCACCGTGGAGGCGATGGCCTCGCGCAGCGCGTCTGCCGATTCGTAGCCGAGGTCGGTGGCGTAGTTGCCGGCGAGGTCTGCGGCGATGAGGTAGCGCACCTCGCCCGCTGCTCCCCCGTCCGAGGCGCCCGCGGGTCCGGCCGGCACGACAGCGTAGCTAATCTCGGGTCCGACCGCGAGCGCGGCGTTCGTTGGCAGCGTCCACGGCGTCGTCGTCCAGGCGAGGGCGCGCACGCCCGTGAGGCCGAGCTCGGCGGCGCGCTCACCGGTGAACGGGAAGGTGACGGTCACCGACGGGTCCTGGCGCTCCTGGTAGACGTCGTCGTCCATCCGCAGTTCGTGGTTCGACAGCGGCGTCTCGTCCCGCCAGCAGTACGGGAGGATGCGCTGGCCTTCATAGGCGAGGCCCTTGTCGTAGAGCTGCTTGAACGCCCAGATGACGCTCTCCATGTATGACAGGTTGAGTGTCTTGTAGTCGTTCTCGAAGTCGACCCAGCGCGCCTGGCGGGTGACGTATTCTTCCCACTCAGCGGTGTACTCGAGCACGGACTCGCGAGCCTTCGCGTTGAAGGCCGCAACCCCCATCTCTTCGATCTCGCGTTTTTCAGTGATACCGACCTGCTTCATCGCCTCAAGCTCGGCAGGCAGACCGTGCGTGTCCCAACCGAAGCGACGCTCGACCTTCTTGCCGCGCATCGTTTGAAAGCGGGGGAAAACGTCTTTGGCGTACCCGGTGAGCAGGTGCCCGTAGTGAGGCAGGCCGTTGGCAAACGGGGGGCCATCATTGAAGACCCACTCCTCGCAGCCCTCGCGCTGGGCAATCGAGGTGCGGAACGTGTTGTCCGCGTCCCAGAACGACAGCACACGCTGTTCGACCTCGGGAAGTCGCGGAGATGGATTCACGCCGAACGCCGCGCCTTGCGCTGCAGCGTCGCCGGTCGTCTGCTGGGGATAGCTCATTGGGTACCTTCTCATCACGCGATTCTCACGCTGGGGCGAGAAAGTGAATCGATCCACTCCCCGCGGTACCACCCGGCTTGCGCTTGCCTGCTCCGCAGGAAAACACCACTTCATTCGGCTGTAACGGGCCACCCGTTCGGTTCTACTGAGCAGCCTGTGCGAGCTACCGTTCTTCCAAAGACTCCCCGGTGATGGCCGGATCGCAGTCGATTCAGCCATTCTACCCGAGATTTTGCCAGTGCACTCGCGTGACGGCGCACGGGCACAGAAAGACATTATGGGCGCGTTTGTCACGCCAGTGGGTAACGAATGGGTAACAACCGTAAAACGCGCTTATCCCTGATGGCAGCAGAATTCGGGCACATTCCTGTGAAACCAGTGTGAACATGCGATGCCGGTTCGGGGATAGCGTCGATGGAGGGGTTCTCGGTTCAACCACCGCCACACCGAGGCGGTGCTTAGAGCGCCAAAAACCCGCGGAAACACCGCACAGGAGGAACATGTTTGACCACAATGTCGACCAGCAGGCCGACTCGGAGGGCGACGAAATTGCGATCTCCGTCACGCACGCCACCAAAGTCTTTGGGCGCAGGCCGAAAGAGGCCGCGAAGCGCCTGAAACAGGGCGCCACCCGCGACGAGGTCAAGCCGCTCGGCACCGCAGCGGTGATCGATGCGAGCTTCGATGTTCGCGTCGGCGAAATCTTCGTTGTGATGGGGCTGTCCGGCTCGGGCAAATCCACACTTATCAGAATGCTCAACGGTTTGGGCGAGACCACCGACGGGGCAATCTCCGTTTTCGGCAGCGAGATCGTTGGCACCGCACCCGCCGAGCTGCGCGAAATTCGCCGCACCAAGATGGCAATGGTCTTTCAGCACTTCGCTCTGCTCCCACACCGCACCGTGCTCGATAACGCCGCGTACGGCCTAGAGATTCAGGGCGTCCCCCTCGAGGAGCGCCGGGCCCGCGCTCAGCAGTGGCTCGAGCGTGTCGGGCTCGCTACCTGGTCCGACTCCTTCCCCTCGGAGCTCTCCGGCGGAATGCAGCAGCGCGTCGGTATCGCGCGCGCGTTTGCCGCAGACACCCAGATCCTGCTCATGGACGAGGCGTTCTCGGCTCTCGACCCACTGATCCGCCGCGAAATGCAGGAGCTGCTCGTCGAACTCCAGCAGGAGCTCGGAAAGACCATCGTGTTCATTACTCACGACCTCAACGAGGCAATGTTCCTCGGTGACCGCATCGCCGTCATGCGCGACGGCCGCATCATGCAGCTGGGCACGCCAAACGATATTCTCACCGACCCCGCGAACGACTACGTCGCGCAGTTCGTGCAGGATGTGGATCGCGCCCGCGTGCTCACCGCGGGCGATGTGATGGAGCCACCACGCGCTGTCGTGCCGACCTCCGCCGGCCCGCGCGCCGCGCTGCGCATGATGCGCGACCTGCAGACCTCAGCATGCTTCGTCACCTCGAGCGGCCGCAAGCTCGTCGGCGTTGTGCGCGACAAAGACATGCTCCGGCTCGTTCGCGAGGGGGGAAGCAACATCAGCGATGCGCTCAAGCCCACGCCATCGATCGTCTCGCCCGAGCAGTACATCGCCGAGCTCTTCGAGTTGTCGGTCGAAAGCCCACTGCCCGTGGCGGTCGTCGATGAGCAGAATCGACTCATCGGAGTCGTGCCGCGCGTGACGCTGCTCGCGTCGCTCACGAACCTCCCGACAATGACCACGGAGATCCCAATCATCGAACCAACTCCCGACGTGCCGCGCGCGATCATCACCGCCACGCTCGACGCCACGACCGACGGGAATGCCGCGCCGGGCGGATCCTCGAGCCTCGCCGAAGGGAGCATCGCATGATCACCCGCATTCCCGTCGGCCAGTGGGTCTCGGACGGTCTCGACTGGTTCAACAGCACCTTCGACTGGCTGCTGCAGCTCATCACCACCGTGATCAGGTTCCTCGTTGAGGGCCTGTCTGACGCGCTCATCGCCGTGCCGTACCCCGTGCTCATCCTCGCACTCGCGCTCATTGGCTGGTTGCTGCGCTCGTGGCAACTCGCGATCGGCACCGCGCTCACGCTGCTGCTCATCGTCTTCATGGATCAGTGGGAGAACGCGATGCTCACGCTCTCGCTCACCCTCATCGCCGCGCTCGTCGCTGTACTCATCGCGGTTCCCGTCGGAATTCTCGCCGCGCGAAACGACACCTTCAGCGCAACGATCCGCCCGGTGCTCGACTTCATGCAGACGATGCCAGCTATGGTGTACCTCATTCCCGCTGTGGTGTTCTTCGGCATCGGCTTTGTACCCGGCGTGTTCGCGACCGTGCTGTTCTCGCTGCCCCCTGGCGTGCGTTTCACGGAGCTCGGGATCCGCGGCGTTGACAGCGAGGTTGTCGAGGCTGGTCACGCCTTCGGATCCACCCCCGGCAAGATCCTCCGCGGCATCCAGCTGCCCCTCGCGATGCCGACGATCCTCGCGGGCATCAACCAGGTGATCATGCTCGCGCTGTCGATGGCCGTCGTGGCTGGCATGGCCGGGGCAGACGGCCTCGGCAAGCAGGTTGTCGCGGCGATCTCGACGATGGACATCGCGCAGGGCGTCGAGGCGGGCCTGTCGGTTGTCATCCTCGCGGTATTCCTTGACCGGGTCACCGCGGCGCTCGGCGATCCGAAATCGTTCAAGCACTCAGCGCTCAGCGCGCTGCGCGAGCGCGGCCGGGCCCGCGCACAGCAGGGCACAGCGGTTCCCGCGTAGCGCCGAAGTGCCAACACACAGTCTTCACTGACCCACCCCAACCCGCACCGCAGGTGCGGACGAAAGGAACACATGAACAAGCGACACCTCACAGGAATCGTCGGACTCGCGGCCGCAGCAAGCCTCGCACTTGCGGGCTGCTCGGCTGGCGGGCCGGGCGCGGCAGAAGGCGGCGACACCGGCGACAGCAAGGGCACGATCACCCTCGGGTACCTTCCCGGCTGGACCGATGGGCTGAGCACGGCCTACCTGCTCGAAGATCAGCTTGGCAAGCTTGGCTACACCGTCGAAATGACAGAGCTCAATGAGGCAGGGGTACTCTACGCCGGCCTGGCCGGCGGCGACTTCGACATGTACCCCTCGGCGTGGCCCGAGGTCACTCACGCCGACTACATGGATAAGTACGGTGACAAGATCGAAGACCTCGGCGGGTACTACGACGGCGCTGTGCTCACGATCGCCGTGCCTGACTACATGACCGACGTGAACTCGATCGAAGACCTCAAGGGCAGCGCCGACCGCTTCGGTGGCGAGATCATCGGCATCGAGCCCGGTGCTGGTCTCACCGCCCAGACTCAGGACACGATGATGCCCGAGTACGGCCTCGACGGCGAGTACAAGCTCGTCACCTCGTCGACCGCCGCGATGCTCGCGACGCTCGGCGACAAGATCGACAAGCAGGAGGACGTCGTCGTCACGCTGTGGCGCCCCTTCTGGGCGAACGACGCGTACCCGGTGAAGGATCTCGAGGACCCGAAGGGCGCGATGGGCAAGCCCGAGACCCTCCACTTCCTTGGCACCAAGGGCTTCGCGGAGGAGTTCCCCGAGGCGGCCGAGTACATTGCGAAGATCAAGCTCGACGACGCGGCGTACGCGGCGCTCGAGGGCCTGGTTACGGGCGACGAGTACAAGAAGAACCCCGAGGGCGCCGTCGACGCGTGGCTCAAGGACAACGCTGACGCCTACGACGGGCTCATCGCGTAGTCGAGCCGACCGCTAAGCAGGGGTGGGGCCCAATCCACGCGATTGGGCCCCACCCCTGCCTTGGTCGAGCGCGGCTGCTGTCTGCTTAGAGCAGCTCTGCCCGCAGTTGCTCCGCCGGCTTTGGCGAAAGCAGCCCTGGCGCGACATCGAAGGGGGTGAGCGCGCCGGTCGTGCCACTGGCAGCAAGCCGCGCTGCCGCGCGGGCGTATGCGACGAGCACGCTCGACGTGAACTCCGGGTTCGAGTCGAGCGCGAGGCGGTACTCGATCGTCTGGGTCACACCTGGCGAAGACTCGCCGGAGCGAATCACGAAGCCGCCGTGCGGCATGCCCGCGTGATCGCGCGCGAGCTCCTCGGCCGAAATGAAGTGCACCGTCGTGTTGTACGGTTCGAAGTAGTCGGGCATCGTCACGATGGTCTCGCGAATCGCCTCGGGATCCGCCCCCTCTTCGAGCACGACGAAGCACTCGCGGTCGTGCTGCTCCCGCGTCGTAAGCTCCGGGTTCTCGCCCGCGCGCACCCGCTCGATCGCGCGCTCAGAGGGCAGCGTGTACTGCACGGCCCCCGCGACACCTGGAATGCGGCGCAGCGCGTCTGAGTGCCCCTGGCTCAGGCCGCGCCCCCAGAAGGTGTAGGTGTTGCCCTGCGGCAGAATCGCCTCGCCGAAGAGCCTGTTCAGCGAGAACAGGCCCGGGTCCCAACCCGTGGAGATGACCGCAACAGTGCCGCCGGCGCTCGCCGCGGCGTCAACGGCTGCGAAGTGCTCGGGAATCTTGGCGTGCGTGTCGAAGCTGTCAACGAGCGTGAACTTGGCCGCGAGCTCGGGGGTTTGCACGGGCAGATCGCTGCGCGAACCGCCGCAGAGAATGAGCACGTCGATCGCATCGGTGAGGCCGTCGAGCTCGGAAAGCGCGAACACCGGAGTCTCTGGCCGCGCGGTTTCGACGCTCAAGGGGTCGCGCCGGCTGAACACGCCGACGAGTTCGAGGTCGGGGTTCAACCCGATTGAAGTCTCTACGCCGCGGCCGAGGTTTCCGTAGCCAACAATGCCAACGCGAATGCGGTCTGTCATAGTTCTTCCTCCCGCTGCGGCAGCTGGGCACCGCAGCCTCTCTATGCTAGATGCCGCGCGGCTTGGGTGACGCAGTGTTACCGGGCGTGCTCGGGAAATTCGACCGGGTCGGGGCCGCCGAGTCCCGACGCAAACCTCGCGAGAAAGCTGTGAATGAGCGCGAGATCGGCCTGCGAGAGCCCGTCGCTCGCGGCGCTGACAAGATCGAGCCCCACCCCGACGAGCGTGACGTAGGCCGCCCTGCCAGCTTCGGTGAGCGACACGTACACGGAGCGCCTGTCTTCTACCGAGACCGCGCTCTCGATGAGGTTGGCTGCGCGCAACCGGGAGAGCGACTTCGAGAGGGCAGGCCGCGTGACGCCGAGTTGGGCTGCGACGTCTGCCGGGCTCAGCTGCGTTGTGCGAGCGCCGAGCACGTAGATGAGGCGAATCTCGCTGTCTTCGATCGCGAGGCCGGCGCTCTCGGCGATTCGCCCGGCGAGCGGAGTCGCACCCCACTGGCGGGCGACCGTGGCGAATGCCCCAAGCATTCCCAGTTCGATCTGCCGCGCGCCGGTGCCCATGCGGCCAGTATATATAGGTTGCGCACAATACATCTACGTTCTTTTCGGTGGATGCCGGTAGACTTTTGCGAAACACCTTCAGGCACCAGAGCCGATCTCCGATCGACTCGCTTACGCGGTGCCGTCCACATCGAACCCGACCTGCACGCCGTAATGCGCGCGAGCGTCGAGAAAACGGAGCCCACGCTATGAGCGCCATCCCCGACAAGCCGGCACTAGAGGGACTCGAGTCGAAGTGGGGGGCGGTCTGGGAAGAGACGGGCACCTACGCGTTTGACCGCAAGGGCGCCACCCGCGACGACGTGTACAGCATTGACACTCCCCCGCCGACGGCTTCGGGGTCGCTCCACGTCGGCCACGTGTTTTCGTACACGCACACCGACACCGTCGCCCGCTACAAGCGCATGAACGGCAAGCGCGTGTTCTATCCGATGGGGTGGGACGACAACGGCCTGCCAACCGAGCGCCGCGTGCAGAACTACTACGGCGTGCGCTGCGACCCGTCGCTGCCGTTCGACCCCGACTTCGTGCCACCGCACGACGGCACGAGCGGCAAGACAATTAAGCCCGGCGACCAGGTCGCGATTTCGCGCCGCAACTTCATCGACCTGTGCGAAGAACTCACTGTCGAAGACGAGAAGCAGTTCGAGGCACTCTGGCGCACGCTCGGCCTCTCGGTCGACTGGAAGCAGAGCTACCGCACGATCGGCAGGGAGTCGCTGCGCGCATCGCAGCTCGCGTTCCTGCGCAACATCGAGCGGGGCGAGGCCTACCAGGCCCAGGCGCCGACGCTCTGGGACGTCACGTTCCGCACAGCGGTCGCGCAGGCCGAGCTCGAGGATCGCGAGCAGCCGAGCGCCTACCACACGCTCTCATTCCACCGCACCGACGGCGGCGACGACATCCTCATCGACACGACGCGACCCGAGCTGCTCGCGGCCTGCGTCGCGCTGGTCGCACACCCCGACGACGAGCGATTCAAGCCGCTGTTTGGCTCCACTGTCACCACTCCGATCTTCGGCGTCGAGGTGCCCGTGCTCGCACACCACCTCGCGCAGCAAGACAAGGGCACCGGCATCGCGATGATCTGCACCTTCGGCGACGTCACCGACGTCGTGTGGTGGCGCGAGCTCGACCTGCCCAACCGGGCGATTCTCGGCTTCGACGGTCGCATCATCTCCGAGGCACCAGCTGCGATCACGAGCGAGGCCGGGCTTGCCGCCTTTGCGCAGATCGCCGGCAAGACCGTGTTCAGCGCGAAGCAGACCATGGTCGAGCTGCTGCAGGCCTCGGGTGAGCTCACCGGCGAAATTCGCAAGATCAACCACGCCGTGAAGTTCTTCGAGAAGGGCGACAAGCCGCTCGAAATCGTGTCGACCCGCCAGTGGTACATCAAGAACGGCGCGCGCGACGAGGGGCTGCGCGAGCGCCTGCTCGCGCACGGCAAGGAGCTCGAGTGGCACCCCGACTTCATGCGCGTGCGCTACGAGAACTGGGTTGAGGGCCTGTCGGGCGACTGGCTGATCTCGCGCCAGCGCTTCTTCGGTGTGCCGATTCCCGTCTGGTACCCGCTCGACGCAGACGGCAACCCCGTCTTCGACGAGCCCATCGTGCCGAGCGCTGATCAGCTCCCAGTTGACCCGTCGAGCGACGTGCCGGCCGGCTACACCGCCGAGCAGCGCGGCGTTGCCGGCGGCTTCCAGGGCGAGGTCGACGTGATGGACACGTGGGCGACCTCCTCGCTCACCCCGCAGCTCGCGGGCGGCTGGGAGCGCGACGAGGAGCTCTACGGCCTCGTTTACCCCTTCGACCTGCGCCCGCAGGGGCAAGACATCATTCGCACCTGGCTGTTCTCGACGCTCCTGCGCTCGGAGCTCGAGTCGGGCACGCTGCCGTGGCGCCACGCCGGCATTTCCGGGTGGATCCTCGACCCCGATCGCAAGAAGATGTCGAAGTCGAAGGGCAACGTCGTCACACCAGCGGGCATGCTCGAGCAGCACGGCTCAGACGCCGTGCGCTACTGGGCGGCATCGGCAAAGCTCGGCACCGACGCGTCGTTCGACCCGCAGAACCCGACGCAGATCAAGATTGGCCGAAGGCTCGCCATCAAGCTTCTGAACGCGGCAAAGTTCACGCTGTCGTTCGACGCGAGCGCCGCAGGCACAGTGTCAGAGCCGCTCGACCGCTCGATGCTCGCCGGGCTCGCCGACGTGATCGCCGACGCGACGCGCGCCTTCGAGGCCTACGACCACGCGCGAGCACTCGAGATCACCGAGTCGTCGTTCTGGACGTTCTGCGACGACTACCTCGAGCTCGTCAAGGAGCGCGCGCACGGCGGCACCGGGCAGGCGCAGGCCTCTGCTGTCACGACGCTGCGCGCCGCACTCTCCGTCTACGTGCGCCTGCTGGCGCCGTTCCTGCCATACGCGACCGAGGAGGTCTGGTCGTGGTTCGGCGAGGGCTCCGTGCACACGGCGGCATGGCCCGCGACTGCTGAGCTCGATGAGTTCGTTGGCGCGGAGGCAGACGCCGGGCTGCTCGCGCTCGTGGGCAGTGCGCTCATCGGCGTACGCGGGGCCAAGACCGATGCGAAGGTGTCGCAGCGCACGGCGGTCACCCTCGCGGTGGTGCAGGCCCCCGAGGCCGATGCCGACCGCCTGCGGCTCGCCGCGAGCGACCTCGCAGATGTCGGCCGCATCGCCGAGTTGCGCATCGAGGCCGCCGATACCGCCGAGGTGCGGGTCGCCGAGATCACTGTCGAAAGCGCGGAATAGGCGGCCTGCGCTGCCGCTGAGGCGCCGGGCACTCCCCCGGCGCCTCACCTCGTCGCTCGCGGACTCTTCGTTTTGGTCACGCGCAGCACAAACAAAGGAATTCAACATGCAGCTCGGATCTCGTTGGCAGACCTCGCAGCCCCCGCACCCCGCGGTGCCCGAGGCGCTGCACGGCGCTATCGCGGCGGCCGAGCGCGAGGCGTTCGAGGGCAACGCGGGTAGTGGTGCCGCCGCGGGCGGCGCTGCCGCGGGCGGGGCCGGGTCGTGGACGCTGACCTGGCTCGAGGGGCGGCCGAGGGTCGAGCTCATCGGCGCCGCCGGCGACGTGCTCGCCGATCTGCGGCTCTCGGCGAGCGGCGAGGTCGTCGCTCAGCCGATTCCGGGCGCGCGCGACACACACGATTCGTCTGGCACCGGCAGCGGGAGAGACGGTAGCGTGGCCGTAGCGGGCATCGGAACCGATGCCGCCGACGAAGACGACGATTGGCTGAGCTAGCATGACCCCGAACTTTCGCACTACCGGCGCATTGCTCGCGCTCGGGCTGCTCATTGCACCACTCGCCGCGTGCGCCCCTGAGCCGGGAACCGTGCGGCCAGACGGCACCGATCTCACCGAGAAGGTCGAGCCAGAGGGCGGGAGCTGGCCAGAGGAAAACCCAGACGAGGCCTACGCCAAGTCGCAGGCACTGCCCGACGATTTCCCCGACGCCTTCGCCGTGCCCGAGCAGGCCATTGTTGACGACGCCGGCAGCCGGGGAGCCGGCACCTGGTTCGTCGTGTTAAGGGCAGCCGACGCCGCGGCCGCGACCGCGCTGTGGGACGAGATCGTCGCAGGTGGCGGGTTCACCGTCAGCGACGAGATTGAAACCGGCGACGGCGGTCGGGCGGCCACGCTCACCTCCCCGACCCTGAGCGTCAGTGCTGTCACCCTCCCGGGCACCGACGGCGAGATGCTGCTGAGCTACGATCTCACCTCGGTGGTCGGCTAGGAGCCCCGCACCCCACCGCGCCGGGCTGCGTTCCACCGGGCTGCGTTCCAGCGGGCTGCGTTCCAGCGGGTAGCGTTCCACCGGGCCTGGCTCCGCCGCGCCGGTCTGCAGAACTCGAGCAGATCTACCGTAGATCGCCCAGATTCGGCTCGCTCCTGCCTTGGGAGCGCCGATTGCCCCGAATTCTGCTGAACCCGTTGGCGCGCAGCCGGCAGCCTACCGGCCCTGGGCGCCCTCGACACCCAGGCGGCGCAGCATTCAGGCGGGCCCGGAATAGCCGCGCGAGCTAGGCGCTTTCGCGGCCGCTCTGGGCAGAGAGCATGAGGGGCTGCTCGAGCTCGAGCACGGCCTCGCGGGTCACCACGACGCGCGAGATCTCCTCGTTCGATGGCACCTCGAACATCGCGGGCCCGAGCACGGTCTCGAGAATCGAGCGCAGGCCGCGCGCGCCTGTCTTTCGTGCGACCGCGAGGTTTGCGATCTCTTGCAGCGCGGCATCCTCGAACTCGAGCTCGACGTCGTCGAGCTCGAACATGCGCTGGAACTGTTTCACGAGCGCGTTCTTCGGCTCGGTGAGAATGCGCTTGAGCGCCTCGGTGTCGAGCGGGTCGACGGTGGCGACCACGGGTAGACGCCCGATGAACTCCGGGATCAGGCCGAAGCGGTGCAGGTCTTCGGGCTGCACATCGGCGAACAGCTGCGAGTCGTCGCGCTTTGCGCCCATGGGGCTGCCAAAGCCAATGCCGCCCTTGCCCTGACGCTGCGCGATGATCTCTTCGAGCCCGGCGAACGCCCCGGCGACGATGAACAGCACGTTCGTCGTGTCGAGCTGTATAAACTCCTGGTTCGGGTGCTTCCTGCCACCCTGCGGCGGAATAGACGCAACGGTGCCCTCGAGAATCTTCAACAGGGCCTGCTGCACACCCTCCCCCGACACGTCGCGGGTTATCGAGGGGTTCTCGGCCTTGCGGGTGATCTTGTCGATCTCATCGATGTAAATGATGCCCATCTCGGCGCGCTGCACATCAAAGTCAGCGGCCTGCAACAGCTTGAGCAGAATGTTCTCGACATCTTCGCCGACGTAGCCGGCCTCGGTGAGTGCCGTGGCGTCGGCGACGGCGAACGGCACCCCGAGCTGGCGGGCGAGCGACTGCGCGAGGTAGGTCTTGCCGCAGCCGGTCGGCCCGATCATCATGATGTTCGACTTCGCGATCTCGACCTGCTCGGTCGCGAACTCGGCACTCGTGATGGCGCTTGCGGCGCGCACCCGCTTGTAGTGGTTGTAGACGGCGACCGCGAGTGATTGCTTCGCGCGGTCTTGGCCGATCACGTACTGGTCAAGGAACCCGGCAATCTCGCGGGGCTTATGCAGCGTGAAGTCGCTCGGCTCGGCTGGCTGGTGCTCAGAGAGCCGCTCTTCAATGATCTCGTTGCAGAGCGCAACGCACTCGTCACAGATGTAAATCTGCGGCCCCGCAATGAGCTGAGCCACCTGCTTCTGCGACTTCCCGCAGAAGGAGCACTTCAGCACCTCGCTGCTTTCGCCAATACGCGCCATTCCGAAACCTCCTCGCGGCTACGCTTCGAGCCTAGTGGGCACCACCGACAAAGACTGACGGCGCGCCGCCCATCAGGGCCGCGCGCCGTCAGCTTGTGATCACACCGTTATCGTCAACCGACTACTGGCTGATGACGGGCTGCGGGTTCTTGCGGCTCGTCAGCACCTGATCGACGAGGCCGTACTCGAAGGCCTCCTGTGCGCTCAAGATCTTGTCGCGGTCGATGTCTTTGTGAATCTCCTCGACCGAGCGCTTCGAGTGCTTCGAGAGCGTCTCTTCGAGCCACTCGCGCATGCGCTGAATCTCGCGCGCCTGGATCTCGATGTCAGACGCCTGGCCGTGCCCGCCCTGGCCGCTCGACGGCTGGTGAATCAGCACGCGGGCGTTCGGCAGCGCGAGGCGCTTGCCTGGCGTACCGCCGGCGAGCAACACGGCTGCTGCCGAGGCCGCCTGCCCAAGGCAGACCGTCTGAATGTGGGGCCGCACGTACTGCATCGTGTCGTAGATAGCGGTCATCGCGGTGAACGATCCGCCAGGCGAGTTGATGTACATCGTGATGTCGCGCTCCGGGTCCTGGCTTTCGAGCACGAGGAGCTGGGCCATCACGTCATCGGCAGACGCGTCATCGACCTGCACACCGAGGAAGATGATGCGATCTTCGAAGAGCTTCGCGTATGGATCCTGCCGCTTGAAGCCGTACGCGGTGCGCTCCTCGAAGGTGGGCAGCACGTAGCGGGACTCTGGCATCTGGAGGTTGGTCATTTCGTCTCTTCCTATCGACTACTTGCTCGTGCCGCCGCCGCCGACGACCTCGGACGCACTGTCTCGAATGAAGTCGACGAAGCCGTATTCGAGGGCCTCTTCGGCGGTGAACCAGCGGTCGCGGTCGCCGTCTTCGTTGATCTGCTCGACGGTCTTACCGGTCTGCTTCGCCGTGATCTCGGCGAGGCGGTTCTTCATCGAGACGATGAGCTGCGCCTGCGTCTGGATGTCGCTCGCGGTGCCGCCGAAGCCGCCGTGGGGCTGGTGCAGCAGCACGCGCGCGTTCGGGGTGATGTAGCGCTTGCCCTTGGTGCCTGCTGTGAGCAAGAACTGCCCCATCGATGCCGCCATGCCGATGCCGACGGTGACGATGTCGTTGGGAACGAAGCTCATCGTGTCGTAGATTGCCATACCCGCGGTGATCGACCCGCCTGGCGAGTTGATGTACAGGTAAATATCCGCTTCCGGATCCTCTGCCGCGAGGAGCAAGATCTTCGCGCAGATCTCATTTGCGTTGTCGTCGCGCACCTCAGACCCGAGCCAGATGATTCGGTCTTTCAGCAGGCGGTCGAACACGCTGTTCACGGGCGACTGTTCAGCCATTCGGCGCTCCATTCGTAAGTTGCTTGATTCGAGAGTATCGACTGAGAATCGCCTCCGCAGGCGTGTTCGCCGTGGGCGTTGTTTCCGCCCCGAAATGTTCGCTGGAGACGAAGAATCCCCGGCCACAGGGGCCGGGGATTCCTCGAATGCGTCAGACGAGACTACTTCTCTTCTGCTGCGGCCTTCTTGGCTGCGCGGGTTGCGGCGGCCTTCTTGGCTGCTGCCGAACGAGCGGCCTTCTTCGCCTCTTCGTCAGCGTCGCCCTCTTCAGCGTCGGCCTTCGCCGCTGCCTTCTTGGCTGGAGCCTTCTTTGCGGCGGGCTTCTCAGCCTCGTCGGCCTTTGCCGCAGTCTTCTTCGCGGGGGCCTTCTTCGGCGCCTCGGTGGCGGCCTCGTCGGCGCCCTCAGCTGCGTCGTCACCCTCGTCGTCGGTGTCGACGGCTACGAACGCGCCGAGATCGACGGCGTTGCCGGCCTTGTCGACAACCTTGGCCTTGCCGAGTGCCACGGCGAGCGCCTTGTTGCGAGTGACCTCGCCGAGAATGACCTGCAGCTGGTTGCCCTGGCTGATCGCCTGGAGGAACTGGGTCGGCTCCATGCCGTACTGCTGCGCCGACTGGTAGATGTAGTCGGAGAGCTCGGCCTGGGTCGGGGTGACGTTCTCGCGCTCGGCGATTGCGTCGAGCAGCAGCTCCATCTGAATCTGCTTCTCGCTCGCAACGCGAACCTCTGCGCGGTGCTCGTCGTCTTCGAGGCGGCCTTCGCCCTCGAGGTGACGGTGCACCTCTTCCTCGACAAGCTCCTCGGAGATCGGAATCTCGGCCTGCTCGATGAGGGTCTCGGTGAACAGGTCGCGTGCCTGGCGGCCCTGCGCGAAGACCGAAGCCTGCGAGACCTGCTCCTTTAGGCTCTCGCGCAGCTCGGCGATGGTGTCGAACTCGCTTGCGAGCTGAGCGAACTCGTCGTCGGCCTCGGGGAGCTCGCGCTCCTTCACGGCGGTGAGCGTAAGCTCCACCTCTGCGTCCTGGCCCTCGTACTCGCCGCCGAGCAGCTGCGAGGTGAAGTTGGTGGTCTCACCGGCGGTGAGGGTCTCGACGGCCTCGTCGGTGCCGGCGAGCAGGTTGCCCGCGCCGACCTCGTATGAGACGCCGCTCGCCTGGTCAACTTCCTTGCCGTCAACCTTCGCGGTGAGGTCGAGCTCGACAAAGTCGCCGGTCTTCGCGGGGCGGTCAACAGTCACGAGGGTGCCGAAGCGCTCGCGCAGGCTGGTGAGCTCTGCCTCGACAGCCGCCTCGTCAATCTCAGCCTCGTCAACGGTGAGCTCGAGACCGGCGTAGTCGGGCAGGGTGAACTCGGGGCGCACCTCGACCTCGAAGAGCAGCACGAGCTCGCTCTTCGCGTCGGCAGCCTCTGGCATCTTCTCGATGTCGGCCGAGGGGCGACCCATCGGGCGAACGCCAGCTTCTGCGACCGCGCCCTGGTAGAAGTCGTCGAGCGAGGCGTTCACGGCCTCGGAGATCACGGCGTCGCGACCGAAGCGCTGGTCGATGATCTGCGCGGGGGCCTTACCCTTACGGAAGCCGGGAATCGACACCTGCTCGGCAATCGACTTGTACGCGGTCTTCAGGTACGGTGCGAGCTCATCCTGCGTGACGGTAACGGTCAGCTTTGAGCGGGTCGGTGTGAGCTTCTCAGCTTTCGTCTTCGGCAATTTGGCCTCTCATCGTCGGATCATGCTGCTATCAGCCTGTGTCGGGCCAAACGACCCTTGTCGGGGCGACAGGATTCGAACCTGCGACCTCCCGCTCCCAAAGCGGGCGCTCTAGCCAAGCTGAGCTACGCCCCGAGACTCTCGTCTCGCGGTTGCGCCGCGAGTGCGCAACCTGACCAATCCTAGTCCAATCAGCGGCCATTCAGCACACTGAGCGGAAAACGCGGGCGTTTATCGGCGTTTTCGCGCGGAATTCCGGGGGGAAAATCACGCCGCCAGGTGTGTCGCGCCGTGGTCTCGCTAGATTCCGCCGGGCTCGTCGGCGCCGCCCCGGCTGGCTGCAGTCGATAGCGGATCCACGGCGAATCTGCCAGAAACTGCTCACTACTACCTATTGACGGCTGATCGCCGATCTAGCGCCGGTCGCGCAGGGGGGGGGGGGGGGGCACGGAACCACACCGTGGCAACGAGACCGGCCACCGGAGGTCAGCGCGGCAGGGATTCTGCGCGGCGGAAACCTGCGTGGCAGGAATCACCGGGTGGAACTCCCCGGCGACGAATCTCCAAGCCCCGAACGGGCGAACGCAATATTTGGAGGGGATGACGGGAATCGAACCCGCGTAATCAGTTTGGAAGACTGAGGCTCTACCATTGAGCTACATCCCCAGACCACCCAAGCGGTCTGCAGCGCTGTGCGCCTCAATGAGCATACTGCATGAGGAGCGCGGCGTGCGAACGCAGTGCTGCGCGGGCGCGTCAGATTCGCCACGGTGGCTCCGCCCACAGCATCTGGCCGATCCACCGCGTGGGCAGCGGGCGGCGCTACCCCGCCGACTTTACGGTCAGGCCGCCGTCGACGACGAGATCCGTGCCCGTGATGAACTTCGCGCGGTCGCTCGCGAGAAACACCGCTGCCTCGGCCACATCCCACGGCTCGCCCATGTGGCCGAGTGGCACCTGGCGGTCGCGCTCCTCCCACATTTGCGCAACGTCGGCGGCGCCATACGTCGCGCTGAGTCCCGCAATACTCGCGACCATCGGGGTCTTGATATACCCGGGCGAGATCGCATTCACCCGAACGCCCGCGCGCGCGAACTCGATCGCGGTCGTGCGGCTGAGGTGCGTAAGCGCCGCCTTGGTCGCGTAATACGAGGCGTAGGCAGCGCCGCCCCACCTGAGCCCGGCGACAGACGAAATGTTCACGATCGCTCCCCCGCCCGCGGCGACCATGTGCGGGATAACGTGCTTCATTGCGTTGATCGCGGTCTTGAGATTCACCGCGATCACACGGTTCCACTCCTCGTCGGCGAGCTCGGTGACGCCGCCGAGTTTGCCGATGCCCACGTTGTTGTCGAGCACGTCGATGCGGCCGTAGCGTTGCACGACGTCTGCGACGAGCGCGGCAACCGCCGCTTCATCGGTCGCGTCGGCGCCGAGGCCCTCGGCCGTGCCGCCCTCGGCGACGATCATTTCGGCAGTGCGGCGCGCCGAGTCAGCATCCCGGTCGACGCACACCACGGTCGCGCCGTGCCTGGCCATGAGCAGCGCTGTCGCGCGCCCGTTGCCAATCTCGTCGCCGGCGGTGCCGGCGCCGACGACCATCGCGATCTTTCCCTCGAGATCATTCATCGTAACTCCTTTGTGTTGGTGTGGTCATGCGGCGGGCGCGGCGGGTCCGGGCACGGGCGCGCGAGCGGCCTCAGCGGCGGCTCCGCCCGCCGCGTCTGCGAGCCAAACCCCGGCGTCGCGAAGATCCTTCTTCAAAACCTTGCCGTTTGCGCTCCGGGGAAGCTTTGCGAAATAGAGGCGCTTCGGCGTGCGCACCGCGCCCAGCAGATCGCGACAGAACCCTCGGAGCTCTTCCTCAGTGGCATCGTGGCCAGCGTTCAGCTCGACGATCGCGGTCACCTGCTCGCCCCAGTCTGGGTGCGGCACGCCGATGACGGCGCAGTCCATGACCGCCGGGTGGCTCCAGATGGCCTGCTCGACCTCGCCGGGGTAGACGTTGAAGCCGCCGGAGATGATGAGATCCTTCGATCGATCGGTGATGAACAGGTACCCCTCGTCGTCGAGGTGCCCGAGGTCGCCGGTGCGCAGCCACCCGTCGACGATCGTCTCGGCTGTCTTTTCGGGATTCTTGTAGTACCCCCGCATGACAATGTCGCCGCGAACGCAGATCTCGCCGCTCTCGTTTGCTGGGAGCGCCTCGAACGTCTCTGGGTTGCGGGCGGTGACCTCGATGAGCGGGCCAGGGCGGCCGCACGAGGCGAGGCGCGCTGAGCTCGTGACGCTGCCATCGGGATCGAGATGCTCGGCCGGCGTCTTGAAGCTCACCCCGGCGATGGCCTCGGTCTGACCGTAGACCTCGAGGAAGATGGGCCCGAGCTGATCGATGCCCTGCTTGAGCTTCTCGGTCGACATCGGCGCTGCGCCGTAGAGCAGGTAGCGCAGCGTCGACAGGTCGCGCGGGGTTGCCTGGAGGTAGTCGAGCAGCCGATACACCACGGTCGGCGGGAGGAACATCTCAGTGACCCCGAAGGCTGCAATCGCGTCGAGAACGGTGTCGACCGTCGCGCGCGGGATAATTACCGTCGTCCCACCACGCGCGGTCGCCTGCAGCGAGAGAAACCCAGCCGAGTGAGTCATCGGTGCTGCCGCAAGATTCACCTGTCGATCGTGCGGGCCGTAGCCGAGCGCGAGCATTTGGTGGGCGACCATCACGCTCACGCTGCGGTGAGCGATCATGACGCCCTTCGGCAGCCCCGTCGTGCCGCCAGTCGGGGCGATCACCGCGAGATCCTCCGCCGAGACGGCCACTCCGGGATCGAGCTCCGAGAACTCCTGCACCCAGGAACGCAGATTCGTATCGCCCGCTGACGCTCCGAGCGCGACGATCGTGGCGGGCGCTCCCGGTAGCGTGCGCAGCTGATCGACGAGGGCGCGCAAGCTGGGGTGGTACACGAGCACGTCGACATCGAAGCGGTCGAGCAGCCCCGCCGTTTCGTCGACCGGATGATCCGGGTTCAGCGGTACCCAGATGCCGCCAGCGCGCCAGGTCGCTAAGACGCACAGCCACGCGAGCGGATCGTTGGGCGACAAGACCCCGACCTTCACATCCCGTCCGACACCGAGTGAGATCAGGCTGTGTGCAAGACGGTTCGTCATGCGCCCCGCCTCGTCGAAAGTCCATGATTCGTCGGCTGTGGCGTACGCGACGCCGTGCGGGTTGAGCTTCCAGCCGCGGTCAAAAAAGGATACTGCGGTGACCATGGCTACTGTGCTCCTAGCAGAATGACTGATGCGACGGCCTCTTCGCCGCGATGGAAGCCGCCCCCGTTTTCGGCGAGCGCGATCCGCGCACCCTCGACCTGCCGGCTCCCAGCAGTGCCGCGGAGCTGCTCCGTGAGCTCGAACACCTGGCCGAGGCCCGACGCCCCGATCGGGTGCCCCTTCGACTCGAGCCCGCCCGAGGGGTTCACCGGAAGCCTGCCCCCGATGGTGGTCTCGCCGCGCAGCGCTGCGGCGCCGGCCTCGCCTGGGGCGAACAACCCGAGCACCTCAAGCTGCAGCAGCTCGCCGAACGCGGTTGCGTCGTGCACCTCAGCGACGTCGACTGCCTCCGGGCCGAGCCCCGCCTGCTCGTAGGCGCGCTTGGCGGCGATTTCGCTCACGTGCCCGGCGAACGTACGGTAGTCGCGGTCGGTGCCGGTGGCGAGCGAGGTGGCAAGCACCCGAACGGCCCGGTCTGCGAGGAGCCGGGCGAGGCCGCGGTCGGAGCACACGATCGTCGCGGCCGAACCGTCGGTGATCGGGGCGCACATCGGAACAGTGAGCGGGAAAGCGAGCGCGCGAGCGCCGAGGATCTCTTCGATGCTCATGGGGGTCCGGTAGTGCGCCCGTGGATTGTCAGCCGAATGGCTGTGGTTTTTCGACGCGATGGCGGCGAGTTGCTCCTGGGTCGTGCCGTACTGACTCATATGGTTTCGAGCCATGGCCGCGTAGATGTCCATGAAGACGGAACGGTGTCCCTCGGGCTCCTCCACGTCACCGCCAAGGGTGCGCAGCACCGCCTCGAGCTCTTCGGGGGAGCTGACATCGTAGGCGCCGTCGAACACCGACATTGTCAGGCGGCGGTCGCCGACGTGCATTTTCTCGGTGCCGACCGCGAGGACCACGTCGGCGGCGCCCGATCGAACGTAGGTCACGGCGAGGTGGAAGGCAGATGCGCCGCTTGCGCACGCGTTCTCAACATTCACGACCGGGATCCCCTGAATCCCCATGTCGCGAAGCGCGATCTGGCCGCCGACGGTGAACTGCCCCTCGAGTGCAGACTGCGTGCTGTTGGCGAAGAAGGCCGCCTCGATATCTGTGAGTTCGGCCCCGGCATCGGCGAGCGCCTCGTTCACCGCGCTCGCGGTGAGCTGCTTCACTGAGGCCTGTTCGTGGATGCCGAATGGGGTCATGCCGACACCCGCAACCCATGCGTTGGTGGTCATTGTTAGTCGAGCTCCTTCTTGAAGGTTTCGGGGAGGAAGAACACGATGATGAGCGAGACGAGGCTGAGCGCCGCGATGTACCAGGGGAAGGCGGTGATGTTGCCCTGGGAGGCCATCGCCGTGGCGACGTAGGGCGCGGTGCCACCGAAGAGCGCAACCGAGGCCGCATAGGGCAGGCCGATGCCGGAGGAACGCATCTTTCGGGGGAAGAGCTCGCAGAACACGGCCTGCACGATCGAGGTCGCCGCGGCGACGAACGTGAGGCCAACGAGCTGCACGATCAGGAAGCTCGCGAACGAATTGTCGAGCGCGCCCATGAGGGGCACCGTGCCAAAGGTGAAGAACAGGCCGAACGCGATGAGCAGCGGCTTGCGGCCGATCTTGTCGGAGAGCAGACCCATGACCGGCTGCAGCAGCAGGAACCAGGAGAGCGAGATGAGGCTCGCGGTGAGGCCCTGCTTGATGTCGAAACCGACAGTGATGTTCGCGTAGGTCGGGAGGAAGCCCGTCCAGATGTAGAACACGAGCGCCGACGACGCCGTCATGCCAAAGACCATGAACACACTCTTCGGGTGCTGCTTAAAGAACGTGAACATGCGCACCTTCTCGGCGGGCTGCGACGGGGCGACCCCCGCCGGCTCCTGATGGAGCGTCTCCACGGAGAACGAGCGCACCCAGAATGCGACGAGCGCGGCGATACCGCCAACGGCAAATGGAATGCGCCAGCCCCAGGTGCTCATCGCCTCTGTCGAGAGCGTGAGGCTCAGGATCGTGGCGATACCGATCGCTGCGAGGTTCGCTGCGGTCGCGCTGACGTAGAGAAAGCTCGAGTACAGCCCGCGCCGGTTGTTCGGCGCAGACTCGATCATAAAGGCGGAGCCCGCGGCGTACTCGCCGCCAGCCGAGAGCCCCTGGAGGAGCCGGGCGGCCACGAGAATGATCGGGGCCACCACACCAGCCTGATCGTAGGTCGGAGAGCACGCGATCATGAGCGAGCCTGCTCCCATGCCGAGGACCGTGAGCACGAGTGTGAACTTGCGGCCGCGCCGATCGGCGAGACCACCGATGAGGAGGCCGCCGAGGGGGCGCGCGAAGAACCCGACGGCGAACACCGCCATGGAACCGAGGAGCGGCACCAGACTTCCCTCGGCGTCGCTCGGGAAGAACTGCGCCGAGAAGTAGATCGCCAGAATCGAATAGATGTACCAGTCGAACCACTCGACCGCGTGGCCGATCGAAGCCGCGACGAGCTGCCGCGGGCCGTTAATCTTCGCGGGCTTCGCCGCGCCGGGGATCTCCTGATCCACTTCACCAACACCTAGCGTCAACGCTCAACCTCCTTGTTGTGGCGCGAGGGTGGCTCGATGCGCTCGTGTCGCACCGTCGACGTCCCTGCGTTTCGTATGACTCGAGTCGAGTTTGCCGTTGTTCTAGATTCCAATCAACGGCTAGAATTCCAACAGATTTACCAGTCCGTTATGAAAAATTACAACGGCGATCGCCCGCGGAGGAGCAACCCGATGAACGCAAACGGCAGCGCGACAGACGGTCAGGTCGCCCCCGGCCCCGCGAGCGCCAGCCATGCGCTCGACGAGCGCCTCGGCAGCATCCTCGAAGAGCTCGCGAGCGACGGCACCGTCGCCGCAGACACGCTCGCGCGCGGCAGAGAACGCTTTCCGAGCTACGCCCGCGTGCCGGCGAATGTGATCGCAGCCTCAGTCGAACGCAGCAAAGCCGTCGCGATCCACACCCTGCGCACTGGCGTCGTGCCGCAACCCGAAGAGGTGTGGGCGATCGAAGAGGCGCTACACGAGCGACTCGCACTCGGCCTCACCGTCACCGAGGTGCTCGGCGGGTTTCGCGAGGCGCTCAAGGTGATTCAGAGCCGGGTACTCGCGGGCGCAGCAACCCACGGACTGCCCGCGGAGCACGCGCTGCGAGCCTCCACGCTGCTGTGGGATCTCGGCGACGTATTCACGCTCAGGCTCTCGAACGCCTTTCGCGAGCTCGAAGTGCAGCGCGAGGTCGCACTGCAGCAGGAGCGAGAGCAAGCGCTGCGTCGTCTGCTCGAGGGCGAGCTCACCCTCGGCGAGAGCCGCTTGGCAGAAGCTCACCTCGCACAGACCGGCCCCATTGTCGCGGTCGTCACAGCACCGCTTGCGACGCCGTCGCAGTTCGCACTCCCGGCGACATTGCTGCGCGAGCACGGGCGCGCTATTGGCTACCTCCCGGCGGGCGAGGAGCTCCCAGCGCGAATAGACTACTCGGTCGGCCCAGCGGTGCACTGGCGGCAACTGCCCGATTCGTTGGCGGCGGCCCACCAGGTACGGGCCGCCGCGGAGCTCGTCGATCTCGCCGGGCGCAGCGACGTCGCGAGAGCGAGTTGGCGCATCGGAATCCCAGCAGCCCCTGCCCTCGCCTCCCACTTGCACGAGAAGTACATCGCCCCGGTTCGGGAGCACGGCGAGTTCGGGGAGCTCGTGCTGCACACCATCGCCGTGTACCTCGAGCACGACATGCGCGTCAACGACGCGGCGCGACAGATTCCGGTGCACCCAAACACGCTCCGCTACCGCCTGCAGAAGTTCGAGGAGATAGCCGGCGCCTCGCTCGGCAGCTTCACGACGCTCGTCGAGGTGGGGTGGGCGCTCGCCGCAGCTGGCGTGCGCGCCTAGCTCGCGCACACCCGCCGCGGGCCCGACGTTGAGGCCGAGGGGCTACCTGGCGGTCGCGGCGCGGTGGTTGTCGGTGTACCCGAGATACGCCTCAGAGTTGACCCGCACCGCCTCGCGATCTTCCTCGCGCAGTTCACGCACGACCCGTGCCGGCACGCCAGCCACGAGCGAGTGCGGCGGAATCACCATGTCCTGCGGCACAACGGCCCCCGCGGCGACGAGCGACCCCTCGCCCACGACCGCGCGGTTGAGCACGGTTGCACTCATGCCGATGAGGCAGCCGTCTTCGACGGTCGCGCCGTGCACCACAGCGTTGTGGCCCATTGACACGTCGTTGCCGATGACCGTCGGCTGGCCGCGGAAGGTGTGAATCACGACGCCGTCTTGCGCGTTCGTTCGCTCGCCGATGCGCACCGCTTCGGAGTCACCGCGCACGACCGCGTTGTACCAAATGCTCGAGTCGCGCCCGATAGTGACGTTGCCGACGACGATAGCGCCAGGGGCGAGCCAGACACTCTCGTGTAGCTCGGGCGCCCCGTACGGGGCAACCGCAATAACCTGGCCGTGGTGATTCGTCATGACACACTCCTTCGGGTTCACGGGCACACAGAAGAAAAGGCCCTTACTCAAGAGTAAGGGCCTTTGCTGCTCCCCCGGTTGGGCTCGAACCAACGACATCCTGATTAACAGTCAAGCGCTCTGCCAACTGAGCTACAGGGGAATATTGCCGCAGCAACCTGATTAGCGTACCAAGCCTCCCACCGGCGGTGCAAATTGCGGCACGCCGGGCGCGTCTACTCTTCCGCGATCTCGTCGTAGGCGGTCGAGCGCAGTGCCTCTGCGAGCCGCTTCACGTAGTCGTGCTCGGTGCGGCGGAAGATCGTGTTGATCTCGCCGCGCCCGACGATGCGCCCCTGCTGCAGCACGACGACGTCTTCCGCGAGCGCCTCGAGCATGCCGATGTCGTGGCTCACAAGCACCATCGACGCCCCGGTGCGAGCCCGGTACCACTTCAGCAGCTCGACGATCTTGGGGCGGTTGTTGGCGTCAACGCCAAGCGTCGGCTCGTCGACAATCAGCACGCTCGGGTCGAGCATGAGCGAGCGCATCACCGCGACGCGTTGGCGCTGACCCTTGGAGAGCTGAAACGGGTACTCCTGCAGCTTCGCAAGCGGCAGCGCGACGATATCCATCATCTCGGCCACAACCTCGCCGAGCGGCGCCCTGTCGAAGCTTCTCACTCGCTCGGAGATTGGCTCGAACAAGACATCGCCGACGTTAAGCTCGGGCGTCAGCGTCGCCCCGGCGTCTTGCGCGAGGTGCCCGACGTAGGCGGTCAGGCGAGCCCGGCCCCGCCGCGACAGGCGCTCGAGCGAGACGTCGAGGCAGCGCGAGGCGCCTCCGGCAGACTTGATCTTGGCATTCTTGTCGCCCTCGCTTCCCCGCCCCGCGAGGTAGCGGGTGAGGGTCGACTTCCCCGAGCCGCTCTCGCCGAGCACCGCGAGCACTCCCCCGCGGCGCAGCTCTATACTGACGCCCTCTACCGCCTGAAACGCCTTGCCACCGGCGTGCGCGGGGTAGCGAAGGGACAGGTCTGAGGTGAAGAGAACCGGGTCTGCCTCGAGGTTTGGATGTGCCACAAATTCACCTTACTAGTCGGCGCTAGTCGTTGCGCAGGCCACGGCGTGCGAGTTCGAGGGCGGCAAGCTGCTCCTGCACGCGCCGCGAAGCCTCGCTCGTCGGGTCGCCGATGCGCTGCATGCGCGCCAGCAGCTCCTGCTTCAGCGAGATGAGATCGCGGTCGAGCAGCGAGATCACCACCTCGCGCGAGTACTCGGGAAGCAGCGCAGGGTCGCGTTGCGGCATCGAAGCGACGGCGAGCTCGCGCACCAGGCTCTGGTGGGTCTCGGGAGTCGCCGCGAGCACCGCCTCAACCCAGGCGCCGCCCGCAAGCTGCGGCAGAGCCGCCTGCAGTGCGTCGCGTACTACCCGCAGGTGCGGCTCGGTGACCTGTGCGGTCACCGCCTGCGACAGCAGCTCGTCGCCAACGGCGGGCCCCTGTTGTACCATCGCCATGATCGCGTCGCGCTCGAGCCACACTGTCGGGTCTTGCCGCAGCGCGGCGAGCGTGACTCTCGGCCGCTCAGGCTCGCGGTCGTAGTCGGTGCCCGCTGCGACGTAGTCGGGCTCCGGCGGCGCCTGCCTGCCTGCGTTGCGCACCGCGTGCTGCACCTCGCCGAGCTCGACGCCGAGCATGCGCGCGAGCGCGTGCGTGTAGCCGGGGCGCATGCCTGGGTCTTTGATGCCTGCAACGATCGGGGCGGCTTGGCGTAGCGCCGTGACCCTCCCCTCGACCGAATTCAGATCGAAGCGGCTGATCGCCTGTTTGAGCGCGAACTCGAACAGCGGCACCTTCTTGTCGAAGAGCTCGCGCACGGCCTCATCGCCCCTGTGTAGGCGCAGGTCTGCCGGGTCGTAACCCTCGGGCGCGACCGCGGCGTACGTTTGGGCCGTGAAGCGCTGCTCCTCGCCGAACGCGCGCAGCGCGGCCTTCTGGCCAGCCTCGTCGGGGTCGAAGGTGAAGATGACCTCGGCGGCCGCGTCGTCGCCCATGACCCGCCTGAGCATCGAGATGTGATCCTTGCCGAACGCTGTGCCACAGGTTGCGATCGCGTCTTCAACTCCGGCCAGGTGGCAGGCCATGACGTCGGTGTACCCCTCGACAATCACGGCGCGACCGCCGCGCGAGATCGCCTTCTTCGCCAGGTCGAGCCCGTAGAGCACCCGCGACTTGTGGTACACGGGGCTCTCTGGCGTATTGAGGTACTTCGGGCCGTTGTCGTCGTCGTAGAGCTTGCGGGCGCCGAACCCGAGAGTTTGCCCGCTCGTATCGCGGATCGGCCACACCACCCGACCGCGGAAGCGGTCGTAGACGCCACGCTGCCCCTCTGAGACGAGGCCAGCCTGTACGAGCTCTTGCGGCGTGTAACCGAGCTGCCTGAGATGCCCGGTGAGACTGTCCCACCCGCGCGGGGCGTAGCCGACAGCGAACTGCTCCCACGACGCGGCCGCGAAGCCTCGCTGCTCGAGAAAGGCACGCGCGGTCTGGGCCTCCTCGCCCATAAGCTGGCCGCGGTAGTAGTCGCTGGCGGCCTGATTGGCCGCGAGTAGTCGCGCCCGGTTGGGGCCGTCTTCGCGCCGCTCGAAACCCTCCTCGTAGGTGAGCACGTAGTTCGTGCGCGCTGCGAGGCGCTCCACCGACTCGGCGAACGAGAGGTGATCCATTTTCTGCACGAAGCTAATCGCGTCGCCAGATTCGCCGCAGCCGAAGCAGTGGAAGTAGCCGAGGGCCGGGCGCACGTGAAAGCTCGGGCTGCGCTCGTCATGGAACGGGCACAGGCCCTTCATCGAATCGATGCCGGCGTTCTTGAGCGCAACGTAGTCGCCGACGAGATCGGCGATGTTTGTACGCCGCTTCACCTCTTCGACGTCGCTCGCCTTAATCCGCCCTGCCATGAGCATCAGTCTAGTCTTTGGCGGGTGCGCGCATTCGCGGTTTCCCCCGGGGCGAAACAGGTGCCGTCGCGCTGCGCTGCCTCTGCGATCAGCCGCCAATAGGCCCCTGCGCGTGGAAACAGGCAGTGGCTGCGCAGATTACCGTTTGAAGGCTGCCACTCGTGGCAAACGCTGCGCGTTTGCCCCTAAACGAGCTGGCGCAGTGGCGCCAGTGCCACTCGTGGCAAACGCTGCGCGTTTGCCCCTAAACGAGCTGGCGCAGTGGCGCCAGTGCCACTCGTGGCAAACGCTGCGCGTTTGCCCCTAAACGAGTGGCACCTCACACAGCCGGCGGTGCCAGGCTATCGCCGACTGGTCGGTGAGCGACGCGACCTGGTCAACGATCACGCGCCGCGCGGCCGCCTCGTCGACGGCTCCGGCAAAGTCGGCCTGGAATGCCGGTTCGAGCTCGGCTGACTGGGTGGCCCAGAGCGCGTCGAGCAGCTCAGTAAGCAGCTCCCGCTGCCTACGATAGGTCGGCTGCCTGCGCCCGCTGGCCATCACGAAGGCGGCGACGATTCCCTTGAGCACTGCTATCTCGGCGCGCACCTCCTGCGGCACGACGATGCTCGCGCCGTAGCGCACGAGCCGCGCCTGACCGGCTGACTCCCGCGTGGCCGCGATCGCGAGGCGCGCGAATCGCCCAATCATGTCGCTCGTAAAGTTCTTCAGCTGCGCCTGGTGCTGCCGCGTCCCATCCCACCGGGTCAGCCAGGTTGGGGTTGTGGCGATGCGGTCGTAGGCTGCCGATAGCTCGTCTGTGGAGAACGATCCGCCGGCCCAGTCGGCAACATCGGCGATGAGCGAGTCGTGACCAGACCGCGACGTGAGAATGAGCGGGTCGATGTGATCGCTCACTATCGCGTCTTCGAAGTCGTGCACCGAGTAGGCGATGTCGTCAGACAGATCCATCGTCTGCGCCTCTGCGCTCTTCACACGCGCGGGCGCCCCGGCTCGCATCCACTCGAAGACGGGCGCGTCGTCGGCGTAGTAACCAAACTTGCCGCTCCCCGTCGGCGCCTCCTCGAGGCTCCACGGGTACTTGCAGCTCGCATCGAGGGTAGCCCTGGTGAGGTTGAGCCCGGCGCTCTCGCCGCTCTCGGTGAACCGCTTCGCCTCGAGCCGCGTCAGAATTCGCAGCGTCTGCGCGTTGCCCTCGAACCCGCCCGCGTCGCTCGCCCACTCCGAGATAGCGCGCTCGCCGTTGTGGCCAAACGGCGGGTGACCGAGATCGTGTGTGAGGCACGCCGCGTCGACCACGTCGCGATCGAGCCCGAGCGAGGCCGCGAGTTCGCGCCCGATCTGTGCGACCTCGAGCGAGTGCGTGAGCCGGTTTCTCGCGAAGTCAATCCCAGCGGTCGGGCTGAGCACCTGCGTCTTCGCGGCGAGCTTGCGCAGGCCAGATGAGTGGATCACGCGGGCCCGGTCGCGCTCGAAGTCGCTGCGCGCGCCGCTGTGGGTCTCGGGCACGAACCGCTCGAGGTCTGCCTCGGAGTAGGCGCCGGAGGAAGTAGCGGAGGAGGTAGCGGAGTGCCCGCCGGATGCCGGCATCGCGCTAGCCACCGGAATCGTCTCGCTCGGCCTCGGCGAGCTCGGCGAAGTCGATGTGGGCGCTGTCGCGCGAGTCGAGCCAACCGTCTGGCAGCTTCGGTTGCTTCGGGCTGCCTGCCCGGCCGCGCTGCCCCTCGGCGCCGACGCCGGGGTACGGCAGCGAGCGATCCATCGTCTCGTAGATCTCGTCGAGGTGCTCGAGCGACTCGACCATCGCGAGCGAGCGGCGCGTGTCTCCGCCGACACCGTAGCCCTTGAAGTACCAGGCGACGTGCTTGCGAATGTCGCGGCACGCGCGCGCTTCTTCGCCGTCGAAGAACTCGATGAGCAGCTCGGTGTGGCGGCGCATCGCGTCCATCACGAACCCGAGCCCGGGCTTCGCGATCGCCGCGTTCGCCTCGTCCCAGCTGAGTTCGCCCTGCTCGGCCTTGAACGCCGCGGCGAGGTCGCCGAACAGCCACGGGCGGCCGAGGCAGCCGCGGCCGACTACAACGCCGTCGCAGCCCGTCTCGCGCACCATGCGTATCGCGTCGTCTGCCGCCCAGATGTCGCCGTTGCCGAGAATCGGCACACTGGTAATGGTCTGCTTGAGCTCGGCGATAGCACCCCAATCAGCGGTGCCCGAGTAGAACTCGTTCGCGGTGCGGCCGTGCAGCGCGATCGCGGCGACGCCCGCCGCCTCGGCTGAGCGCGCGGCATCGAGGAACGTCAGGTGATCCGCATCGATGCCCTTGCGCATCTTCACGGTGAGCGGAATATCGCCGGCGGCCTTCACGGCCCCGTCGACGATCGCGCTGAACAGGTCGGCTTTCCACGGCAGTGCCGCGCCGCCGCCCTTGCGGGTGACCTTCGGCACGGGGCAGCCGAAGTTGAGGTCAATGTGGTCGGCGAGGTCTTGATCGACGAGAAAGCGCACGGCCTCTGCGACGGTCTTCGGATCCACCCCGTAGAGCTGGATCGAGCGCGGCGTCTCGCTCTCGTGGTGCTTGATCAGCCTGAGCGAGCCCGGCGTGCGCTCGACGAGCGCGCGGCTCGTGATCATCTCGCTGACGTAGAGGCCGGCGCCGTACTCGCGGCAGAGCCTACGAAACGCGGTGTTCGTGATGCCGGCCATCGGCGCGAGAATGACGGGAACGTCGAGCTCGAGCGGGCCGATTTTCAGGCGCGAGCCTGGAAGCGTTGAGGTAGTCATGACCGCTCTATTCTCGCAGATCGCGCGCGGCCCGGCGGCTACCTGCCCTTCGGCTTGTCGACCGCGCCGCCGAAGCGCCTATCACGGTCGTGGAAGATCTCGATCGCCTCCCACAGGTCGCGCCGCGAGAAGTCGGGCCACAGCTGGTCGAGGAAGACCATCTCGGCGTAGGCAGACTGCCACAGCATGAAGTTGCTCGTGCGCTGCTCCCCCGAGCTGCGCACGAACAGGTCGACCTGGGGCAGCTCTGGCACGTACAGGTGCTTTTCGATGACGCGCTCCGAGATGCCGTTGGGCGACAGCCTGCCGTCCGCGACTTCCTGCGCGATGCGCTTCACCGCGTCGGTGATCTCGTTGCGGCCGCCGTAGTTCACGCACATCGTGAGGGTCAGGCCGGTGTTGTTCGCGGTATACGCCTCGGCGAGCTTCAGCTCCTTGATGACCGAGCCCCAGAGCCGCGGCCTGCGCCCCGCCCACCGCATGCGCACGTTCCAGGCGCTGAGCTGCTCGCGCCGCCGCCGCAGCACGTCGCGGTTAAAGCCCATGAGAAAGCGCACCTCGTCGGGCGAGCGCCGCCAGTTTTCTGTGGAGAACGCGTACACGCTCAGGTGCGTCACCCCGGCCTGAATCGCCCCGGCGACGACGTCGAGCAGCACCTGCTCGCCCATGCGATGCCCTTCAACCCGCGGCAGACCGCGCTGGTTCGCCCACCGGCCGTTGCCATCCATCACGATGGCGACGTGCTTCGGGGCAGGGCCGCGAAACCTCGGCGGCTGCTCCCCAGTCCAGTCGACGGGCACGAGCGTATCGGGGGCAATATCCATGGGTTTGATTCTATGGCTGCCGGGTTAGGCCCGTGGTACTGAGAACGAACGCAAGCCGCGCTCCAGGTGCCACTGCGTGTACGCCGCCGCGATGCCGGCCGCCTGGCCACGCTCGCGCTCGCCGCTTTCGAGCGCCTGGGTCCAATCGCCGGCGAGCAGGGCCCGCAGCAGGTCGACGCTCGCGGGGTCGAGCCTGGGTGAGCCGGCCGGCCTGCACTGCTCGCAGACCACGCCGCCGAGCTGCACCGCGACCGCTGTGTGGGGCCCGGGCGCGCCACATCGCACGCAGTCGTCAAAACCGGGCGTCCAGCCCGCCGCCGCCATCGCCCGCAGCAGGTAGCCGTCGCGCACAAGCTCGGCGGGAATCTTGCCACCGGCGAGGGTGCGCAGCGCGCCGACGAGCAGCGTGAAGAGTTCTGGCGACGGGCCGCCCTCGGCGAGCCGCTCTGCGGTTTCGACCATCACGCTGCCCGCGCGATAGCTGTCGTAATCTGCGGTGATCGCTGGCCCGTAGGAGCCGAGCGTCACCGCCTGCGTGATGGTGTCGAGGGTGCGCCCCTCGTAGCACTGAATGTCGGCGACCATGAACGGCTCGAGCCTGGCGCCGAACTTCGAGGAGGTGCGCCTCACGCCCTTGGCGACGGCCCGGAGCACGCCGCGCTTACTCGTGAGGAGGGTGACGATGCGGTCAGCCTCCCCGAGCTTCTGGGTGCGCAGCACGACACCCTGTTCACGATAGAGCGGCACCCCACCATTATGGCGGGTTGGGGCGATGGGCGCGGGGTTGAGCGCAGAGTGGATCGCGGCCCCGGATTAGGCCCGAGGCCCGCTCCGGCGGCGGCCGCCCTTCGACTCGGCCTCCCGCCAGGCGCGCTGGGCGGGCGTCTCCCCCGCACCACGCACCGCTGCGGCGCGCTGCCGGTCGGGGGCGCCGCCACGACCCAGGTGCCACGCGTGCACGATCGCGAGCGCCAACGCGTCTGCGGCGTCAGCCGGTTTCGGCGGCGCGGCGAGCCCGAGCAGCCGGGTCACCATGTTCGTCACCTGAGCTTTGTCGGCTGCACCGTAGCCGGTCACCGAGGCCTTCACCTCGTTCGGCGTGTACATGGCGACAGGAATGCCTCGCGCCTGGGCGAGAAACATCACGATGCCGCTAATCTGGGCGACGCCCATCACGCTCGGCAGGTTCTGCTGTGCGAAGACGCGCTCGATCGCGATCGCGTCGGGCTTTTCCCCGTCGAACAATCGCTCGAGGGAGCTGCCGAGCTGGTGCAGCCGCGCGGGTAACTCGGCCCCGGCCGGGCTCGTCAGCACCTCGACGTGCTCGAACGTGAGCTTTCGGGAGCCCTCGGAGCTCACGATGCCAACACCCAGCCTCGTGAGCCCCGGGTCGATCCCGATGACGCGCATGCCTACTCGTCGTTTGCGAGTTCTGCCTGGACCTCGTCGGTCAGGTCGAAGTTTGCGTAGACGTTCTGCACGTCGTCGCTGTCTTCGAGCGCGTCGATGATGCGGAACACCTTGCGGGCGGTGTCGGCGTCGATCTCGACCTTGAGGTTCGGCACGAACTCTGCCTCGGCGGAGTCGTAGTCGATGCCGGCGTCGACGAGCGCGCCGCGCGCGGCAGCGAGCTCGGACGCGTCGGTGATGACCTCGAAGGCCTCACCGTTCGGGGTCGGGTTGACCTCTTCAGCGCCGGCCTCGAGCACCGCCATGAGCACATCGTCTTCAGTGGTGCCCTCTGCTGGCACGGTGATGACGCCCTTGCGCTCGAAGTTGTAGGCGACCGATCCGGGGTCTGCAAGCGTCGCGCCGTTGCGGCTGAGGGCTGTGCGCACCTCTGCTGCCGCGCGGTTCTTGTTGTCGGTGAGGCACTCGACCATCAGGGCGACGCCGTTCGGGCCGTACGCCTCGTACATCGTGGTGAAGTACTCGATCGACTCGCCTGTGAGGCCGGCGCCGCGCTTGATGGCGCGATCGATGTTGTCGCCGGGAACCGAGTTCTTCTTCGCCTTGTGCACGGCCTCTGCGAGGGCGGGGTTGCCCGCGAAATCGGCGCCACCGATGCGGGCGGCGACCTCGATCACCTTGATGTACTTCGCGAACGCCTTCGCGCGACGCGAGTCGAGAATTGCCTTCTTGTGCTTAGTGGTTGCCCACTTGGAGTGTCCGGCCACGGGTGCTCCTACTTTCCTACGAGTGTGTCTGCTGTGATCCTACGCTGCGCGCCCGACACGGGGCATTCCCGTGCGGGCGAAACTGCTGTTCACGCGATCTGGCGCGCAGCTGCGTGTGTGCGGGGCGCGAAAGCGCACCACCCTAGGCGTCAGGTGGGTCCGCCCACGCCGCCGCGATGAGGTCTCGCACCTCGCCGAGCAGCTGCGGCATCGCCTTCGTCTGCCCGATAATCGGGAAGAAATTCGAGTCTGACGCCCAGCGAGGCACGATGTGCTGGTGGAGGTGGGCGGCGACGCCGGCCCCGGCGATCTCACCCTGGTTCATTCCCAGGTTGAACCCGGCGCAGTTGAGCGCTTCGCGCGCAGCCCGCATCCCGGCCTGAGTGAGCGCAGCAATCTCGGCTACCTCTTCAGTTGTCGCCTCGTCGTAGCCCGCGACGTGCCGGTACGGGCACACGAGCATGTGCCCGCTGTTGTACGGGAACAGGTTCAGCAGCACGTAGGCGGTCTTGCCGCGGTGCACGATCAGCGACGACGCATCGTCGTGCCTGGGCGCCTCACAGAACGGGCAGTCGGTGTGGTCGGCCTGGTGATGGTCGGCCACGTACGACATACGGTGAGGCACCCAGAGCCGCTGCAGCGGGTTGGGCGTGCCAACCGTTCCGCGCTCGCCGGGCGCCTCTGCCTGCGCCTCGTCTGCTCCGAACACTTCCGTCACTCTCTCGAATCTTCGTTGGTTGCCCGGGGCAGTTTCGCTCCGGGCATTGCTGCCTGCGGCTATTCGGCCCAGGCCGTAGAGACCTGCTCGTGGCTCTTGATCGCGCCGGTGATGCGCGCGATCGCCTCGTCGACGGGCACGCCGTTGAGCTGGGTGCCGTCGCGGAAGCGGAAGCTCACGGCACCCGCCGCGCGATCCTCCTCGCCAGCGATGAGCTGGAAGGGCACCTTCATCTTTGTGTGCGTGCGGATCTTCTTCGGCATCCGGTCGTCGGAGTGATCGACGTGCGCGCGCACGCCCTCGGCCCGGAGGCGCGCGAAGATCTCCTCGAGGTAGTCGCCGTACTCGGCGGCGACGGGGATGCCGACGACCTGCTCGGGGGCGAGCCAGACCGGGAAGGCGCCCGCGTAGTGCTCGAGCAGGATCGCGAAGAACCGCTCGATCGAGCCGAGCAGCGCGCGGTGGATCATGATGGGCTGCTTGCGGGTGCCGTCTGCTGCAGCATACTCGAGCTCGAACAGCTCGGGCTGGTTGAAGTCGAGCTGAACGGTCGACAGCTGCCAGGTGCGGCCGATAGCGTCGCGCGCCTGCACCGAGATCTTCGGGCCGTAGAAGGCCGCGCCGCCTGGGTCGGCGACGAGCTCGAGGCCCGACTCCTCTCCGACCTCGCGCAGCGTCTGCTCTGCGTCTGCCCACTGCTCTTCGGTGCCGACCGACTTTTCGGGATCGCGCGTGGAGAGTTCGAGGTAGAAGTCGTCAAGGCCGTAGGCGCGGAGCGTCGCGAAGACGAACTCGAGCTGCTTCTTCAGCTCGTCTTTCACCTGATCGTCGGTGACGTAGATGTGCGCGTCGTCTTGCGTGAGCCCGCGCACGCGGGTGAGGCCCGAGAGCGTGCCCGACTTCTCGTAGCGGTAGACCGTGCCGAACTCTGCGAGGCGCAGCGGGAGCTCGCGGTAGCTGCGCGCGCGGGCGCGGAAGATGAGGTTGTGGAACGGGCAGTTCATCGGCTTCAGGTAGTAGTCCTGGCCCTGCTTTGTGACGTTGCCCGCTTCGTCGGTGACCTCGTCAAGGTGCATGGCCGGGAACATTCCGTCCTTGTACCAGTTGAGGTGCTGGCTCGTCTCGAACAGCGTGCCCTTGGTGATGTGTGGGCTGTTCACGACCTCGTAGCCGTTCTTCACGAGCTCGGAGCTCATGAACTTCTCGATCTCGTGGCGAATGATGCCGCCCTTGGGGTGGAACACCGCGAGGCCCGAGCCGATCTCGTCGGGGAATGAGAAGAGGTCGAGCTCGACGCCGAGCTTGCGGTGGTCGCGCTTCGCGGCCTCTTCGAGCCGGGTCTGGTAGGCGCGCAGCTCGTCTTTGGTGGGCCAGGCGGTGCCGTAGACGCGCTGCAGCATCGGGTTCGCCTCGCTGCCGCGCCAGTAGGCGCCACTCGAGCGCATGAGCGCCCAACCGTTGCCGATCATCTTCGTGTTCGGCAGGTGCGGCCCGCGGCAGAGATCTTTCCACTCGGTCTCGCCCGTCTTCGGGTCGACGTTGTCGTAGATCGTGAGCTCGGCGCCGCCGACCTCGACGCTCTCGTTGTCGGAGCCCGAATCGGCGCCGCCCTTGAGCCCGATGAGCTCGAGCTTGTAGGGCTCGCTCGCGAGCTCGGCCCGCGCCTCGTCTTCGCTCACAACGCGGCGCACGAAGCGCTGACCCTGCTTGACGATCTTCTGCATCTCTTTTTCGAGCGCCTTGAGATCTTCGGGGGTGAACGGTTCAGCCGAATCGAAGTCGTAGTAGAACCCGTCGGTGATGGGCGGGCCAATGCCGAGCTTCGTCTCGGGGTTCACCCGCTGCACGGCCTGCGCGAGCACGTGCGCTGCCGAGTGGCGGAGGATGTTCAGGCCGTCCTCGGAGTCGATCGTGACGGGCTCCACTGTGTCAGTATCCGTGACCTCCCACGCCAAATCGCGGAGTTCGCCGTTGACGCGCATTGCGACAACGGACCGGTCGGTGAACAGTGAAAAGCCGTCGGCCACTGCAGATCCCTTCGGAGACAACATAAAGACTCCGTAATTCTATCGGGTTGCAGCGGCCGACGGCCGACTCAGGTGGGTTACGCGCCTGCGCCGCCCTGCTTCAGAGCCTGCAGGCGGGCGTCGACCTCGCTGAGCGAGCCCAGGTCGTCGAGCTCGTTGAACTGCGCGTCGAGCGTGGAGGCCGCGAGCTCGGCCTGGCCGCGAACCATCGCCTCCTGGCGCTTGATCTTGTCTTCGAAGCGGCCGAGCTCGCTCGTCGGGTCAAGCACGTCGAGGTTCTTCACCGCGTCTTGCACCTGCGACTGCGCGTCGGCAACCTTGCCTCGCGCCACGAGCTCGTCGCGCTTCGCCTGCAGCTGCACGAGCTTCTCGCGCATGGTCTGCAGCCCCGTCTTCAGCTGGTCGACGACCTGCTGCTGCGCGGTCACGCTCGGCTCTGCCGTCGCGACCTCCTTCTCGAACGAGATCTGCTTCGACAGTGCGACGCGGGCGAGGTTGTCGAACTTGTCTGCGCCCGCCGCGTCACCAGACGCCCGCAGCGTTTCGGCCTGCGCTGATGCTGCGGCAGCCTTCGTGCCCCACTCGGTGACGGCCTTGCGATCCTCTTCGAGGTCTGCCTCCATGAGGCGGAGATTGCCGATCGTCTGCGCAACCGAGCTCTCTGCGTCGGCGATGCTGTTCTTGTAGTCGCGCTCCATCTGATTAAGCATCTTCTCCGGGTCTTCTGCGGAGTCGAGCAGCGCGTTGATGTTTGCCTTGGCGAGCTGTGCAATACGGCCAAGGATGGATTGCTTTGCCATGTTGGCTTCCTTTCCTGTGTTCCACCGAATCAGCTCGGAGGAGGTCTGTGCGAGCCCGTGCGGGCCACAAGTCTTGTTGATCGTCGAGCTACCGCGCCGCCGAGCAGGGCTGGCGCCAGCTCCGCCGGCTAGAACCGACCGCCGCCACCGCGCCTGCCTCCCCCGCCGAGGCCACCGCCTCCGCCGATCGATCCGCCACCACCCCAGCCGCCGGTGAAGCCGCCGTTCGAGCCGCTCCACCCGCCGCTCGAGCGGCCGCCTCCGCCGCCGCTGAGGAGCCCGCCGAGAATGCCGCCAAGCACAGCACCACCGAAGCTGCCGTCGGATCCGCCACCGTAGCCACCACCGCCCCCGCCGTAGCCGCCGCCACCGCCCCAGCCAGACACGTCGTTGACGGCGAGCTGATACGCCGCGCGCGCGTACTGCGTCGCCTGCTGCGCGGCCTGGTACGAACGCGTCGGGTCTTGCTCTGCGACCTGCTCGGCGAGCTGCAACTGCCGTTTGGCCTCGGCGAGTCGGGTGCGCGCCTGCGCCCCGATCGCGCCGCGCCGCGTCTCGATGAACTGCTCCGCAGCGAGCACCTCGGAGCGCGCGGGCACGAGCGCCTCGTCGCGCGCGGCAATTGCTCTCCGGAGTCGCTCGCTGTTCTCGCGCGCTGTTCCGATCGCGGCGTCGATCTCGACGTTGGCGGCTGCGGCAGCGGCCAGCGCGGCGACCGGATCGCCCTGCGTTCCCTTGGCAAGCAGCCCGCTGACGCGGTCGGCAGCCTGCTGGAGCGCCTGCCGATCCTGCTCGCTCGCCGAACCGATGAGCTGGGAGGCGACCTGCAGATCGCCCCGGAGATCTGCGGCAGCGGCCTCGAACTGATTCGCGCTCTCAGCGAGTTCGCCGGCCAACACCTCGGGTGACTGTGTCAGCGTTCGTGCTTGTTCGAGCGCAGCTTCGCCCGCGCGCAGCGACACCGCTGCTGCCGAGGGCTCGCCGGCAGCGAGCTCCGCTGTCGCAGCTTCGATGCACTCCGTCACGAACTGGAGCCTGCCAGTGGCCTCAGTCAGGTTCGCGTCGAGCTGCGCCACGATCGCGGGCGCGTAACTCGCAGACAGTGCTGCTGCGCTCTCCCGTGCGGCGACGAGCTGCTGGGCGACGACAGGCTCCTGGGCGCGTAGCTGCTCGAGCACCTCAGGCCCCCGCTGTTCGACCTCGCGCAGCCGCGAGAACGACTCGGTGTGGGCGTCGAGCGATGCTTTGGCCCCCGAGCAGCGTTCGATGATCTCCGTCAGCCACGCGCGGCGATCCTCGTCGGTATCTGGCACGCTGTCGTCGAGCAGCTGACGCTTTGCGAACGCGGCAGTGAGCTGCTCCTTCGCGGCAGCGATCGCCTCGGCGAAGGGAGCCGCAGCCGCCGCGCCGAACTGCGCCTCGGCGAATCCGAGTTCTTGCTCGCTACTGCGCAGATCGTCGTCGACGCGAACGAGCAGCGCGCTCGCCTTCGCTTCGAGTTCTTCCATCGTCAGCGGCGCCTCGCCCGCTGCAGCCTCTCGCTCCTTCTTCCTCTTGCGCGCGATGGCGACCCCCGCGGCGACACCGCCAACAACGACGACACCACCGATCACCGCGACCGCAACCCCCGTGCCGTTCGAACCGGGGTTGAGCACCGTTTTCTCGATTCCGGTGAGGGTCGTGCCGACAACTCCCTTCCAGTCGCTCGCCTTCAGCGCCGGTCGAACGTAGTCGCTCGCGAGCGTGTCGTACTGCTCGTCGCTCATGAGCGCCTGCGGCGCGTTCAGGTCATAGAGCCGGTCTTCGACAGCAACGCTCAACAGCACGCCGTCGTCGCCGAGAAAGTTCTTCTGCGCCGTTGCCGCACCCCACGCCTCTGGGTCTGCGGGGTTGTCGAAGCTGTCGACGTAGACGACGAACAGCTGCACTCCGTGCTCCGCGGCGAAGTCGCGAACCTCGTTCTCGAGCCGCTCGGCGTCGCCGCCAATCACGCCGTCACTCGTGCCATCGATGACGTATTTGCCAGCAAAGGCGGGCGGAGGGGTTGCGGTCGCAGCCGCGGGCATGACCCACGCGAACGCGGCCAACGTTGCCAGCCCGAGCATCGTTACGACCCTTCTCATACACGATCCTCCGTCTAGACAGGCCGCGCGGCGACTCCAACGCGTGTCCGATAGCCACAGTTTATGAGGGCGCGGGCCGCAATGCTAGTGAATTTGAGGCTGACCCTAAGCTAAAGCTTCGCTTTGCCTGTGAGCCCGCTTTGTGGTGCTGGATCGAGCCGCGTCGCGCGCCCAGGCGCGTTCGTGCGCCAATGCGCAGTCGACGCCGCTCTCCCCACCACCGGGTTTGCCAAAACAACAAAGAGCAGCGCGAGCCCTATCCCCCGCCCAATCATTCGCTATAGCATCTAGCGCGGCTGGGTCAGCCCCTTCGAATCACCGACTGGGGCGACCCGCCGCACACATCTCAATGAGGAGTACCGCTATGAAACCCATCACCTACGCGACCGCCGCGCTCGCGGCCGTCGCGCTCGCGCTCGGCGGAACGCCCGCTGGCGCTGCCGAACCGGCAACCAGTGCCGGCGACACCCGGTTTGGCATTCCATCTGGCCTACAGGGGCCCATCACGCCGGCCGGCAAGTGGCTCGTCGACGGCACTGGCCGGGTCGCGCAGTTCCACGGCTTCAATCTCATGCACAGGCTTGCGCCCTACACCCCGGCACCATTTAGCGCGGCAGACGCTTCGTGGCTCGCCGACCAGGGGTTTAACAGCATGCGCCTCGGCGTGATGTACGAGGCTGTAGAGCCGGAGCTCGACCGCTACGACGACGACTACATCGCAGAGATGGTTGACACAAACCGCATGCTCGCCCAGCACGGGTTCGTGAACACGATCGACTTCCACAACGATGTTTTCGCGCAGCAGTTCAACGGCGACGGCTTCCCCGAGTGGGCCGTACCGAGCGACCCGACGATGGAGGCGAGCTGGGAGCGAGTCGCAGCAACGCAGGAGTTTCAAGACGCTGATGACAAGTACTCGTGGCAGGCGCAGTACAACCCACTCGAACGTCACGCCTGGGACAGGTTCTGGACGAACGCGGAGCTGCCCAATGGCGTCGGGCTGCAAGACCAGTTCGTCGCGGCGTGGAAACACGTCGCGGAGGCGTTTGCCGCCGACCAAGAGGGCCTGCTGGGCTATTCGCCGCTGAACGAACCGCTGAACGGCAACTGCGTGCAACCGGTGTGCGACCACATTCCCGAACAGCGCATTCCGTTCTACGAGAAGTGGCTCGACGCCGTGCGCGACGTCGACCAAGACCGCATCGCCTACGTCGCGAGCGACCTCTGGTTTGCCGGCACCCAGGGGCAAGATGCGAACGAGAACGTCGCCCGGCTGCTGGGGGCGCTTGACGACCCTGCGCTAGCGATCGAGCGCCACAACTACGCGTTCGGCGAGCAGCAGCTCGAGCAGTACATCAACGACGACCGGCTCGCGACCAAGCACCAGACCCCGTTTGTCGTCAACGAGTTCTTCGCAGGCTTCGGCCCCGCAAGCAAGGCCGCGATCGATGTCGACATGGCGAACGCCCGCTCCCAGTCGTGGATGATGTGGTCGTACTACGCGGAATCTGAGATTTGCTGCTCGGGGTCTGGTTTCTTGCTCGACCAGACCGCCGCGGCCTCTGACGCCAACGCAAAGCCCGACGTCGCCGACGCGCTCATCACTCCTTACACACAGGCGGTTGCGGGAATCCCCGGCGACTACGCCTACGACCGCGCGGCGCGCACCCTGGAGTTTGAGTACTCGACGGCCGCAGCAGGCAAGGCCCGCTCGAGCGAGCGCACCGTTGTCTTTGTGCCCAAGCGCGTCTACGACACCGGCTACACCGTCGCGGCGACCGGCGCGACAGTGGTGTCAGACCCGACCTCTCCCTGGCTCGTGCTCGAGAACACACCTGGAGCCGAGACTGTGGCCGTCACCGTGAGCCCCGCAACCGACTCAACCGTGCTGTTGCCGAGCGAGTACTGCGCGGCCCAGAGCTGCGCTGTCGACGGCCCGGGCGACACGAAGACCCCGCCCGCGCCGGGCGATGGCGAAACGGGGCCCGAACCGGGCAACCGCGCCGCCGAGAACGGCCCACTTGCCCTCTCGGGCATGACCGCGAACACGGTCGCGATCGTGTCGGCCACGCTGCTGCTCGCCGTGGCGGGTGCTGCGCTCGCCGGGTACCGCCGATCGGCCAGGGTGCGGCGACTGCAGTAGCGCGCGGGAGCTACACCTCTCGCTTGAACTGCCGGTAGAGCTCGAGGTCGCCGCCCGTTTCGACGTAGCGATCCCACGCAACCGAAAAACGGGCGTGAATCGCTCGGGTCGACCACCGCGCAGGAACAAGTTCGGGGGGCAGTAGCGGATCGAGTGCGAGCGCCCGGGCGAACGGCTCGGCGAGCCGGAGCGCCCGGGCGGCGTGCTCGATTCGCCCGATGTCGCTGTGCGGGCCGGCATCTGCCCGCACGGCGGCATCGGCGATGGCGTAGGCATCGCCAGCCTCGGCGAAGCTCCACAGCCGAGCAACCAGCGCCGCCGGATCGCTCACCCCTGCAACATCGAGCTTCGTGACCTCCGCCACGATGAGCTCCCCCACCAGTCGCCGAACCGCTGGCGGCGCGTAGTGGCTGAGCGGCGCACGCGGATCCGTCGTCGAGAGATACAGCCCAGGGGCGAGCAACACACAGCCGAGCCGCGTCAGCGCGGCCCGGAGCGCGTCGCGGTCGGCTCGCCGCTCGTCGGGAAACGAAAATGATGTCAGTCGCCAGTTCCCATCCCAGGTCACGGTGCCGTCGGCAAGTCCGCGCGCGCGGCGCAGCCGACCCGCGGCAACCGGGTCTGGAAAGGGATTCGAGCCGGTGCGCTCGAGCACACCCCCGCGCCCTCGGCCGTGCTGAGTCGCCTCGCCCGCGGATTCAAGCCGCCGAATGGCGAGCCTGACGGGCTGGTTAGCGACGCCCAGCGCGTCAGCCACCCCGTAAACGAGCCCGAGATCGGCCCTGCCCGCGCTGTCGAAACACATTTCAACAATCGTGCGCGGAGCCGGGAGGGGTGTCGGTTCGGTTGCCACTCACTCAGCATAGGATATCTTCAGCAAAACTATCTTGCCATCGTTTAAGGTGAACATGACGATAGATTCGTGCAGCGTCGCCACCCGCGTCTTGCTGCCGACCCCCAGAGAATGCGAGCCCCACCCGTGGACCCCAGACGCGCAAGCATTGAGCACGCGGCCGGAGCGACTATCCAGAGCCTCCCCGCCACCCTGCGGCGACTCAGGGAGCGGCGGGGCGTTACGCTTGCGGCACTGTCGGCGCTGACGGGCGCGTCGGTGAGCACGCTGTCTCGACTCGAATCGGGTCAGCGTCGACCGACGGTTGAGCTCGTGTTGCGCATTGCCCTGGCGCTCGGCATCTCGCCCGGCGCCCTCATCGGCGCCCCTATTGCCGTCTCCGACTCTGCCGAGCGAGCCCAGCCCACTGCCGAGCTGTTGGCTGACGAGGCCGCGCCCGACTCCCAGAAGGCCACCCCGCTCACGCTACGCCGAGCGGGGCTGCGCGCCTTTCGCATCGCGCTGCCAGCGAACGCGCCACTGCCCCAGCAGCGAGCGCACGGCGGCCACGAGTGGATCTTCGTGCTCTCGGGCCGCCTGAGGGTGCGCATGGGGCCGCATGAGCTCCACATGGGCCCGGGAGATGCGCTCGAATTCCCCGGCTCCCGGCCGCACGCGTTCGCAGCGGCCGGCGCCGCACCTGCGCAGGTGCTTGCGCTGCTCAGCGGGCCCGGAGAGCTCGTGCACACGACCACGCAGGCCGGGGTGCCGCGCGCGGCGTGACACCGATCCGAAGAACGCAAAAACCCCCGGCAGAAGCCGGGGGTTTTGTCTGTGCGCGATACTGGGATCGAACCAGTGACCTCTTCCGTGTCAGGGAAGCGCGCTACCGCTGCGCCAATCGCGCCTAATGAAAGGCTATTCAGTTGTGCCCGAGGTGGCGACGGGATTCGAACCCGTGTATACGGCTTTGCAGGCCGCTGCCTCGCCTCTCGGCCACGCCACCGTAAGTGTTTGCCACCAAAAGCGGCCGAGATTACTCTCGGCCCCTCAGAGCGGATGACGAGATTCGAACTCGCGACCCCAACCTTGGCAAGGTTGTGCGCTACCAGCTGCGCCACATCCGCATTTTCGCCGCCGTGCTTGGCGACGTAGATAACTTTATACAGCTCGACCCCCTGGCGCAAATTCGGCCGTAACATCCGGGCGTGGCGAACGATCGTTACCCGCATGAAACCTGGGATCCAGGGGGTTTTGCAGCCCCGAAAGATACGATGGCCCGTATGGCAAAAAGTGTAGGGAAGCGCATTGCGCAGGGGGTCGCGGTAGCGCTCACGCTCGCTATTGCGGCCGGCGGAGTCATCGCGTACTCCAATCGCGGCGCAATCCAAGACCACTTTCTGGCCGCCGGCTTCGAGCCCTCCGACCGCATCGCGCAGATCCAAGAGGAGATCAAGCTCAACCCGACTGGCGAGCGCATCTTCCTCGCCTCGCAGCCCACAATCGGTGGGCGCGATGTGTTCAACCGCTGGTGCGCAGGTGTTGATCACACCGAAGAGGGGCACGTGCTCGGCTGCTACGCCGATCGGCGCATTCGACTCTTCGAGGTCACCGACGAACGCCTTACCGGCGTCGTCGAGACAACAGCGGCTCACGAACTGCTGCACGCAAGCTGGGCGCGCATGAGCCAAGACGACCGCGCGACTGTGTCACGGCAACTCATCGCCGAGTACGACGCCCTCGCAGCAACCGATGCCGAGTTCAAGCAGCGCATGAGCGTCTACGAGTCGCTCTCAAAGCCCGCGTTCGCCAACGAGCTGCACTCGGTGTTTGGCACGGAGGTGCGCGAGCTCTCCCCCGAACTCGAGTCGCACTACGCGAAGTGGTTTACCGATCGGTCAGTTGTCGTCGACTGGTACGACGGCTACCACGGCGTCTTCATCGAACTTACGGCAGAGGCCGAGCGCCTGAGCACCGAGCTCGAGGCGCTCCGCGCCGACATCGAACAGCGCAGCGCGAACTACGACATCGCCGTGCAGCAGTTCAACGCCGACGCGGCAGACTTCAAGCTGCGCAACGAGCAATACGAGTTCTCTGGCAACAAACCCCTCTTCGATTCGATTCGCGGGCAACTGCTCGATCGCCAAGAGGGGCTCGATGCCGTGCGCCGGGAGATTCAGGCCGACACAGACCGGTTCAACGACCTGCGCGCTCAGCTTGTCGAGCTCAACGACGTGAGCCTCGAGCTCAACGACGTGCTCGACAGCACGCTCGCCGAGCCGCAGGAGCGGGTCGACGCAACCTGATCGCGAAACGGGCGCGACCGGGCACGGCCCACCACACGCCTCGCGGCTCGCCCGGCGCGCCTCGATGTGCGATCGCGTGGCGCAGTGTGTATGCTTATCGAGTCGCAACAGCAATAGCTGAGCGGGCGTTTGGCGCAGTTGGTAGCGCGCTTCCTTCACACGGAAGAGGTCGTCAGTTCGAGTCTGGCATCGCCCACCACAAGAACCCCTGGTCAAGCCGGGGGTTCTTTCGTTTCTAGGGAAAGCGCTTTCGGCGGGGCCTATTGAACAAGAAGTGTGTAAAAGGGACCCTCGGCAGTAATGAGTTGATGTCGCGTCGCCCTCTGCCCGCGGGTTGCCGGCCAAACTGCACGTAGCTAGAGCCCTGCTTTCTGGGTCAACACCCTTCCGCGGTGCCCGAGCCTGCCCTGCTGCTCGGCAAGCTAACCTAGGACACATGATGAGTTGGCATCGCCCGAGAACCAAGCTGCACCCGGTTGCAGTCAGCCTTGAGATAGGGCGCCCACTCCAGCCTCGGGTTGGAGGACACAGTGGCCGCAGATGAGCAAATCGAGCACCCACTCGGGCTGCTTGCTGGAACCTTGTCGGCCGTGATCGTATTTCTCTCGAGCTTCTTCTACTTATTTGGGGGCGAAGCGCCAACAGGAATGTTCCCCGCCTTCGTTGCCGCAACCCTACTCATCGCGCTGATACCCGGAGCAGTAGCAAGCATTCGCCTGGCATCGGCAATCAAGTCTTCAGACAACACAGCCCAGCACACGCTCACTACCGGCAATGTCGTCACGCGGGCAATCTGGAGCGGCATCATCGTGAACGCTGCTTTCGCGATACTCGGCATCATCGCATCGATGGGGATGCTCGTCGGCTTCCTGTTGCCGTACCTGCTCGCGGGGTCAGCGCTGGTCGCAATCACAGCCGCTCTCTTGGGGCTCGCTGCAACGCGCATCGTTTCACGAAAGTTCGGAGAATAGCCAGCAGGTGCGCGGCGCGCTCACGCCCACATCGAGCCCTTCACCCGTGGCGCGCTTCCTCACCGTCGCAGGGCGCGGTTGCGGCCTTCGGCCCTATCTGCGCTGCGCGGCAGGCTCCCGCCCTTGCGCAGCTACCCACCGGTGGAGAAGCGCTCAGCTCGACCCGTTCACTGCACAAAACGGCTGCTCGAGTGGGTGCGGCATGCTTTGGTCACCATGCGCGACCCCATGCGCGCGCAGAATGGGCAGGCATGTAGAAACACGGCGAACTCGCACGTCTTGGCAGTGTGTCTGCTGCGGATCAGTACTCCATCGCATGGGTTCTAGTGCCTGTAGGGGGTAAGACGATTCTTCGCGGACACCTCGGTGAAAGGGGTCAAGCCGGGGCCTGTGACGTGGTGCTCTTGCGCACCTCCCCGGCGCGTCGCATCTTGGTGGATAAGGCGCATTTCTCCTTGATACGACGCTCCTCGGGACAGGCCGCGAGGCCACTCACACACGCACGCCTTCGACGATCCGTCGTGCATGTGAGAGGAAACCCCGTCATGATCCGCCAAGTCTGGCCCCTCAGCGCCCACACCCGTGCATTCCTGCGCCGCTACATGCCCACCAACATCCCCCTCGACGCTATCCGCACCCGAAAAGTACTCAACTGGGGCGTCCCCGCCCTGTGTCGGATGCACGGGGCGTTCCGAAGCGACACCGCTTCGCGTGGCGCCTGGGGCCCCAGCGCGGCTGTTCCGAGTGGCGCAAGGGTATGGTGAAGACGGCCTTGCTGCGCGGGAGATGGGCCCTGAGCTCCACCCGGAAGCTCCCGTGCGCACGGCACCTTCTCGACGCCCCCGGCGGGTGTACGTGCTCGCTGCTTCTCCATCGCGACCGCATCTCCGCCGCATGGGGGAAGCGGGTCGCAGTCACAGCTTGTTAGCGTAGGGCTTATGGCAGAGCGAGACAACAAACGACCGAACTGGTGGGCCGGAGCTATTGGCTTCGCCTTCATACTGCCGATTGCCTGGCTGTCGTTCGACAACGCCGCCTCGGCACTCATCATGGCGGGAGCAGTCGGCGGAGTCGCGCTGTTCCTCTTTCCGAGGCAGCAACGCTGACCCGGCTCCCCTGCGTGGAGCAGCGCGATTGCGCTGAGCTTGCCTGCTGATCACGCGACAACGACGTTTGGGGCGCCGATTCGTCGGTAGCGTGGCGTTAGAGTTGCAGGAGGGCGCGGCGAAGCCCTCCTCACGCAGCGGAAGGATCACCACATGCTCACACTCCCCGATGTCGAGGCTGCGCGTGATCGGATCGCGGGCCGCACCCGCCGCACTCCCCTGATCGAGTTCGATGCCAGTGGTGGAGCGGAGGTGTGGTTGAAGGCCGAGTACATGCAGCACTGCGGCGTGTTCAAGACCCGCGGAGCGTTCAACCGGCAACTCGCGGCGCGCGAGCGCGGTGAGCTGGATGCGCAGACCGGCATCGTGGCCGCCTCGGGCGGCAACGCCGGCCTCGCCAACGCCTTTGTGGCGGCGCACCTCGGGGTGCCAGCAACGGTGTTTGTGCCAGAGTCGGCCCCCGCAGTGAAGGTTGCCCGGCTCCGGAACTACGGCGCAACGGTCGAGCAGGTTGGCACGGAGTACGCGGAGGCGTACGCCGCCGCCATCGAGCACCAAGACCGCACTGGCGCACTGTTCTGCCACGCATACGATCAGCCGGAGATCGCCGCCGGGGCCGGGGTCATCGCTCTGGAGCTTCTCGAGCAGCTCCCCGGCCTCGACACGATCGTGGTCGCCGTCGGCGGTGGTGGCCTGTTTGCGGGCATCGAGGCCGTTGCAGCAGCGCACGACGTCGATGTCGTGGCCGTCGAGCCCAGCTCAATTCCGACGCTCAGCGCCGCGCTCGCGGCAGGCAAACCTGTCGACGTTGCGGTCTCGGGTGTCGCGGCAGACTCGCTCGGCGCGCGTCGCATCGGGGGCCTTGGTTGGGCCGCGGCCGAGGCTCGAGCGCCTTTCAGCGTGCTCGTCGACGACGCGGCCATCGTCGCGGCGCGACGCGAGCTCTGGCGCGACTACCGGGTGCCTTCAGAAACCGGCGCCGCCGCGGCCTACGCCGCGCTCTCGTGCGGCGAGTACCGGCCGAGGGCGGGGCAGCGCATCGCGGTCATCAACTGTGGCGCAAACACAGATCCGGCGACGCTCGACTGAGCGCCGCCGGAGTAATCGCCCAGACCGACACGACTGCGCGGCGGTCTGAGCGCGAGGCAGGTGTTACTTCTCGTTGCCGAAGGAGTCGTCAAGCTTCTGCTTGATCTCCTCGACCTTGTCTGCGTGGTTACCGCCGGTGACCTTGTTGGCGAAGTCTGCGAGCGAGCCGAGCACCTTGTCGCTGACCTCTTCGGCCTGGTCGCTCTGCAGCGCCTCCTTGACCTTGTCGGCGTTCTGCTCGACGAACTCCTTGGCCTTGCCGGCGTTCTCGGTGACAAAATCCTTCGCCTTTGCGGCCGCGTCGGCCGCCTGCTTGCCCAAATCTTCGTTCGCCATGAGTGGCTCCTTCCCGATGCGGCACCGAGCACTTCGGCGCACTGATTGCATTATGCACCGCGAATCCCCGCACAACAAGAGTTAATGTGTGGCGGCTATGTAAACCTTGGGAGACGCCCGGTCGATGTCATGCTCGACCGCAGCGACTGCTCAGCCCCGGCGCGGCCTACCAACAGCGATCGCAGTGCGCTCTGGTAGCGTTGAAGCGCCTGACCGTGGGCCAACTCCCCCGGCACCGCGGGCTCCCAGCACCTGAACCATCTCCTAGGAAGGGGCTGTGCGGTGAACCAGACGACTCACCAGCGAGAACTCGAGAACCGGGTGCTGCGCGCGCTCGCCGACGAAGACCTCAAAGACCTTGGCAACACGCTCCAAGACACGTCGCCAGACGATGTTGTCCTCGTGCTCGAGCGCCTCACCGCAAAGCAGCGCGCAATCGTGTTCCGCCTGCTCCACAAAGACGAGGCGCTCGAGGTGTTCGAGGCCCTCGACCCGTCGGTGCAGAGTGACCTCGTTCGCGGGCTCCGCGACGCCGAGGTGGCCGAGATCTTCGAGGGCCTCGACCCCGACGACCGCGTCTGGCTGCTCGACGAGCTCCCTGCCACGCTGGCTCCGAAGCTGCTCCACGGCCTGTCTGAGCGCGAGCGGCGCCTCACCGGCGTCGTGCTCGGCTACCCGCAAGACTCGGTCGGGCGCCGCATGACGCCCGAGTACGTCACAACGCGCATGGACTACACCGTCGCCGACACCATGGTGCGGCTGCGCGACCGCATCGACGACGCCGAGACAATCTACATGCTCCCCGTGCTCGACGATGCGCGGCACGTCGCCGGCGTCGTCAGCCTGCGCGACCTCATTGCCGCTGAGCCCCACACCATCATCGCCACGATCATGAGCGAGGCCCAGAGCGTGCCGGCCAGCGAAGACGCGGAGCGCGCTGCGCGCAAGCTCACCGAGGCCGGGTTTGTCGCGCTGCCCGTTGTTGACCGCGAGCGGCGACTCGTTGGCCTGCTGACGTTCGACGATGCGATGCGCATCATCGAGCACGAAGAGAGCGAGGACTCTGCGCGCCAGGGCGGTGTCGAGCCGCTGCGCAGGCCCTATTTCGCCACCCCGATCATGCAGCTGGTGCGCTCGCGCGTCGTGTGGTTGCTGGTGCTCGCGGTCGGCGCGACGCTCACCGTGCAGGTGCTCGACGTGTTCGAGGGCACGCTCGCCGAGGTGACCGTGCTCGCGCTGTTCGTTCCGCTGCTCATTGGCACCGGCGGCAACACCGGCAACCAGGCCGCAACCACGGTCACCCGCGCGCTCGCGCTCGGAGACGTCAAGGCGCGAGATATCGCCAGGGTGCTCGGGCGCGAGGCGCGGGTCGGGCTGCTCCTCGGCCTGCTCCTCGGCACCCTCGGCTTCACCATTGCCGGGCTCGTGTACAGCTGGGATATCGGCCTCGTCATTGGCCTCACCCTCGTCGCGATCTGCACCGTTGCGGCGACGATCGGCGGCATCATGCCGCTCATAGCGAGGTGGGTGAAGGTCGACCCAGCGGTCTTCTCCAACCCGTTCATTTCGACGTTCGTCGACGCGAGCGGCCTGATCATCTACTTCCTGATCGCACGCGCAATTCTCGGGTTGTAGCCGCGCTGCGGCGGGCCCCCGATCGGTGCGCGGCGGATCCGCAACTCAGACGCAGCACCGCCGGCTCAGCGGGTGGCGCTCGCGGCAACCGCGCGGAACAGCTGGCGCGCGGCTCGGTGACTCTCCACAGGGCTCTCAGCGGTCGCCGCGTCTTGCTGCGCGCTCCAGCGCACCCACCCGTGCCGCCACACCGCAACCCCGAGATCTGCAACGAATTCGAGGGCTGGCACTGGTTCGTGCGGGAGCAGCTCGCGCAGTCGATCGCGGAAGACGTCGGCGATCAGGCGATCCTGCACGACCGCGTGGGTGCGGATCGCCTGGTCTCGCTGAATCATCGCGTTGACCCTGCGATGTTCGGCGAGCTCGGGCTGCCCCTCGTGCTCGAGCACCACATCGCCAACACGCTCGATTGCCGAAAGGGCTTCGGTGACGTTGCTCGCTCGCATCGGCAGGGAGCGCGCCGCGGCGAGATAGCGCGCGTGGCCCGCAAGCACGGCGTCTTCCTTGCTGCGAAAGTGGCGGAAAAACGTTCGCCGCGATATTCCGGCGGCCGCGGCGAGCTCCGCGACGGTCACCGCATCCATGCCTGCTGGCTCACCGAGCTCGATCGCTGCGAGGTGAATGCGCTGACGCAACTCGCGATTGCGGCGCTCGCGCACGCCCTCGGGTCGGCCGCCTTCGTCGGCAAGCGCCCGCGTGTCTGTCATTGCATCTCCCTCGCACCGCAGTGGTCTCGCCAAAACGTATCGCGTTTCGGCCAGTCGCACAAAATTATGGCACTGTGTGTCACAATTTACTGTCGGCCGAACGAAGCCGACTGAAAGCGATACATCTCCGTGACCTCACCCACCACCGGCAGCATGCCCCTGCCGCCTCGCGCTCAACCCGAGCCCCCGACCGCACGCACCGTGACCGCCGTGATCTCCATCCTCGCGGTCTCCGCCTTCGTGATGATTCTTAACGAGACGGTACTGAGCGTCGCCCTGCCGCCGCTCATGGCGGAGTTCGGCGTTGGAGCGACGACGATCCAGTGGCTCACCACCGGGTTTCTCCTCACCATGGCCGTAGTGATCCCCACAACCGGGTACCTACTCGGCCGGTTTAGCGTGCGCGCGCTGTTCATTACCGCGCTGCTGCTCTTCATTGCCGGCACCGCGCTCGCCGCGTGCTCGCCAAACTTTGGGGTCATGCTCGTTGCCCGCATCATTCAGGCAGGTGGCACCGCGATCGTGATGCCGCTGCTGATGACATCGACACTCACGCTCGTTGCCCCGCAACACCGCGGCACCGTCATGGGCCTGAACTCCATTGTCATCTCGGTGGGCCCGGCGATCGGCCCGACCCTCTCAGGCGCCGTCATCGAGGCGCTGAGCTGGCGCTGGGTGTTCGGGCTCATGGTGCCCATCGCCGCGCTCGCCCTCGTCGTCGGGCTGTTCCTCATGCCGGCGCTCGGCGGCGGGCGCAAGGCCCCACTCGACCTGCCATCCGTCGCGCTGTCGCTGCTCGGGTTCGGCGGCGTGATCACCGCGGTATCGACGGCCTCTGACCTCGCAACAGGCTCGCTCGTGCCCCCGATCACCCTCGCCGTTGGCGTGGTCGCACTCGTCGTCTTTGCGCTGCGCCAGACCAGGCTGCAGCGCGACGGCGACCGCGCCCTGCTCGACCTGCGACCGTTTCGGGAGCGAAATTTCACGCTCTCGGTGACCGCGCTCACGATCGCCTTCGGCGTGATGCTCGGCACGGTCGTCGTGCTGCCGATCTACGCCCAGTCGGGGCTCGGCCTCAGCGTGCTCGCAACCGGCCTCATTCTGCTGCCGGGCGGCATCACCCAGGGGGCGCTCTCCCCCCTTGTTGGCAGGGTCTACGACATGGTCGGCCCAAAACCCGTCGTCATTCCCGGCATACTCGTGGTCTGCGCCGCCCAGTGGTGGCTCAGCACGGTTGGGCCAGATACAACCTCGGGCCGACTCATCGCGATGCACATGACGTTCTCGGCCGGCATGGCGCTCGTGCAGACGCCGCTGATGACGCACGCGATGACCTCGCTCCCGATGCCGCTCTACGGGCACGGCAGCGCCATTCTCAACACGCTGCAGCAACTCGCCGGCGCGCTCGGCACCGCTGCGCTGATCGGGGCGCTCGTCGTCGGCGCGTCGCTCTCGGGCGTATCGGGCGCGGCGGCGCAGGTCGCCGGCGCGCAGCTCGCGTTCGCAGTCGGCGGGTCGGTGACTGTCGCCGCCGTGGTGTGCGCGTGCTTCATCACCCGGCACCGGGCGCAGGAAGGGCGCGGCTAGTTCAGCCCGTGGTGCTTCAGCACCCCGCGCACGGCGGTGCTGAAGCGCTCTCGGGCGACCGTCGCGCCCTCGCGCCGCATGCCCGCGTGGGTGACGCGCAAGATTCGCTCGGGCGAGACGAAGCTCTCGCGCCCCTGCGAGTCCCACGGGCCGCTGCCAATCGAGATGAAATCGCGGTGGTACTTGGTGCTGACGTAGCACCCGAACACCGCGGTCGCGTCGATGCGGCCGATGATGAGCACCGGCCTGTCCTTGCCACGGCCGTCGTTTTCGACGTAAGGCACCCACGTCCACACGATCTCGCCTGGGTCGGGGTCGCCGTCCATGTTCGGCGAGTATTCGAGCGTGGCGCCGCGCAGCTCGCTCGCTTGCACATCGCGGGTAGCCCCCGCCCCGAACTGGCCGGGGCTCTCTGCGTAGTCGGCGCCCCGCGAGCCACGCCCGCCGGGCCGTGCCCCCTGGCGCTCCGGCGACGTCGGTGAGGGCTTCGGCGCGGGCGACTGCTTCAGCGCTGGCTGCGCGCCGGGCCTCGGCGATCCGCCCCGCGACGCGCTCTGCCCCGACCCGCCTGCACGGCCATCGAGGCCAAGCAGCTTTCGAAGCGCCACCCCGACCTGGTACCACAGGTTCGAATTCGCCATGACTAGCCGATTTCGTGCGAGGTGAGGGCGTTCAGCCGCGACTGGCAGCGCTGGTACTTCTTGCGGTAGCCGCCATCGATCATGCCGCCGCCGAAGATCTCGGTGAGCGCCAGGCCCGTCGAGCGAATCGGAATCTGCGCATCATACACCCGGTCGACGAAGGCAACAAATCTGAGCGCGGCCGACTGATCGGTGAGCTCGTGCACGCCACGCAGGCCGATCGTCTGCACGCCGTCGAGCAGCCCGATGTAGCTCGACGGGTGCACCGTCGCGAGGTGCGCGATCAACTCGTCGAAGCCGTCATCGGTCATGCGCACCCCAGACGATGCGGCGTCTGCGAGCGCGAACTGGTAGGCCTCGTCGCTGAGCACAACGGCCTCGCCCTCGAGGTCGCGCTGGCGGTAGTCGACGCCGTCGATGCGGATCGTCGTGAACCGGTCAGCCATCGCCTGAATCTCGCGCATGAAGTCTGCCGCGGCGAAGCGGCCCTCTCCGAGCGCGTTAGGCGGCGTGTTCGAGGTCGCGATGAACTTCGAGCCTGTCTTAGTGAGGTCGCCAATCAGCCGCGTCATGAGCATCGTGTCGCCCGGGTCGTCGAGCTCAAACTCGTCGATGCAGATGAGCTTCGCTCCCTGCAGCACGCTCACAGCGCCCGCGTAGCCGAGGGCGCCGACGAGCGCGGTGTACTCGATAAAGGTGCCGAAGTACTTGCGGCCCTGCTGCGCATGCCAGGCAGCGGCCAGCAGGTGGGTCTTACCGACGCCGAAGCCGCCGTCGAGGTACACGCCTGGTTTCTGCGAGGCGGCCGGTGTGGGCTCGGCCTTCTTGCGCCCGAAGCCAAAAAATCCGCCCTTCGCGGCCGCACTGCCCTTTGGCGAAACAAAGTTGCGCAGCAGGTCCCGGGCCTCTGCCTGCGACGCGTAGTTCGCGTCTGGCACGTAGGAGTCGAAGCTCGCCGAGGCAAACTGGGGCGGGGGCACGAGGGTGGCCACGAGCTCGGTGCCCGAGATCCGCGGGTGGCGGTCGATGAGGCGAGCGGAGCTGTGAGATTCGGTAGCAGACATCCGCACCAGTCTACTGCCCGCGCCAGCCCGGCCTCGGGAGGGCGGCGACAAAGGTGTGCACGCGCTGCTCCCACGTGTCGGGGTCGGCGTTCCATAGCCGCACGTGGCCGGCGCCCGGGATGCTGACAAACTGCACGAGATCGGGCCGCTCGGCTGCGAGCACCTGCGAGCCGTGCCAGGGCACGAACCGGTCGTTCGGGCTCGCGAGTACGAGCACAGGCACGTCGATGCCGCGGGCGAGCCGCTCGGGTCGCAGCGAGTCGAAATCGATGCCACCCGGCTCACCCGAGGCGACAACCCCGCGTTCGAGCAACCGCATGCCGAGATCGGCGACCCACTGCGGCACGCGCCGCTGCGCGGCCTTGTCGCGCAAGATTCCAGGCCAATCTGCGCCGGGAGAATCGAGCACTACGCCGTCGATGACGTCGCGGTGAGTGCCGCGGGCGACGCTCACGAGGCTCGCCGTGCCGCCCATCGACCACCCCATGAGGGTGACCCGCTCCGCGCCGCGGGCCCTCGCCTCGGCGATTGCGGCGTCGAGGTCGCGGCTCTCCGAGATACCCATGCCGTATCGCCCGTTGCGGCCAGCTGGGCCGCCGCGGTCGTTGCGGTAGCTGATGATGAGGCTCGTGACGCCGGCCCTGGCGAACGGCGCGATGCCCCTGAGAGTCTCAGCGGGGTCGGCACCGCGTCCGTGCATGTGGATCGCCCAGCGCCTCTTCTTCGCCCGCTTCGGGTGCACGATCCACCCCTCGAACTCTCCGGCCTCCGAGGTGTACGTGATCTCCTCGACGCGGTAGCCAAGCTCGGCTGGCGACGTGTACCACCAGCCGACCATGCGGCCGCGGGCGCCAGGCACGAGCGTGCCGCGATCGACTTTGACGACCCTGCGCAGCACTTCGTCTCCCGAGCGCGCGATGACCGGGCCGAGTCGCGCGTGCCCGCTCGCCTGCGCACCACGGCCGAGCCCCGGCACCTCGTGCGGCGCGTCGAACAGTAGCGACTGCGGCCCCTGACCCGCTGCGCCGCCGCCGCGAATCCAGACGCCCGCGACCTCACCGGCCGCGAGCCGCCGCACCTCAACCGGGCGCTCGAGGCCGCGATCCACCCGCACCGACAGCCGCGCCAGCTGAGCGCCGAGGGCGAGACCGGCGCCCGCAACTGCGGCCACCGCAGAGACGGCGCACGCCCCCGCGATCGCCAACGTCCGTGTCGTACTCACTGCAAACTCCGTCTCGGCCGTGGCGTGTATTTTGGCTGGCCCGGCGTGGCTGCGCGTTCGGGCACACACAGAACTCTAGTCTTCGGTTGTGCCCACACCGTCAACGGCTGTTCCCGCCGACTTCGCCAGCGCAGCTCAGGCGCTCCGAAGCGTCACGCTCCGCGCAGATCTCGCTGCCCGCGAAATAGCCCCGCCAGAGCGCATCGCGCCACACTCGGTCGCATTCGCCGCCGGCGTGCGCGAGGGCACTGGCGCAGACAAGGAACCGGTACTCGACTCCCCCGCAGGCGCCGGCCGCTTCGTGCTCATGCACGACCCAGACTCCGCCGAGGAGTGGGGCGGCCACTTCCGCATCGTCTGCTACGCGCAGGCACCGCTCGAGCTCGAGATCGGGGTCGACCCGTTTATCTCCGACGTCGCGTGGTCGTGGCTCATCGACGCGCTCGAGTCGCGCGGGGCTCAGTTCGGCTATATCTCGGGCACCGCGACCAAGGTGCTGTCAAGCAGCTTCGGGGCGATCGCCACGCGCGGCGACGGCGCCCAGATCGAACTCCGCGCGTCATGGACGCCTCGCGGCGAAGACTTTACGGCCCACTTTGAGGCGTGGGCCGAACTACTCTGCCTGCTTGCCGGGCTGCCCCACGAGGAGGGTGTCGCATCACTCACGCATCAGCGCGCACGCGCGAAACGTCAGGCCGAGGCTCAATGACAAGCGACTCCTGGTCGATGATCACTACCGATAGCGAGCTGCGCGCGGCGAGCGAACTCCTCGCCGCGGGCGACGGCCCCTTCGGCGTCGACACCGAGCGCGCATCGGGGTTCAAATACAGCAATCGCGCCTACCTCGTGCAGGTCTTCAGGCGGGGGGCTGGCACGTTTCTCATCGACCCCGTTGGCATGACCGATTTCGCGCCGCTCGCGGAGACCCTCGCGGGCGATGAGTGGGTGCTGCACGCCGCAGATCAAGACCTGCCGAGCCTCGCCGAGCTCGGCCTCGTTCCCGCGCGACTGTTCGACACCGAGCTCGGCTCGCGCCTGCTCGGCCTCGAGCGCGTCGGGCTCGGGGCTGTCACCGCGGAGCTGCTCGGCATCGAACTCGCGAAGGCGCACTCCGCGTCTGACTGGTCAACGCGCCCACTGCCCGAGGCCTGGCTCGAGTACGCCGCGCTCGACGTAGCGCTGCTGCCCGATCTGCGCGATGCCGTCGCCACCAGGCTCGAGGCCGCCGGCAAGCTCGAGTTCGCCGACCAGGAGTTCGCCGCCGTACGGGTGCGCCCGCCGAAGCCCAAGGCCGCAGAGCCATGGCGCAAGCTGACCGGCGGCAACCGCATGCGCTCGCCACGGCAGCTCGCGATGACCCGCGAGCTGTGGCATGCCCGAGACGAGCTCGCGCGCAGCAGCGACATCGCCCCAGGCCGGCTCATTCCCGACGCCTCGATCGTCGCGGCCGTTGGCGCAAACCCGCGGTC